>JAEZCR010000226.1 GCA_023433465.1 Pseudomonadota bacterium | reverse complement strand
CGTGCGCGGGACGCCGTCGGCTCCTCGCGCGATATCGTCAATAAATAGATCTGTCCCCGATTTCATGTCCCCGATTTCAGGCGGCGTCGCGTTCGGCCTTGAGCAGACTGCCGACGTTGCGCTCGATCCAGCGGCCGAAGAGGCCCGCGACGCGCGCCAGCGAACGGCCGAGCGGCGTCAGGCGATATTCCACGCGCGGCGGCAGCTCCGGATAGCTGCGGCGGCTAACTAGCCCGAACGACTCGAGCTTGCGCAGCGTCTGGATCAGCATCTTCTCGGATACGCCGTCGACACTGCGGCGCAGTTCCGCGGTGCGCATCGGGCCACCGGCGAGCTGCGCGACGACCAGGAGCGTCCACTTCTCGGCCAACACGGCCATCACGCGACGCGAGGGACACAAGGCGTTGAAGACGTCCGGTGAGGGTGTTCTTGTCATGGCCGCGACCCTAGCACACCCGGCGCTCGTAATGGGACACTTACCCGTGGGTAAGTACCCTCCTACGGGGTACTTACCAGCAGGTAAGTACTTGTGTCCGTCATGTTGGCTCTCCAGACTTGCGCACCCTGAATCGAAACACGTGCAAATGGAGTACGACATGCAGCTTTACTATTCCCCCGGCGCCTGCTCACTCGCCTCTCACATCACCCTGCGCGAAGCGGGACTGCCCTTCGAGCTCAAACGCGCGGACACGAAGACGAAGAAGCTCGAGGATGGATCCGACTACTATGCGATCAACTCGAAGGGCGCGGTGCCCGCGTTGAAGCTTGACAACGGCCAGGTGCTCACGGAAGGCGTCGCGATCATGCAGTACCTCGCGGACCAGAAGCCCGACTCCGGGCTCGCGCCGAAGAACGGCACGATCGAACGCTACCGCGTCCAGGAATGGTTGAACTACATCACGAGCGAAGTGCACAAGGGTTTTTCGCCCTTGTGGAACCCGACCGCGGATCCGGCGGTGAAGCAGTTCTCGCTCGACAATCTGGCGAAGAAGTTCGAGTGGCTGAACAAGCAGCTTACCGGCAAGAAATACCTGACGGGCGACACGTTCACGATCGCTGACTCGTATCTCTTCGTCGTGCTCGCCTGGTCGAACCCACTCAACGTCGACCTTTCGAAGTACCCGGCCATCCGGGAATTCCAGGCGCGCGTCGCCGCCCGCCCGAAGGTGAAGGAAGCCATGGAAGCCGAAGGCCTGATCAAAAAGGCCGCCTGAGCAAAGGAAATGGGAAATGGGAAATGGGGACATTCCCCGTTTCCCATTTCACAGCCGATAGCGGACTCCGATGAAGACTTCTTCCTGCAAGGTGCGTTCGCCGGCGCCTTCGGTGAGGTCGAATTCGAACCAACGCATTCCGGCGAACGCGATGATGCGGTCCGAAAGCCGCATTTCCGCGCGGGCGCTCAGATCATAGAGTTTGTCGGCGGTGCCGAAGGTCAGGATGTCGGGCCCGTAGAACGCCTGGCCGGAGATCGCGAACCGCCGAGACCGATCGAAGAACCAGCGCAGCTCCGCGCCGATGCTCACCGACATCACGTCCTGGTTCTCTTCTTCCAGCATCGCCGCATACACTTGAGTGCCCACCGCGATGTCGAAATACGTGCCGAGCTCCACGGGCCACAGCATTCCCGCGGTCAGCACGATGTCGCGCTCTTCGCTCAGGAAGCCGCTGCCCATCAGTCGCCGCTCGCTGCCTTCGATGTCGTCGTAGTAACGCAGCAGGATCGTGTCGTTGCTCAGCGCGACTTCAGCCGCACCTCTATCTTCCGTCGCGGGCATCGACTGCTGCGCGAGGACGGGGAGACTAGCCAGGAGTCCCAGCACGGGGACGGCAAGCTTCATCAAACTGGATGTGTATGCGCTCATGGGAAACGGGCCCTTGTTGGGCAGCCAGGCTGCGGGAGTTGACTCGTTCCGCGAGGATCGTGGCGGAGACTACGCCGGCACGCGTTGCCCGTTGATGTTCGAAGGCCGACTCGCGTCGTAGGACGTGCACCCTTCCGGTACGAAAGCGGCCTGCGCCTAGGTGAGAATCAGCGCGATCCCACCCGCAATCGCCGCCACTCCCGCGACGCGGGTCACCACGCGCGGATACGGCAGGACTTTCTCGAGCAGCACGTAGACCATGAGGCCGGCTATCCACAGCAGGTTCATGACCCCGAACGCGAACAACAGGATCATGAGCATCCAGCAGCATCCGATGCAGTACGCGCCGTGCAGGAAGCCCAGCCGCAACGACCCGCCCGCGCCCGGTTGGAATCCACCGTGCCGCTGCACGAACGACAGCGGCGCGCGGCACTGCGAAAGGCAGGCGTCCTTGATCGGCAGGAACTGGTAGACGCCCGCGGCGATCAGCAATGCCGCTCCGATCCCACGGCTCGTGCCCGCCATCATCGGCGTGACCAGCGCCTGCCATTCGAGCAACCACTGCAACAGCGTGGCCGCCAGTGCGAACGCCGTCCAGGCCAGTAGATAGCCGGCCGCGAACCAGCCGGGCGGCGCGAACTCGTGACCGCGCGCGGCGCCCTGCCGCGCGACCTGCGCGTACAGCAGCACCATGGGCGCGACCGAGGGCGTCATCATGCCGACCATCATCACGGCCCACATCGCGAACATGAACGCGAAGTGCCACGCCGACCAGGGGATGAATTCCGGCGACATCATGCCGGACATGTCGAAGCCGGTGGCCAGCCAGTAGATATAAGAAAGCGCGAGCGCGGTGATGACGATCAGCGCGCCCAGGATGAACCCGCGGTTCATCAGTTGATGATGCCGTCCTGGTTCAGGTGCAGTTCCGCGAACTGGCCGTACGAATCCGTGAGCTCGTAGTTGATCGGTCCGGTTGCTTTCGTCCAGCCGCGGCCGATCTCGGCCTTTTTGAATTCGAAACCACCGACGGGCTCGATGCGGATCCGGTGCTCTTCGCCGCTCACCGGATTCACGATCGGCTCTCCGCGTTGCTCGATATATCCCGGAACGCGCAACCGCGCACGGCGCTTGTCGATGTCCACTTCGAAGTCGATGTCGGCGAACACGGGGTCGTGCACCTTGCTCAACATCGAGAAGAACACCTGGAACATCGTCGCACCGGGGCGCGTGTCCTGTCCGCTCATGATGCGCAGCAGCGCGTTGCGCTGCGCCTCATCCGCGCGCTGGTCGACGATGGGCACGGCCTCGCCGTTGCCCATGTGGATCGCGCCCGGATAACGGAAGATACCCGCGATCCTGAGGCCGTCGAGTTCGACGTCGCCGTGGCGGCCTCGATCTATCTGGATTCCAACTACCGCGGAGCAATTACCGTAGGTAGGTAGCGCGTTGAACTGGCAGGGGCAACCGTACGAGCAGTTGCAGTTCGCGAATTCGCGGCCGTGAAGGTTCCACTTCGTCTCGCTCATGGCGTCACCACCTGGATGGTCGAAGGGGGTCTGGCGAGGCGGATTGAAGCACGAAGATTCAGCCGAGGAAAGCGCGCGCCGGTCCATGCTCACTAGGGGGCTGGCATGGCGGCTGATTTCTTTCAGTTTCTCGTCGAACGCCGGCTTTTCTCGTGGCGCAATCTCCGCCTTGCGCCTGCAAAGTAGCGGCTTCCGAACACAATGCCGACTCCGATGGCTACAAGAGTACCCGCCGAAATCGCCGCGTTGCCTCGCCTCATTCTCGAGCTGCGCGGCCAGCGCGTCATACTCGATCGAAATCTCGCGGGACTTTATGGCGTTACAACTTCGCGCATGAACGAGGCTGTGAAAAGGAATTCGGCTCGCTTCCCTCCGGATTTCGCCTTCCTGTTGAGCGCCGAGGAGCATGAAGCTTTGATATCGCAAATTGCGACATCAAAGACCGGTCGAGGCGGGCATCGAAAACCCCCTTGGGCATTCACCGAACATGGAGCCATCCAGGCTGCAAATGTCCTCAACAGCGAACGCGCGATTGAAATGGGTGTTCACGTCGTGCGCGCATTCGTGCGGCTTCGCGAGCTGCTCGCCACCGATGCGGATCTCGTTCGACAACTCGAAGCACTCGAGCGGAAATATCAGGGTCACGACAAACAGATTGCCATCATGCTGGCGGCACTTCGCCAACTGATGAATCCCTCGGCCCGAACGGGCCGAGGGATCGGATTTACCGCCGACCTTTGACGCTCGCCTCTTCCGGGAACGCGTACAGCGTGTAATACGCATTGAGCTCCGCCGGCGCGTTCGCATCGAACAGTGTCTGCGACGCGAGCTTCGCGTGATACACGCGGGCGAGCTGACGCGGATGCACGTTCGGCACGTCGATCGACGCCAGCGCGATGTCCACGCTCCTGCGATCCGCGGCGATGTCGATCGACGCGATCGCATCCTTGCGCAGATCGAGCTCGGGCGAGCCGTAGTCGGGCGCGTCGCGATAGGTCCACGACTCGACCGACAGCGCGGTCTTGAGTAGTTCGACGCTCACGCCGTTGCCGAGCGGCTGGGTGAACTGAAGTTTGAAACCCTTCGACGTCGCGAGCATCGCGGTCACCGCCGGCGCGACGGTCTTCCCGTCCCAGCGCACATGCTGCAGGCTCGCGACCTTGCCGCCCTTGGCCTGCCAGCCGCGGCCGGTCTGACCCAGCAACAGGCTGCCGTCGGGCAGGAACAGCGGACGCATCACGCCCGACTCGAGTCCCTCGAAGAACGGCATGACGCTGCCCTGCTCCTGGTCGCCGACCTCTTGGGTGACGACGCGCAACAAGTTGGATTGCGTCTGATCGCCGATCAGCATCTGTCCCGCGAACGGGCCGAACTTCTTCGTCGTCACCCAGGCCGGATTGCCCGGCGAGTTCGCGACGCGGTTGTGCGGGAACAGGACGATCGCCTTCTCGCGCCTGTCCGCCCACTTGTCGTACGTGATCTCGGGCGACGCGGGCGTCATGCCCGGCAGATCCACGAGGCCGGCCGGGTGGCCGTAGAACGCGTCCTTCTTCAGCACGAACAACTTCGATGTGCCGACGAAGTCGCCCTGGTTGTCCGCGTACCAGACGCGGCCGTCGGGGCCCGCGCCCACGCTGGCGGGGCTGCGCAGGCCCTTCGCGAACAGTTCGGACGTGCCGTCGGGTTTCACGCGGATGGTCCAGCCGTTGAAGCCGCCCCACGTGCCCATGACGTTGCCACCCGCTGTGTACGCGGAACCCGTGCCGTCGTGCACGAGGTTGAGCGCAAAGTAGTAAGACCCGTCCGGCGCGCGCACCGGTCCGTGCATGTAGCTGTGGTAGTTTGCGTGATACGAGTGCGCGTCGAACAAGGTGTCGTACTTGTCCGCGACGCCGTCGCCGTTGGTGTCGGAGATCCGCGTGATCTCGGCCTTCTGGCCCGCCACGACGGTGAATCCCTTGCCATCTTCGACCACGACGCCGAGGCTGTCGAAGAGGCCTTCCGCGAACAGACGCCACTCGCCGTTCACGATGCGCCAGATGCCGGCGGTGCGGGTCGCGACCACGATCGTGCCGTCCTTCGCGAGCGAGAGCCCCAGCGCCTCGAACAGCTGATCGCGGCCGTAGTTGTCCTTCGGCGGATAGTAGTTCTCGATGCTGTAGCCGTTCGGCAGGGTCGCGGTCGACGGCGTCTTCTCCAGCGGAGCTCGCTTGTGCGAGTAGGTAGACGCGGGCGGCCGCCAGGCATTTGCCGCGACCGGGATCGAAGCGCGCACCGTCACGTCCGCATTACCCGCGGGCAGCGTCAGGCGATCGCCCTGGAGTGCCCCACCGCTCACCGCCGCGCCCTTGAGCAGAAGCGGATTGAGCGCGAACGACTGCGCCGCCGCGAGCTTGCCCTTGAGCCGGATGGCGAGGTCACCCGTGCTCGAAATCGTGGTCGACGTCTCGATGACGTTCTTCCCGACCCGGTACCGGAAGACCGGCGCCGCGAGTTTGTCGCGCGAATCGCGCGAATAGCCGAGGAATTGCGCATCCTGCGCGGCGATCCTGGCGAACTGATCCTCCTTGCTCTCGAGCGCGGCCTTGAACGTGGCCAAGTCCCCGAACTTGCCTTCCTTGAAGGAGAAGTCGACTGGTTTGCCCGCCGCATTCAGCGGCGCGAGCAGGTATTCATGCTCGCCGAACGAGATGTCGCGGCTGTCGTGGCCGAGCGCGAGACCGCGATTGCCGCGGTTGACGAGCTCGCCCGACATGTCGAGGAAACCGCCCTGCCAGATCTTGACGACCGCGAGCAGGCGTGGATCGAACGAGTAGTGAACTCCGCCGGGATTGCCGACGTGGATGCTTCGGCCCGACGTGCCGATCAGCGGTCCGCGCTGCAGGCGGACCTCGTCGCTCACCAACCATTGCAGGCTGTCCGCCATCGGGTCGTAAGGTGCGCTGGGAGTCTGATCGACCAGCCGCATCACCGGGCCGCGGTCGCGGGGCTCGTTGAGCGTCGCGAGATAGTCGCCCAGCGCGTCGATCTGCTTGTCGGTGAGGATCTCGCGCGCGAACGCGGGCATCACGGGTAGATAGGCTTCGCCGCGTGTCGGGCCATCTTCGGCGACCGCGAGCTGGTCCGCGGGCGCACGGATCGAACGGAACAGGTAGTCGCGATTGGCCTTCACCTGGAAGCGGTGGCCCTCGCCTTCGACGACTTCACGCGAGCGCGCGTCGGGACGCATCAATCCGAACAGGTTTGGACCCGAGCTCACACCCGCGGCGTCTTTCGCGACGAGGTGGCAGGCCTCGCATCCCACCGAATGGAACAACTCCTTGCCCATCGCGACGGAATCGACGAGCTCTTTTTCGTTCGTCTCACCGCCCGAGACGCTCGGCACCGTGATCGGATCGAAGTCCGCCGGCTCGAACGAGACGTTGCGCAGCGAGAACGGTCCCTGCTGGACGTAGAACACGATGGGGCCGCGGAAGTCTTCGGCGTCCCAGCGCGCGCCCTCGCTCGGCTTCTCGAACACGACGTTGCGGCGCACCTCATTGCCGACCTTCAGCTCGAGCATCAGCGCGTTCGCGACCTTGTTGAATCCAGCGTCCATGCGCGGCGCGCGGAAACGCACGGCAACGCTCTGCCAGTCGCCCGTGCCGGGGAGTTCTATGACGTAGCGGCCCTGGAGATAGGCTCGCGCGCCCGCGCCCTTCGGCGCGAGGTATTCGAACGACACGATGCTGTCGGCCAGCGCGGCGCGCGTTTGCAGCGGGTTTTCGCGCGATGGCGGCGCTTCGAGCGTGACTACGCCGTCGGCGGACCTCCAGGCAGGGTTGTCGCGCAAGGCGGCGTTTCCGGACCCCTGTGCATGGACGATCGGGAAACTTGCAAGGGCAATGCTGGTCAGTACCGCAGCGGCGCGGCGGGAAAACTTCGACATGAGGACCCCTCCGAGGCGGCTACACTAACCGAAAATTTCCTTTCTGAAACCGGTTTCCTCCGTTACTCAACCCGAGAGAATCGATACAAAAAATGAGCTTGCTTCTTGCCGTTCTCGCCGCCAGTGGCGGCGCCGTGACCCCTTCCCCCCAACCCGAGTCGCAGGCCGCCCAGGGCGCCGCGCCGGGCGAGACCGTGATCGTGACCGGCTCGCGTGTTGCCACTGACCCCGACGACGTCGGCGCGAACGTCACGGTGCTCAAACGCGAGGATTTCGACGTCGAGAAGCCGGCGCAGCTCTCGGACATATTGCGGCGCGTGGCCGGCGTGCACGTCGACCAGGTCGGTGGCCGCGGCGGCACCGGCTCGCTGTACGTGCGCGGCGCGGATCCTAACTACACGCTCGTGCTGGTGGACGGCGTGCGCGTGAACGACCCGACGAACGCGCGCGGCGGATCGTTCGATTTCTCGACGCTCGACGTCGCGGATATCGACCGCGTCGAGATCGCGCGCGGCCCGTATTCGGCCGTGTACGGCGGCGACGCGCTCGCGGGCGTGATCAACATCGTCACGCGCCAGGCGCCGCGCGAGAAAACCACCGCGGCGCTCGATGCGACGGCGGGCGCGTACGACCAGCGCGAGCTCGCATTGTCGGCCGGCGGTCCCGTCGGCAACGGCAACTGGAACCTCGGCGTCAGCGACACGAACCAGGGTGAGGTCGTGCGCGGCAACGAGTTTGAATCGCAGCGCATCTCCGGCAGCTTCGATACCGAGATCGGCGCGAACACCTCGCTGTTCGTCACCGGCCGGTTCTCCGAATCCGAACGGGCGGGCTGGCCGGACGACAGCGGTGGCTACGAGTTCGCCGCGATCCGGGACACGGAGCATCGAGATTCCGACGAGACCTTGTTCGGCGCGGGCGTCACGACCCGCATCGGCAATTCGACGTTCGGCATGACGCTCGGCTACTTCGAACGCGACGATCTCATCGATTCGCCCGGCATCGCGCCGGGCGTGCGCGATCCGTTCGGCGTGCCGCCGAGCGTCGTGGACACGAACCTCTCGCGATACTCAGCCACCTTCACGGGCACGCAGAAGCTGCTCGAAGGCGTGACACTCGCGTACGGCGTCGACTGGCTGCGCGAGGAAGGCACGAGCGACGGCGCGCTCGACTTCGGCGGCGGCTTCATGATGCCGACCTCGTTCGAGCTCACGCGCACCACCTGGGCGCCGTTCGCCGAGATGCGCATCGAGTCGAAGATCGGCCTCTCGACGCAGCTTGGCGTGCGCATCGACGATCCCGATGGCGCGAGCTCGGTCACGAGCCCGCGCGTGCGCGTGGCCTACGAGGCGGGCGATTCCGGCTTCACGATCGCGGGCGCGTGGGGCAAGGCGTTCAAACTACCGAGCTTCTACGCGCTCGGACATCCGATCGTCGGCAACCCGGATCTCGTGCCGGAGCGCGGCGAATCGTACGAGCTCGAGTTGTCGCAGGAGATCCTCGGCGGCGCGGGCCGTGTCAGCTTCACGTGGTTCGACAGCGAGTTCCGCAACGCGATCGATTTCGACGCGGGCCCGCCGCCGATGCTCGTGAATCGCAACCGCGTGGACACCGAGGGTTTCGAGCTCGCGGGGCGCGTCGGCCTCAATGAACAGTGGGCGATCGACGCGAGCGTCACGCAGGCGAAGAGCGAGATCGCGGGCACGGGTGAGCAGATGCGCAACCGGCCCGAGTGGCGCGGCGGCGTCGGCGCGCACTGGACGCCGTTCGCGGCGCTGGAGCTTTCGGCCGCGGCGACGTACGTCGGATCGGCGCGTGATTCGTCGATCCCGACCGGTGACGTGCGGCTGGATTCGTACACGCGCATCGACGTGAGCGCGGCGTGGCAGGTGTCGCCGAAGTTCCAGGCCTACCTGGCGGTCGACAATCTCACGGACGAGCAGTACGAGGAGTTCATCGGCAACGAGGTGCGGGGCATCCTGCCGCGCGCGGGCGTGCGGTTCAGCTTCTGATGTCGCAGGCGGGGACAGACTTCAAGTCTGTCCCCGATTACAGCACGTCGAGCGCGCCGAGATCGGTCTGTAGATAGAGATTCTTGAGATCGACAACCGGTGCGGGATTGTCGATGAAGGAAATTCGTCGCGGATTGTGCCGATGCGTTGGATGGAGGTCCTTGAAAGCCTCGCGCAGCTTTTCCACATTCGCGGCAGTGAGAATGGCGCAGATATCAAGGTCACGCGTCACCACGGTCGAGCCATGAAGCACCGCGCCGAATCCGCCGACGATGACGAATTCGATGTCAGCTGCGAGCAGGCGCTGCAGGAGTCCGTTCAGTTCCGTCACGCAGCGCTCGGCCAGCTTTCTCGAGTTCCAATGCGAGCATCAACGCTTGCTGATGCTGCAGAATTCGCTGTTCGGGTGTACAGCGCAACGACGCATCCACGAGGCTCATATCGAACCCCGCAAGCTCTGCTTCCTTGATCGCGTCCATTTGCCGACGAGGATACTGCATGTGCGCGCGGTAAAGAAAAGGGGCCGGACCCGTGAGGTCCGACCCCTTTTGCCAGGAAACGAGGAATGTCCCTATTTGATGTCGAGCACCACGGGCTTGTAGCCGCCGCGGCTGCGGAACCAGAGGATCAAGCACAGGTAGACGACCAGCATGATCACCGGGAGCCAGGCGATCGTGCGCAGCGCCTCGAGCTTCGAATCGGCGTCGATCTTCGCGACCACCGCCTGATCTTCCGCCGAGAGCGCCGCGCGCTTCTCCGGCACCACGGCGGTGTACGAGCCGAACATGCCGCTGCGCTGCTCGGTCACGGCCGCCGAGAGCTGCGTGTTGTTGCGCGCGTCGTGCTCGGCGATGTGCTGGACCATCGCGCGGTCCTGCACACCACCGATGACGGGCGAACCCACGATGCCCGCGGCCAGCATGCCCACGCCGGCCACGACGTTCAGCGTGATGGCGCCGCCACGCGGTGACTGCTCGGACACCACGCCCAGCGACGTCGGCCAGAAGAACGCCTTGCCGACGCCGTACACGGTGGCCGCCACCAGCAGCATCACCCCCGTCGTCTGGGAGAGCAGCACCAGGCCCACGGCCGCGATGGCAGCCGAGATGGCCAGCAATCCCAGCGGCGAGAACTTGTGCACCAGCGGGCCGGCGAACAGCCGCAGCACGAGCACCAGCGCCATCGCGTAGATCAGCACCCAGCCACCCGAGAGACCGATCTCCGCCATCGCCGGCGTCATCATCGCCGTGATCCAGCCGTCCGTACCGAGCTCGGTGACGGCGAGCGGAATCATCACGAGCGTCATGATGATGAACAGCGGCTTGCCGGGCGAACGCGCCCAGATGCCGTAGCCGATCGTGATCGCCGCGATCA
>JAEZCR010000221.1 GCA_023433465.1 Pseudomonadota bacterium | reverse complement strand
GCCGCCGACCAGTGCCGCAAGCATGAGTCTTTTCTTGAAACTAACAATCATGAAATCCCCCTTCTCATTGCGCCCGTTGACGAGATTCAGACCGGCGCAAAAAACGATTGATTAGCTGGTGGAAAATCGAAACTCAGGCTCCCTGAGTTGTTTACCTCCCCGGATGTTACCGCTAACTCGCGGCGGGGTACTTAACCGCGATAGCGGTAACACAGTCAAGGAAAAGTTGTTAGGTGTTATCCGAAGTGCCGCGGCTGACAACGTTGCCAGCGACGCGGGAGAGTGCCACGGAGATTGCGCTAACTACCTAGCCGGGCGCGCGACATGGATTGGTTGCCAAATGGGCTGACAACGCTGCCCCGCGATCATTCGAATCGATACGTCATGGTCGCCATGCGGATGCCTGCGATGACAGCGTCGGCCATAGCGGTTCGGGCACGCGGGCGACTCGAAAGCACTGGTTTCCGAGCAAGGCTGGTTCATGCGCCAGTCGGCTGACAACGTTGCCATGTTTCGCTCGATGCGCGGTGATGGAACTGGCGGCCTGAGACGAGGAAAGCTCGCGTCCGTGAACTGACAGCGTGCTTCAACTTTCGGGGAGACGTGGATCGCAAGGCGCAGGCGAAGTCCTGGCCGCGCCGGATTACGTCCCGCCTGCCTGCGCGCTGACAACGCGATCATCATCCTCATTCGATCGCAGATCGCCGCGTACACGCTCGAAGACGCGCGCAGCGTCGCCGATGTCGAACTCGGCGTGATATCGCTTGCGGATGCCGAGCTCCGAAAGCGTGTAGTGCAGCGTGGGTGAGATCCCGTGTCGCCGCAGGCAGTTCTTCACGCACTGCAGGTGACATCCGTCGAGGGCGACGATGGGCCTTTCGGAGGTCGCGGTCCTCACGAGGGATTCGACGTCACCGCCGACACCCGCGATGCACGACATCTCGGCGAGTTGTTCCCGATCCAGGCGAACGGCCACGTGGTTGGCGAGCTGCGCCGCGCTCGAACATCCGGAGCACGAGTAGACGAGCGGCAGACCGCGATATGCGCTGTGTTTGGTCATTGCGGAAGCCCCGGCGCGGGCACGCGCCGTGCGGAGGGTGGAACGTGCCCGCGCCGGGGATCGAGGGTCAGCCTTCCAGCGAGATCACCTGTCCATTCGCGCTCGCGACGCAGCGCGCCGTCACGAGCTGGCCGCCTTCGGTGCGCAGTCTCGCGCTCAGGTCGAAGTCATATCGCCTGGCGTGGATTCCAGACGACGTGAGGGCCTGCGTGTGTTTGCGGACCCGAACGGCGCGGTCCTTGGGTACGTAGTTGTCGACGAATGCCCGGATGCAGGCGTCGGCTGCCTTGTCGGGTCCATGCGCCAGGGCGGCGAACGGCATCGTGCCGAGCGTTATCAAGCTGGAAACTGCGAGCAGGCCGCGAAATCTCATTGGAGGCTCCTCGAAATCTTCTTGTGGCCAGTATCGGCCCGCGGCCACCCGGACGACTTGATCCTGGTCAATCGCGGCGACGAAAGTCCGTGGGCGCGCAGCAGAACGCGCCGCGCGGCTGCGCGCGCGGGTGGCCCATTTGATCTGGATCATTTTCGATGCAGGCGCTTGCATGTAGCGTGTAGGCCGCTGATCCCTTGACTTCGATCAATCCCGGAACCGCCATGAAATCAAGCACCCCGGGATCCGCGGCCTGCGCGAGCGCGGGCCCCGTCGGATGCCGCTCCTGTGACCTGCACGAGATCTGCCGACTGACCGGTTTGCTCGCGTTCGATACCGGTCGCAGTCGTCAATCCACCGGCGCCCTGCGCCCGGTACGGGCGGGGGAGCCCCTGTATCGCGCCGGTGATCCCGCGCACAACCTCTACGCGGTCCGCCAGGGCATGTTGAAGTCCGTTCACGTGGGTCCGGATGGCGATCAGCAGATCGTCGCGTACTACGCGCCGGGCGAGGTGCTCGGCCTCGAATCCTTCAGCGGCGGCATCTATTCGTGTGACGTGATCGCGTTGCAGCCGGTAGTTTGTTGCGAGCTGCCGGCGCGATTGCTGGCGGATCAGCAGAAACATGTGGCCGAGTTCGGATCGGCCCTGATCCGCCTGCTCAGCCATGCGATTGCACCCAGGCCCGATTTCGCGCGTGGATCGATCCGCAGTCGGGTCACGAACTTCCTGCTGGATCTCGGCGCGCGGCTTGCGAGCCGTGGGCTGGATGGACGCCAGTTCGCGCTGGGCCTTTCACGGCGGGACATCGCGGATCTGCTTGGCATGCGCATCGAGACCGCCAGTCGCACGATCCAGCAGTTGAACCGCGAGGGCGCGATACGAGTTCGCGGCAGCCGGGTGTGGTTGCTGTCGCTCGCCCACGAAGCAGGGCGATCCAGCCACCCGACGCCGGCGACCCGAAACGCGGGCGAAAGCTAGGTGGCCTGATCACGATCCCGTTTCGGGCGGCCCGCGGGCCTATAGGTGACCACCTACACAAAAGCGTGAACTGTGCAGGCACACTGTCTACGGATTTGAACGAATCTGACGCCAGGGAACGATCAGGACGGCCATATGTATAAGAAAGGTCGCCAGCTGTTCAAACGTCCGTACGTGCGCCTGAAGGGATGGCTCACGCTGGGCAGCATCGGCATCATGCCGCGGCTGATCATCGCGTTTGCTTCGGTCGGCGCGCTGGCGGCGACCGCCAATCTCATCGTCGAAAACGCGGTCGCGATCCTCGAGCAGCAGCGGAACGTGGCGCAGGCGCGCAGCGCGCAGGACGCGCAGCGGATCGTCGCGCTGCGGGAGTCGATGGACCGGGCCAGGCGCGCCGCCCAGTCGGCGGAAGTGCTCGGAGCCCTGAGCGAGTTCGACCGCGCCGCGCTGGAACACTCCGAGGCCGATTCACCCGGCTCGGCCGTGCGCTACCGCGAGTCACGCGCCGCGCTCGATCGCGCGGTGGCGAAGTACGGCGAGAGCGACGCCGCCGCGAGCGGTCTGCACGACATCATCGCGGATCACAGGCACAGCGCCGACACGCTCATCCTGTCGCGCCGCGCGCGCCGCGAACTCCTCGCGCGTTATGCGACCGCGTTGTCGGGCATGGACGCGCGCGTCATATCCTCGATCGATCAGAGCTGGAAGGTCGCGAGCCGCGCCGCTGCCCGCCAGCCGTTGCTCGAGGTGCGTGAGAAGATCGAGGCAGTGCGCGTGGCCTTCACGGCGCGCAGCGCGTTCGACGCGCGCGAGCTGGACACGAGTCCTCTCGCCCGCGCGGAAAGAAACCTCGGGGCGGCGATGCGCGAACGCGAAGCGATCCTGCGCAGGGCGCTGGGCTCCGACTGGTACCAGGCGATGGCGGGCGAAGTGCAGGGATTGACCACCACTCGCGTCGCGCTGTTCAAGAACGAGGAGCGGCGCATGGCGGCGCTCGATGCTTTCTCGCGCGAACCGCGCGCGATCGCGGCGCTGTTGCCGGCGCGATTCCCCGAGTCGCTGCCGGAGGCGAACACCGACGTGTCACCGGCCTCCATCTCCGCCGGTGATCCGGACTCGGACCGATCTCTGGTCGGTTGGGTGAGCGCCCTGGTGCTGCTCGTCCTGCTCTATCTATCGTCGGCGACGATCTTCAGCATCGTGCGGCCCGTGCGGCGACTGCTCGCCGCCACTCACCGATTGGCGCGCGGAGAAAACGCGCGGGTCGTGCCGAGCGGCGGCATTCGCGAGCTCGATACGCTCACCACCGCCTTCAACACCATGGCCGAGCAGCTCGCCGTGGCGCGCGCCGCCGCGCGCGATGCGCAACAGCGTCTCGAGGCCAAGGTCGAGGAGCGAACCCGCCAGCTGCAGGAGCTCGCGGAGCAGGATCCGCTCACGGGCATCGCGAACCGGCGGCAATTGTTCGGCGCGCTGAACGAATCGCTGCATCGCGCCCGGATTTCCGGCGAACGCATCGGCGTGTTCTTTCTCGACATCGACAATTTCAAGACGCTCAACGACAGCATGGGGCATACCTACGGGGATCGCGTGCTGATCGCGATCTCGCGGCGGCTCGAGGCGATCGCGAAGGATCGCGGGTTCGCGGCGCGGCTCGGCGGCGACGAATTCACCGTCGTGCAGCAGGGCGCGGCCGACGCCGAGGGGATACTCGCGTTCGGCACGAGCATCGTGCGCGCGTTCGATACGCCGCTCGAGGTCGACGACCGCGAAGTCATCGTCAGCGTGAGCGTCGGCGCGAGCGTGTTTCCGGACCACGAAAAGGATGCCGAAGCGCTGCTGCGCGCCGCCGACGCGGCGTTGTTCCGCGCCAAGGTGCTCGGCCGCAGCCAGGTCGCGACCTTCACGCCGGAGCTCCTGACCAACGCGGCGACGAAATTCGCGATCGAGCAGCGGCTGCGGCGCGCCATCCAGAACGACGAGTTCGAATTGTTCTATCAGCCGCTGATCGACACCGAAACGCTCGGCGTCGCGCAGGTCGAAGCGCTGCTCCGTTGGCGCATGCCGGATGGCACCTTCCGATCGCCCGACGAGTTCCTCGCGGTGGCGGAGGAATCCGGCGTGATCGTGGAGATCAGCGACTGGGTATTGCGCACGGCCATCCGCACGGCGGCGCGCTGGCATCGCGATGAGTGGCCCGGCGCGCGCGTCGCGGTCAACGTGTCGCCGCGGCAGTTCCTCGACTATCGGTTCGTGAGCCGCCTGGAAGGGCTGTTGCGCGAGTACGAATTGCCCGCGGGCTGTCTCGAGCTGGAGCTCACGGAGTCCGTGTTGCAGACCGGTCCGCATACGATCAGGACGCTGGAACAGCTGCGCGCGGTCGGCGTCTCGGTGGCGCTGGACGATTTCGGCACGGGGTATTCGTCGCTCGCATCGTTGCAGAACCTGCCGCTCTCGCGCGTCAAGCTGGACCGCAGCCTGATCGCCGGCATCGACGATGGCGCGCGCTCGGCCTCGATCGCGCGCGCGACGATCGGCCTGTGCCGCAGTCTCGGGCTCGAAGTGACCGCGGAAGGCGTCGAACGCCTCGAGCAGCTCGCGATGCTGCTGCCTCATCGCGCGATCTCGCTGCAGGGCTATCTATTCGCGCGGCCCGCGCCGGCCAGCGAGCTGATACCGATGCTGGCGAGACTGCCAGGCGAATGCCGCGAGCTCGAGCGATCCGCGAAGAAACTGCCTCAGGCGAAGTTCGCGACGCGCACGGGCGAGCGCCGCAAGGGCGCGCTGACGCTCCTCGGGGATTGAATGGTGCGACGCAAGGCGCCGGTGACATCTCAGTCGCCGATCCTTGTTTGCACCATTCGTGTACGCACGAGCCACGCTTGACTATCCACCCGCGTTGGGGGAAGTTAGAGACAAGGCAGGGAGTGCCGGAATCTCGCGACAAGAGGCGAAGGATCGCTCCCATCGTCGACACGTTAAGCTAACTAATTAGCTGTCTCGCGCGGATCTCGCGGACGGACCAGTCGCGTTCGCGCCGCGCGGAAGCATGCAAAGGGAGTTTGCACATGAGACTGTTCGCTGCGGCACTGTGTGCCGGGTTGATCGTCGCGTCCGCGCCGCCGCGCGTGGAGGCGACCACCGTCAAACACGTCGACCTTCCGCGATTGGCATCGTCCGCCGCCCGCGTCTTTCGCGGCACGGTGACCGACGTGCGCCCGGGAGTCGTCAGGGTTGGCGGCGGAGAGCTCGCGACCACGGTCTACCGCATACGCGTGACCGAGACCTTCAAAGGTGAGTTCGCGACGTTCAAGGACGTCACCTACGCCGACGTCGAGTTCTTCGGCGGCATCAAGAAGAAGTCGGAACGCAACGGGCTCCAGCACTTCTCCGCGTTTCGCGACATGCCGGTCCTCGAGCGGGGCAGGGACTATCTGCTGTTCCTGACCGCGGAGAGCAGCATCGCGCTGTCGAGCCCCGTGGGCCTGGCGCAGGGGCTCTTCGAAATCGATACCTCGCTGCCGAGTGAACCGACCGCGAATCGCATGCGCAACGCCGGCCTGGCGGCGGACATCGAGAAGGGACCGGTTCCCTACTCGCAACTGGCCGAACGCGTGCGCAGGATCATCGCCGAGCAGGGAGGGGCGCGCCGATGAAAACCATCAAGAAGATCGCGCTCGCCATTCTGGCGTCTCCGCTGCTCGTCGTCGCATCAGCCCATGCCGGCGGACCTCTCGCCAATTGCAGCGATGGCGTTCCGTATCTGTGGCCCAACGGCGGCCGCAACATCGCCTGGAACGCCGACCTCGGCGGACTCGGCAACCTCACCAAGGCGCAGGCCGACGATTTCGTCGAGACTTCGTTCTCCGAGTGGCAGAACGTCGCGAGCTCGACGATCAGCTTCGTGCAGGGTCCGGATCTGCCCGTCGACGTCGACGAAACCAACTTCCTCGAGTACTACGAAGCGTCCGAGCCGGATGGTCTTTCCGCGATCGTCTACGACGATACGGGAGCCATCTTCGAACTGCTGTTCGGCGCCGATTCGGGCGTGCTCGGTTTCGCCGGCCCCGAGTTCGGAGACCCGGCGACCTGCACGATCACCGAGGGTCTCGCGTTCCTGAATGGGCCGGAATTCGTCGATCCGCAGGCGGCCTTGTCCATCATGGTCCACGAGTTCGGACACTTCAGTAATCTTGCGCACTCGCAGACCAACGGCGGAATCCTGCTGGGCATCGCCGTGCAGGTTCCGGAGCCGAGCGGGCCGGCGCCCTTCAACACGTTCGGCACGCCGACCGTCGCGGACTTCGCGAGCCAGGGACTGCTCGAGACGATGTATCCGTTCTTCTTCGGCAGCGGCTTCGGCGAGGAGGAACTGGGGCTCGACGACATCGTGTCGGTCTCACGCCTGTACCCGGAGGCGAACTACTTCTCCAGCACCGCGAGCCTGCAGGGGAGCACTCTGGCGCCGAATGGCACGACGCGGATCTCGGGCATCAACGTCATCGCGCGCAATGTCACGAACCCGTTCCTGGATGCGGTCTCGGCGCTGTCGGGAGACTTCACCGACGAGACCGACCCCACCGTGAGCGCGGTCGTGGGCACGTACCGATTCACGGGACTGACCGCGGGCGCGCAGTACGCGGTCTACGTCGATGGAATCCTCGATGGTGGATTCTCGACGCCGCCGCGCAGCCTGCCGGGGCCCGAGGAGTTCCACAGCGGCGCGGCCGAATCCAACAGCGATGCGCCGGAGAGCTACGTCGCCGTGTCCGCGGCGGCCGGCGCGACGCGCAGCGGCGTCAACGTCATCTTCAACGTGCCTCGTGAAGGCGACCCGTTGCTCGTGGGTGACGATGGCTTCGTCGAGCTGTTCACGCCGTTCCCGTTCGATTTCTGCGGCGAGCGCTTCACGTCGCTGTTCGTGAACGCCAACGGCAGCATAACGTTCGGGCGCGCGGATGGCGCGTACCTGGAAACGACGCGCGCTCACCTGGCCGGTCCGCCGCGCATCGCGGGCCTGTGGGATGACCTCAACGCCAGCGCGGGCGGCACCGTGACGTTCGATCAATCCTCGAACAGCTTCACCGTGCGGTGGGAAGGCGTGCCGGAGTATCCCGCGGTCGGCGCCAACACCTTCGCCATCACGCTTAACAAGAAGAACCTGCTGGGCGAACTACTCGGTCCCGTGGCGGGCAATCCGTTCTCGATCAGCTACGGCTCGCTGAGCGCCGCGGATGGTCTTGCCGGGTTCAGCTGCGGCGGCGGCCACACGAGCGGTTACGAGGAGGAGTCGGACCTCAGCGTGGCTCGCGGCCCGATCGGCGGCATCATCTCGATCCCCGCGATCTTCGAGGATCTCGTCGGTGTGAACCCGGGTGAGACCGTCGATCTGCGCGGCACGCTGCGCTTCAACGGCGTGAACCGGATCGTCGACCTGACCGAGATCCGCCGCAACGACAGCATCGCGCGCGCGACGCCGTTGCCGCGCCTGCCGTTCGACAGCGCGAATCCCGCATTCGCCACCGTGATCGATCCGGAGCGTGACGACGTCGACTACTACAGCTTCCGCGTGAAGGCGGGCGACATCCTCGCGATCGAAGTGGTGCGCGGGGACATCGACAGCGTGATCGGCGTGTTCGATGCCGACACCGGCGAGCTGCTCGCAGTCGACGATGATGGCGGAAACGGCTTGCTCTCGCGCCTGTTGCTGCAGGCCGACGTCGACCTGCGCCTTGCGGTCGCGGTGTCCACCTATCCGGACCTCGAGTTCATCGGTGTCGGTGACTCGAAGGGGCGTTACTCGTTGTACGTGAACACATACCGCGGGACGCCGCTCACCATCGGAGATGACGACTCGGTGGCGGTGACGCTCGGCAAACCATTCAGGTTCCAGGGCGTGAATCGCAACTCCGTGTTCGTGAACTCGAACGGCAGCCTGTCGTTCGGCGCCGGCGACCCGAGCTACGATGCCAACGTGCCCGACTTCCTGGCCGGGCCGCCGCGTATCGCGCCGCTCTGGGACGACTTCGATCCGACGGGTTTCCTCGGCAACCAGGGACTCGTGGTGGTCGATGCGAACGCGAGACCGGCGGCGGTGCACTTCATCAGCGTCAGCCAGTTCTTCTCGAGCGATCCCAACTACTTCACGACCGAGCTGCGCGACCAGGGTGTCATCGGCATCAAGTGGGGTCCGACCGCGCGCGGCGCGGGGCTGGTGGGCGTGACACAGGGTGGAGGAGTGGCGGATCCAGGCGAAGTGAACCTGAGCAGCCGCGGGCTGCGCGCCACGGGGACGAACTACGAGAACTTCGAGTTCAATACGACCACGCGTGGCGTGAGCGACTTCGACCTGTTCTTCGACGAGCTGAAGTCCAAGTAGCGGGATGTGGAATGAACGAGGCGGCCGCTCGAGAGA
>JAEZCR010000209.1 GCA_023433465.1 Pseudomonadota bacterium | reverse complement strand
TTCTTGTCGGCCGCGAAGCTGGGCTGCGGCAGCGCGCTGAACAGCGCGCACGCCATGACGCATGCGGCAAAACCGCGGGACATTCCGTTCAATCGACCCCCGTGAAATCCTGCGGCGGCTCGTGCCGCCCGAGGCTTCGTAGTTCAACTCACGCGCGCGTCCGGAGCAAGATCATCCGGCTTGTGGAATTGATCGAGGTGGCTGTCGATATCGGGGTTGCCCCGACGGCCGCTCACGCTGAGCCACGGAAGAATCCGGGTCGTGCGTCTTGAAGCCCCGCCTGAAACCGAGCTTCGCTGGGCGCGCTCACGAGAAGTACGCGATCGACCGAAACTCGATGCTCGCGCGCGGAAACGCGTCGGGACGGCTCGTGTCTCGAAACGCCGTGTGCGGCACGCGCCACGGCCGCACGCGCCGGCTGTCGTGGAACACGATGAACAACGTCTCGTCGCTCGTCATGTTCGAGAAGTACCACCAGCGATGTTCCGGGTTGTGATGGAAGACCGCCGCCGCGATCTTCTTGTCCTCGTCGGGCACCGGCTTCAGCATTTCCTCGCGGCTCGGAATCTGGTCGACGACGAACAGCGTGTTCGGCACGCCCTCCTCGTCACCCACGCTGTTGCCGTCGCACAGCGCGAGTGGATAGTCCTGCGGCGGCGGCGAGAACGTGCGCCAGAAGCTCGAGTAGATGAAGCGCTCGAACGGAGGCGCATCCGGAAAGCGCTGCTGATAGTAGTTGCGCGCCATCGCGTCGACGCGGTCGGGCGACGCGTCGCAATGCGCCTCGGCCGCCGGCGGCTGCACGCCGCCCGAATGTCTGTAGTCCTTCTCGGCGCGCGCGTGTTTCGAGAGATCGCCGGAGGTGCGGATCATCCAGCTCATCGTGTGCACGCGGTCGGCGCCGGTCCATTCGCGCACCGCGGCCGCGACTTCGTCCGGGTAGATGCGCGTGACTTCATCCTTGTCGTAGAAATCGCGCACCGCGCTGCGGTGAGTCTTGAGCTCGAACCCGTTGCTCGCGATCGTGAAGTCCGCCTGCCGCGGTCGCGCGTCGCGGACCGTGACCGGATATGACAGGTATTCCCCGGTGTTGACCTCGCGCTGCGGCGCGACGAAGCGCCGGTTCACGAACGAGCCGGGCGCGAGATACGTGATCTCGGTCTGGATGCCGGGGAAATCGCCGAGATAACCGGACGCCGCGCTCATCGTGCCCACGATCACACCACCAGGCCCCCGACCGTTCTCGCTCGTGAGCGACATGAAGCGCTGCGCCCGGGTCGCCACAATTGATCACCATTCCGGAACGGACGGCCGGTAGCTTACGGCCATGCCCTTCACGGTTTCCCACGCGGCCGCGGTGCTGCCATTGCGGCGCTTCAGACGCCTCCCGCTCGCCGCACTCATGATCGGCAGCATGTCCCCGGACTTTTCGTACTTCACGCCGTGGACGTTGTACCTCTACACGCACAGCGTTTCCGCGCTGTTCTGGTTCTGCTGGCCCGTAGGCCTCGGACTGTGGATCCTGTACGTGCGCGTGGTCGAGGCGCCTACGCTCGAGCTGCTGCCCGGTGCCTGGCGCGCCCGCTTCCCTCCCTCCGAGCGGCCATTCTCGGTGGGACTGCTGGCCCGCGCGTCGATCGCCATCGTCATTGGCGCGTCCACCCACATCGCTTGGGATGCGATTACACATGCCAGGACGCCGGTCACCAGCGTCCTGCCATTCATGCGCGTGACCGTACTTGAATTCGGCGGTCATGCGATGCCGCTCTACAAGCTGCTGCAGCACCTGAGTAGTTTGTTTGGGCTCGCAGTGCTCGCCACCTGGTCGTGGCAGCTCAAACCGATCGAAATGAAATCCAGCGATGCCGTCTCGCATCGCGCGCGCCTCGGCGCGGTGCTGTGCCTGGTCACGGCTTCACTAGCGTGGGCGTTCGGAAACGCCGCGCTGCACTCGACCAACTACCTCGAAGCGGAGATATTCCACCTGTTGGCAGGCGGCATGGCCGGCTGGGCAATGGCCTGGATCGCGGTCGCGCTCGTGATGAATCTACGCTCGCGACGATTCGCGGCTCGACGAACTTACGACGCGGGCTGATAGGTGATCCCGCACCCACCCAACCCGCAATACCCATTCGGATTCTTCGCCAGGTACTGCTGGTGGTACTCCTCGGCGTAGTAGAACTCCGGCGCCTCGCGGATCTCGGTCGTGATCGTCGCGCGGTGCGCCTTCGACAGCGCCTCCTGGTAGCGGCGCTTGCCCTCCTCGGCCGCGTTCTTCTGCTCGTCCGTAGTCCAGTAGATAGCCGAACGGTACTGCGTGCCGACGTCGTTGCCCTGGCGCATGCCCTGGGTCGGATCGTGTGATTCCCAGAATGCCTTGAGCAGCGTCTCGTAGCTCACCTTGGCCGGGTCGTAGATCACGCGCACGACTTCGGCATGCCCCGTGCGACCGGAACAGACCTCTTCATAGGTCGCGTTGGGCGTGTAGCCACCCGCATACCCGACCGCCGTGGTGACGACACCCGGGATCTGCCAGAACTTGCGCTCCGCACCCCAGAAACAGCCGAGTCCGAACACGGCCTCTTCAAGTCCCCCGGTCGCCGGCTGCTTGATGTTGCTGCCGTTGACGAAATGTTTGCCCGAAATCGGCAGCGGCGTGTCGCGGCCGGGCAGCGCCTGGTCTTGCGCGGGAATGAAGGTCTTCTTGCTGAGGAGGGCCATGTCGGGCTCCTGTTCGAGTGATCGGGGGGCCCATCCAGTGTGGGGTGGCACCCCGCATTACTCAAGTACTGTGGCCCGATCGATGGGGTTCGTTAGACTCGCGCGCGATGACCGAATCCGCCAGCACGCCGCGCCTGCGCGCCACGTTCGCGATCTACCTCGCGCTGATCGCCGCCACGGCGTTCATCGGACCGCGGACCCCGGGCCCGTGGACCTACCACGTCACCGGCATTCTCGGATTTCTCTGCGTCGCGCTCGCATGCCTGGGCCGCATCTGGTGTTCGCTGTTCATCGCGGGTCGCAAAGACGCCACAGTGATCAACACTGGGCCGTACGCCGCCTGCCGACATCCGCTGTATTCGCTGTCCGTGCTCGGCGCCCTGGGACTCGGGCTAACGACCCGCTCCCCGCTGCTGTGCGCGCTCACGGTCGTGTCGATCCTGGCGCTCGTGTACACCGCCGCGGCGCGCGAGGAAAAGGCCCTCGCGAGCGCGTTTCCGGCGGCGTTCGAGGCCTACGTCGCCGCCACGCCAAACAAGTGGTGGCCGCGCGCCATGACGGCCCCGCCGGATCGCATCGAAGTCCACCCCGCGGTCTACTGGAAGGCATTCCTCGACGCCGGCTCGTTTTTCGTGCTCTGGCTGCTCGTGGCGATTTCGACGGAATACCGGCTGTCCCTGTAGGCCACCCGTCTGATACGCAAGCGCCCGCGGCCGTCCTAGGATCGGGTCATGAAGACACAAATCCTGTTTGCATGCGCCCTGGCGCTCGCTCTAACTAATCTCGCCGGGTGCGCCTCGAAACCGCCCCCTGACGCGCCCGCAAAATCCACGGCGACGCTCGTGAACACGCAATGGAAGCTCGGAAAGGTAGGCCAACGCGTTGTCACCACGCCGCAGGGCGGGCAGGACGTCTATCTCGTGCTGCAGGCCGATAATCAGCGCGTGGCGGGGTTTTCCGGCTGCAATCGCCTGATGGGTTCGTACGCGTTGAACGGCAGTCAGCTCAAGTTCGATCAGATGGCGGGTACGCGCATGGCCTGCGAAGGCGACGGCATGAAGATCGAGGATGAGTTCCTCGCGATCTTTCCGCTCGTGGCGCGCTGGGAAATCGACGGACAGGCGCTGCAACTGCTCGATGCAGGCGACAAGTCCCTTGCCACGTTCCAGGCGCGGGCGCCGAATCCGCAGGGCGCGCGGCCCGACTGACGCGCCGCCTACCGGACGCAGCGATACTCGCGCGTCACGCGCCAGCGGTTGCAGCGTTCGTTCGTGCCATCGATACACGCCCGCGCTTCACCTTCGCGCGTGGCCCCATTCCTGAAGCCCCAATCCGCGCAGCGGTCGCGCACCAGCGTGGTCGCGGCCCGATCGTCCACCTGCGGGTTTTCGAACCGGCGGAACTCATAAGAGATGCTGATGGTGCCCGCCTGCTGGTCGGAATCCGATTCCGCCCAGAACTTGTAGGTGGTGCAGCCAGCAATGAGCGCCAACGTCGCGGCGAAAGGCAATACGCGTGTCATGAGGCGAACTCTAGCCGGTTTTGAGTCGCGGAATGCGGCGGTCGGTTGTGGCGCATTATCGTGCGCCGCGATATATAGGCGGCATGCACCGCCTTGCCATTTCCCTGGCTGCGCTGTTACTCGTTCCGGCCATCTGTCCGGCAGTGGCCGCGGCGCAATCCCGGACTGTCATTGGATCTCCAAACCAGTTGCTGACGGATGGCGCCCGCGCCATGGAAGCGGGCCGCTTCGAGGAGGGCCTGCGGCTCACGCTCGCGGGCCTGGAATTGCCGACACCACCGGCGAACGCCGCCGCCGCGCATTCGAACCTGTGCGCCGCCTATGTCTATCTCAAGCGACTCGACGAGGCCCTGTCTCACTGCAACAGCGCGCTCGAGCTCGACACGACGAACTGGCGCACGTACAACAACCGGGCGGCGGTCTTCGTCGGCATGAAGAAGTTCGATCTCGCCATGACGGACGTGAACATCGGCCTGACTATCGCCCCCGACTCGCAGACACTGCTCAAGAGCCGGGAGGTGGTCGCCGAGCACCAGGCGGCATTCGTGCTCGATCGCCGGCGCAAGGCGAAAAAGACCTGATGTCGTTACCTGAACAGGTGCCCGGCGCGGAAGCGTCGCAATTCGCGCTGCTCAAGACCCGCCGGTTCCTGCCCTTCTTCCTCACGCAGTTCTTCGGCGCGTTCAACGACAACCTGTTCCGCAATGCGCTGATCGTGTCCGTCACGTTCGGCGCCACGGTCGCGGCGGAGAAGGCGAAGTTCCTCGCGAACGTCGCGCCCGGCCTCTTCATCCTGCCGTTCTTCTTGTTCTCCGCGATCGCGGGACAGCTCGCCGACAAGTACGAGAAGAGCCGGCTGATCCGCCAGACGCGCGCCGCCGAAGTCGTGGTGATGCTGGGCGCCGCGGTCGCACTGTATAACTCGCACATACCGTCGCTGCTCGCGTTGCTGTTCCTGCTCGGGCTGCTCGCGACGATCTTCGGGCCGCTCAAGTATTCACTCATGCCGCAGCACCTGCGCCAGAGCGAACTCGTCGGCGGCAACGCTCTGGTGGACTCGGGTACGTTCCTTGCGATCCTGATCGGCACGATCATGGGTGGTTTGCTGGTGCCGACGCCGCATTCGTCCGTAACCGAGAGCGGCGCCAGCCATGCGAGCATCGCCGCGTCGGTTGCGATGGTGGTCGTGGCCATCGCGACGTACGTCTTCTCGCGTTTCATTCCGCGCGGCGAGGCGACGGATCCCGCGTTGCGCGTGAACTTCAATCCGATCACGGCGACCTGGCAGGTAGTCAGATTCGCGGCGCAAACTCGCGCCATCTTCCTCTCGCTGCTAGGCATTTCGTGGTTCTGGCTGGTGGGCGCGCTGATCCTCGCGCAGCTTCCGGCCTACACGAACGAGGTGCTGCGCGGCGACAAGTCGGTGTACACGCTGCTGCTCGCGGCGTTCTCGATCGGCACCGCGCTGGGGTCGCTCGCCTGCGAGAAACTGTCGGGCCACAAGGTCGAGATCGGGCTCGTGCCGCTGGGCTCGATCGGGATTACCGTATGCCTCATCGATCTCTATTTCGAACGCACGGGGATGCCCGCGGCCGCCGCGCCCGTCGTCGACTGGACGCAATTCGTCGCGCAGGGCGGATGGGACATCGTGCTCGACTGCGCGCTGATCGGCGCGTTCGGTGGCTTGTTCATCGTGCCGTTGTACGCGCTGGTCCTGCAGCGCAGCGCCGAGAGTCACCGCGCGCGCATCATCGCGTGCAACAACATTCTCAACGCGCTGTTCATGGTGCTCGCGTCGGTGCTCGCGATCGGCTGGCTGGCGGCGGGCATGACCATTCCGCAGTTGTTCATCCTCACGGCCGTGCTGAACGCGATCGTCGCGGCATATATCTACACGCTGGTACCCGAATTCCTGATGCGCTTCCTCACCTGGGTGCTCATCAACACGATGTATCGCATCCGTGTGCAGGGCCTCGAGAACATTCCGGAGCAAGGACCCGCGTTGCTCGTGTGCAATCACGTGAGCTTCATGGACGCACTCGTGATCGGCGGCAGCGTGCGGCGGCCGGTGCGATTCGTGATGGATCACAACATCTTCAAGATCCCGGTGCTGGGTTTCATCTTCCGCACCGCGCATGCGATCCCGATCGCGCCGGCGCGCGAGGATGCCGATGCACTGCGCAAGGCCTACGACCGCATCGACGAAGAGCTCGCGGACGGCCAGCTCGTCTGCATCTTTCCCGAAGGCAAACTCACGCGCGACGGCGAGATGAGCGAATTCAAGAAAGGCGTGGAGAAGATCCTCGAGCGCCGCGCGGTGCCCGTGGTGCCCATGGCGCTGCGCGGACTGTGGGGCAGCTTCTTCAGCCGCCGTGATGGCAAGGCCGCGATGTCGCGCCTCCCGAGTCGCTTCTGGTCCCGCATCGAGCTCGTCGCGACCGCACCCGTGCCCGGCACCGACACCTCCGCCACCGGCCTGCACCGCATCGTCTCCGGCCTGCGCGCGGATTGGCAATAATGGGGACATTCCCCGTTTCCTGGCAAATGGGGACAGACCTGCCGTCCGTGAATCGAACGCTGAAGACAGATGTCTTCGGCTCGATCTCGCGTGTCGGCGATCACGTCGTGCGCGATGCCCGCCACGCACGACCTTGGGCGCGAGCGATAGCCCGCCACCTCATGCGGCGCGAACATCGCGCGCTCACGCGTCTGGCACTCGGCAAGGGGATCGAAGGTATTCCGCGCGTGTTCGAATACCGGGCGGATTTGCTCACGCGCGGCTGGATCGAAGGCTCGCCCATGCACGTCGCGAAACCTCGCGACCCCGCGTACTTCCGCGCGGCATTCAGACTATTACGCCGCCTGCACGCCGCGCGTGTCATCCACAACGATCTCGCCAAGGAAACCAACTGGCTCGTGACGCCGGACAGCCGCCCCGCCCTCGTGGATTTCCAGCTCGCGATGACGCTCACGCGCCGCGGGGCACTCGCCCGCTCCCTCGCTCACGACGACATCCGGCACCTCCTCAAGCACAAGCGCACCTATCTTCCGGAGCGCCTGAGCGCGCGCGAGAAGCGCATCCTCGCGACACCCTCTCTGCTGTCGCGCGCCTGGATGGCGAGCGGCAAGAAGGTCTATCTATTCGTGACGCGCAGAATCCTCCACTGGCGCGACCGCGAAGGCGCGGGTGACCGCATGGCTTGAGACGGATGACCCGCCTCGCGGGTGATTCGCCGCGAATGTGACATTCCTCACACCGCTCCGGCCCAGTGTATTATAGTCTTGATACACTGATTCACCCGTACCATGTTCATACTCAATCCCAATTCCGGCATCCCGATCTATCGCCAGGTCCTCGAACAGGTCCGGCGCCAGGTCGCCAGCGGGCAATTGAAGGCCGGCGACGAGTTGCCGTCGGTGCGCGAAGTGGCGCTGGCGCACGCGGTGAATCCCATGACGATTTCGAAGGCCTACGCCCTGCTGCAGGCGGAGGGTCTGCTGGAACACAACCGCGGCAAACCCATGACGGTGGCCAGCCGGTCGCGCGCCCAGTCGCCGGTCTCCAGGCGGCTCGAGCAGATCGAACCGTTGCTCACGCAGGTCGCATTGGCCGCGAGACAGCTTCAATTGAGCCAGGTCGACGTCATCAGGCTGCTCCGCAGCAAATGGGAGAAAGACGATGAATGAGCCAGCCGTGCAGGCGTCACTCCTGCGCAAAACGTTCGGCAATCGCGCCGTGCTGCAGGATCTCGACTTCGAGGTGCGATCCGGCGAAGTGATCGGCGTGCTCGGCAACAACGGCGCGGGCAAGACCACGCTCCTCGAACTCATGCTCGGCTACTCCGTGCCCACATCAGGCCAGGTGCGGGTTTTCGGCGCCGACAGCGGAAGCCTTCCGGGGGACATCAAGCGCCGAATCGGCTTCGTGCCACAGCAGGACGAGCTCCTGAGCCATCTCACCGTGGCCGAACAGCTGCGCCTCATCGCATCGTTCTATCCCGAGTGGGACCACGAGCTCATCGACCGCTTGTGCAACGCGTGGGGTGTGGACCCGCGCGCGCGCATCAAGAACATGTCCGTGGGCGAGCGGCAGAAGCTTTCGATATTGCTGGCGTTCGGTCACCGGCCTGAGCTGCTGATCCTCGATGAACCCGTGGCCAGCCTCGATCCCATGGCACGCCGCCAATTCCTCGAGCAACTCGTGGAGTTGTCCGCCGAAGGCCGTCGCGCCGTCGTTTTCTCCTCGCACATCGTCTCCGACATCGAACGTCTCGCCTCACGCATCTGGATACTCAAGGAGGGGCGGCTCATCTGGTCGGGAGATCTCGAGTCGCTCAAGGAATCGGTGTCTCGATTGCACATCCATGGCGGCGCCACGGCGTCCACGCTGGAAATTCCGGGATTGATCAACCAGCGCACGCATGCGCAGTCGACGATCGCGGTGGTACGCGACTGGACACCCTCGGAACAGCGGGCATTCGAAGAACGCTACGCCGTGAAGGTCGAACGCGAAACGCTGAGTCTCGAGGAAATCTTCCTGGAGCTGCACCGATGAAGGCGGTTGCGCGCCTGGTGTGGACGTATTTCACGGGATCGAGCGCCACGCGCTGGCTCACCGTGAGCGGCCTGGTTCTCATGCTGGCGTCGATCTACGTGTTGCTCTATCTACCTCAGACCGAACACATGCTCGCGCTCGCGTGGCCCGGCCTGATCGTGTTCTACTTCGGCAGCTCGTTGATGCCGCTCACCGTCGGGCGACTGTCCCGGGGGCGCGCAGCCTCCATCCTGCCCGGCGCGCGCGTCAAACTACTGATCAGCGTGTTTGCGACGGTCCTGCTCGCCGCCCTGCCCGTCGGGCTGCTCACGCCCCTCGCGTACGTCGCTGGCATGTCGGCCGACGTCAGCCTGTTGATGAAGAATCCGGGCCTCTTCGAGTACACGGTGGGGCTTGCGCTGATCACGTACACGTCTGCCTGTATCGCCGCCGCCTGGCTTTACGTGTTCATGTGGTTCATCAGCAGCGAACGCGGCCTCGCCGGATACGCCAAGGCGTGCGCGGTTCTGCTTCTGCTGGTACTGGTCTCCGTCGATCAGGATGTGCCGGAAAGTGAACGATTTCAAACCAGCCTGCGGCATCTCGCCGTTCTGGCCGTGGTCTTCAGCACGGGCTTTATCGCGTGGCCGCGTCTCAAGCGGTGGTACGCGGGACGGCTGCGATTGCCCTCCGCCGCCCCAGGCGCTTCGGCCCGCGAGTTCGCAGGGAGGGAGATCGACCTGATGCTCGGCAATGCCCGCCCCTGGCTCCTCGCCGCGGTATTGCTGCTGCCGTTGGCGATCGCGTACTACGCGGGCGTCGGCGCTCCGGCGATGTGGCTGTTCTACCTCGCCATCGCGAGCATCGTCGCCGGCGGAAATGCGGAGCGGGCACCCGGGCGCAGCTGCGCGTTGTGGTTACGCGGCGGCTGGTCGCGCGGCGAGTTGTTCGACGCCGTCGAGCGCTCCGCATGGCGACACAACGGCCTGGTGCTGCTCGCCCTGGTGCTGTTTGCACTCTGCATCGGCGCCTATGCAGGGATGACGCCGTCGCAGATGGCCGCCGGCATACCGCTGATCGTCATCGGCACGGCTCTCAGCACGTACCTCGGCCTGATGTTGACGCGCGGTGTTCGCGTCCTGGAATCCACTCTCGGCGTCGCCGTCGTGATGGCGCTCGCGGTCATCGCAGCCATGGCTACCAATGATGAGGTGAGTCACGCGATGGTCGCCTCGGCGCTGGTTTCCCTGGCGGCATTGAGTGTCGTGTTGCGCGGGCTCGCGAGACGTAGATGGACGCGAATCGACTGGTCCGTGTGCCGGGGTGATGTTCCGAGGCACGCGCGCGGTTGATTCATCCGATGGCGCGCACAGCGGCGCGACGCGCGCCTCGAGTCCTATCGCGCGGGGTAACGCCGGCGCAACTCGTCCATCGAGTTCTTCGCGAGCTGTTTCAGCACCACCCTGTCCACGTCATCGAGCTTCTTCACATACACGCAGCCAGCGCCCGCCTTGTGTTTGCCGAGCTTCGCCATGAGTTTCGCGTCCTTCGCGCCGCAGGCCAGGTACAGGACCAGCGCACCCTTGCGCGGCGAAAACGCCAGCAGCGGGGCGTCGCCCTCGCGCCCGCTCTCGTACACGTAGTGATACGAACCGAAACCCACGATGCTTGGCCCCCACATCTTCGGCGGCTTCCCCGTGAGCTCGCGGAATAGTTTGATCAGCTCCCGGCTGTCCGCAAACTGCTGCTCGTTGGCGGCCTTCTTCAGGAACGCCGCCGTACTCACCTTCGTCGGCTTGGTTTTTTGTTCGCTCTTGCCCATGTCGATCCTTCTTTCTCGAGTGACTTGCGCAATTTGGCCATTGCATTCGGCCCCTGCCATGGCCCCGCGGACACACCCGCCGCGTCTTCATCACAGATCCTGGACGTACTGGATGAAACCGAGATTCTTCGCGACCTTGTCGTAGAGCGTGCGGCCCGGCGTGTTGGTCGTGTGCGTGAGCCAGTACACGCGCTTGCACCCGGCCTCCTTCGCGATGTCGTGGACGCCCTGGATCAGCGCGCGCCCGATTCCGTGGCCGCGGAAGTCCGCCGCGGTGAACAGGTCCTGCAGGTAACACACGGGCTCGATGCGCGCCGTGTTGCGGTGATAGATGTAATGGCACGTACCCACGACCTTCCCCTCACGCTCCGCCACGATGCAGTGGACAGGCTCGTGCGCGTCGAAGAATCGGCGCCAGGTGGTCTGGGTCACTTCCTCGGGCAGCGTGCGGTCGTAGAACGCGTTGTATTCGTCCCAGAGGGGCCGCCAGGGACCGTAATCATCGGGCTTCACCGGCCGGACGGTGACCGGCACTTCTCTTTGCGTCATTTCTTCACTTCGGCTGGATTCGAGGCGCTCGCCGCGGGCACGAGTTCGCCCACGCATTGTGGCAGTTCGCGCAACAATTCGGCCTGCAATGCTTCATAAGCGGGCCAGGCCATCGTACCGCGGCGCACCTGCAGGGCATCGTAGCGGAGCCACCATCGCTGCACGACGCCCACTTGCCACGAATTCTTCACGCGCGAAAGCTGCAACCCTACCGAGTCCGCGGGATTACTCGCAACGATGTACACCTGGTCGGTGCACTGCGGCCCTTCCTCGCACGGGCACCCGGTGACGACCGGAGAAATGTTCACGATCGCTTTCGCGACGAACTTCGCCGCGACGTCCTGGATCTCGCGTACCTCGATGTCGCTGATGTTCTCGTAGCGCAGCGGCTCGTCGCGCCGCTGGGGTCGCAACTCGTGCGCCCGGTCGATCAGCCTCGACATCCGCAGCCGCTGCAGCATGACGTCGTCGAGTTGCCGGGCGGGCCGGGTCCTTTCAGGCTGCGCCTTTTCCTGCCTGGCGGCCTGCCGTTGAGTATCCTGCTGCGCCATGGCCAGCGAACCCCCGAGCGCGAAAACGACCAGCCACCATGACGCGGAGCGCATTTTCCGGTTCTCCGGCAACCAGGATCGGCTCTTGGATGGTATTGGCCACCCTCGGTTTGAATCAAATCGGGTAACCTTGCGCGCCATGGCAATCGTGCATCCTCACAACCTTCGCAAGCCCGACGCGGGCATCCAGCGCCCCTTTGGCGTTCGCATCACGCTCAAGCGGGGAGACCCCTTCCAGAAGCTGCTCGGCGCGGACTGGAACAAGACGCACTGGTACGGCACCGCCGCCGAACGCGATGCCGCGCTCATCGAGATGTCGCGCAAGCACGAATACTCGCGCCCGGGCGACAAGCCGGCGCTGAGATTCGAGAAGGTCGAAAAGCTCCACGAGAGCCGCGGGCTCTGACGCGTCGCGTCGCGGCTATCCCCGCGCGAACGCGGGTAGCCGCGCACGGATCCACGGCCAGACTGCCACGCGGCTCGAGCCCGCATTGCTGACGAGGTCGAACGTATAGGCCGCGATTGCGCTCATCACGAGCATCTCGCCGCCGTCTTCGATCAGCGCGAACAGCGGCGCGACCGAGGGCGCGTGGAAATAAGTGATCGTGTGCAACGCGTCGAACGCCACCGCGAATACCGCGAACAGGGCCAGCAGACACATGAAGTCCTGGGAAATGCGGCGCGCGCTTTCGCCGCCGCGCCTGAGCGCGAGCACGACCATGACGACGGCGCACGATCCGATGACCGCGGCCACCGCAATCTCGCCGAAATCGACCATGCGCAGACCAAAGGCGGCCTGGAACCCAAGGGATTCCGCGACCTTCTGACCGACGCGCTCGTGGACGAAGAACGCGTCGTCGAGCAGCAGGAACGCGAAGAATCCCGCCCACGCCGCGAACGCCCAACCGCGTGAACGCAGGAACTGGAATCCGAGGCAGATGACCAGGCCCGCCATCTTGGCGTACTGAAACAGCTCGGCGAGCCCGCCATCGACCTCGATGGACAGTGAATACGCCGGCAGCCAGGGCGTCCACACGTGCAGCGCATGGATCACCATGAACATCACGTCGGCGAGCAACAGCAGGGCCAGCAGGAGCATCGGCCTGTCGGTCGGGTTTCGGGGACCGGGAGTCGGTGACATGTGTGCGGATTGAGCCCGAGAGGCCGGGTCGCGCGCTGTGCGCCCCATCTCAGAACGTGCTCAGAACGTGCGGCCCAGGAACAGGTAGTAAGCCGAGCCGCCGTCGTCGTCGAAACCCATCGCGAGATAGACCGGGCCTAACAACGAATCCAACCCGATGAACACGCTGCCATTCGTGCGCGCGGTGTCGAAGGAAATGTCGCGGCGGTTGTCCCACACGTTGCCCGCCTCGAGGGACACGCCGACGTACACCGGAAGATCGAGAATGCCCGATCCACCTCTGCCCACCTGCTGGTAGTAGATGCCGCGCAGGATCGCGAAGTTGGGTCCGACGAGTGATTCCGGTGCGATGCCGGACATGTTGAGGAAACCGCCCAGTGAAAAATACGAGCGGACGATGTCGATGTCGTCGTCATCGTCGAGCCGCATGCCGGCCGAGCCCCACAGGATGGCCGTGCCCAGGCCCCAGGATTTCGCATAGAGCTGGTCGTACAGGAGCAGATCGGCGTTGCTGGTGCCCTGGAGTCCGCCCTTGCCCTCCCGTTCGGCCTGGAAGCCGAGCGAGAACGTGCCGCCGCGGCGTGGAAAATTGACGTCGTCGACGGTGTCGACGCGGAACTCGCCGAAGAACTTGCGCGAGTCGAAGTCGCTGGTCGGCAGGACCGGATCACCCACGCGCACCGTCGACTCGCCGAAGCTGCGTCCCCAGCCGACGCGCACCTCGCCCCAGTTCCCGAGCTCGCGGCCGAAATCGAAGCCGAAGTCGGTGGTGCGCACGCGGTACTCGGCGAGGATTTGGTCGTTCGCATCGATGATGGGCAGCGTGCGGATCAGGAATTCGCCGTGCGGGGCCACGAACCAGCGCGAGCGGTAACCCACCGGAAGGTAGACCTCGGTCGCGACGCGCGGCGTTTCGCCGACCTGCAGGTCCCAGACCCATTCGCCGCCGTAGCGCGTGATCTCCGCCAGCGTGCCGCGCAGCGCCGCGTTGAACGAGGAGTTGCCCTCGAAGTCGTTCTGCAGCTGCAGGCCGAAGCGCAGATAGTTAGGACCCCAGGAATTGCGGCGCGTGCCGAGCGCGATGCCGAACTGGTCCTCTTCCGGCCCGGGGACGAGCCGGTAATCGAAGATCTCGAGATTGCCCTGCCCGTACAGCTCGCTCACGCGTTTCGCAAGTTTGACGCCGTCGACGGTCTGGCCGACCTGGTCGCCGAACAGCGCGTCGATTGCGCCCGCGTACCGCTCCGATCCGTCGTCCACGCGCAGGAAATCCACACGCGGCAGCGGCTGACGCACCTCGTCGCGGCGCGCGACGAATTCGCGGAACTCCGGCTCCGAAACCGACAGCGCCTGCAGTCTCGGCAACGCGTCGTTGGCGGCGCGCTCGCCGATCTCGATCGCCCGCGCGTGCTGGTTGAAGGCGATCGAGGAGAAATCCCCGAGCGCCGGATCGATGACGATGTCGGACTCGGTGAGCGTCCTGCGCTGTTCCTTGGTGTTGTTGCGGATCAGGATCGCGAGCATCTGGTTGGAGACGGTCGCGACCGAGTCGAGCTTCGAGCGCTCGAGCAGCGGAAATCCCGCGTCCACGACGATGAGGACGTCGACGCCCATCTCGCGCGCCACGTCGATCGGCAGGTTCGAGGACAGTCCGCCATCCACCAGCAGTCGTCCCTCGAAATCGACGGGCGCGAACACACCCGGCGCGGACACGCTCGCGCGCATGGCCGTAGTTAGATCGCCCTCCCCGATGACCACCCGCTCGCCGGTGACGATGTCCGTCGCCACCGCGCGGTACGGGATCGCGAGCTGGTCGAAATCCTGGATCTGCGCGACCGGCAGCGTGAGGTTGCGCAGGATCTGCGTGAGTTTCTGTCCCTGCACCAGGCCGCGCGGCAGGCGGAACTTGCGTCCCTTGAGGCCCAGCGGAAACTTCACGAGGAAGTTCTGGTCTTCGAGCTTGCGGCGGAAATTGAGATCGGTGCGCGGCGGGCGATCGCGAAACGCGTCCTGCCAATCGACCGAACCCATCACCTTCTCGTTTTCGTCCGCGGAAAGACCCGACGCGAAAAGGCCGCCGACGACGGCGCCCATGCTCGTGCCCGCGATCGCATGCACCGGAATGCGGTTCGCCTCGAGCACCTTGAGCACGCCGATGTGCGCGGCGC
>JAEZCR010000208.1 GCA_023433465.1 Pseudomonadota bacterium | reverse complement strand
CCTCACGGCCGCGAGCCAGACGGCCAGCGCTGCGGCCGCCGCCGCCGCGAGCACCAGCGCCTCGACGTCCGCGTCCACCAGTGCGTCAATGATCGCGCAGGCCGCGACCGCGAAACTCTCCGGCACGCTGCCCACTTCGATGACGGCGAACGCGCCGGCCGCCACCGTGTTGCCGAGCGTCACGCTCGCGCCGAACGTCGTGCCGCAGCTCGACGGCAATGAAAGATCGATCAATGAAAAATCGATCAATGAAAAATCGATCAACGAGAAGCCGGTCCCCGAAAAGACCGTCGACCGGATCCTGAGCGATCGGCCCGCGACCGCCGACAGGACCAGCGCCACGGGCGTGACACCCGCGCCGAGTGGTTTGGCCAACATGTCGAGCGGCGTGACGCCGTTGTCGCCCGCCGCATTGTCGGCCGTCGTCAGTTCGTCGGCGACACGCACGAACCTGCGTATCGTTCCTCCCTCGCCGCTCGCCGCCTCGCTGCCGACCGCGGCCAGCACGGCGCGCATCGCCGAAGCGCCGATGCAGCCGCCGCCGACGGTCCAGGTGGTGACTCCGCCGGCCGCCGCGGTTCCGTCGCCGACGCCCGTGATGCCTGCCAACACGGGAATTCCGACGCCACGTCACGAGGAGCAGGTGTTCCGCGTGCTGTGCGTCGACGACAGCCCGCTCATGCGCACGTTCCTGCAGAACAAGCTGCAGCCGTACGGCATCTCGCCCGAGTTCGCCGCATCGGGCGAAGAGGCGCTGTTCAAGATCTCGAAGCAGCACTACGACCTGATCTTCCTCGATGTGATGCTGCCCGGCATGGACGGCTACGACGTCTGCAAGATGATCAAGAAGAACAAGGACAACGCGCTGATGAAGGTCGTCATGCTCACGAGCAAGGACAAGACCTTCGACAAGATCCGCGGCACGATGGCCGGCTGCGATGGTTATCTGACGAAGCCGGTCGACGAGCTGAAACTGCGCGCCATTATCGAGCGGCACTCGGTGACCCGCTGACATGAGCGAACGGGTACTCATCATCCGGCACGCGTCCGGCCTGGTGAACCGGGCGCGGCGCATGGCCATCGAGAAGTGGCCGGAGGCGAGGCTCGAGGTGCACGATCTCGCCGCCTACGGCAAGCCGCCCGCGGATTTTCGCTGGGATCGGTACGTGCACCTGCTCATCGACGACGAGTACCTGCGCAAGGAAGGCCTGTTGTGGCTGTCGGAGCTGCGCAGCAAGCCTAACTTCCCGAAGATCGTGCGCGTGCCCTCCGAAGTCGCGCGGCACAGGCCGCCGGCCGAGATCGAGGTCAAGGCGCCGCCGATCCCGCCGCCGCGCAAGTCCGAATCGCGCCCGGCCGCGGCCGAGATCAAGCCCATTCCGCAGCAGAGCAAGTCGGCGAGCCAACCCGCGGCCGCGCCCGACAGCCCGAGCATGATCCTGCGCGCCGAGGCGAAGCGCCTCGCCGACGCGGAAGCCGTGCTCAAGGCGGCCGGCATCCAGGGGTTCAACCCCGTGAAGGCGCTGGGCAGCGGCGCGACGGCCAATGTCTGTCTGTGCGAGCGCGGACCCGAGAAGCAGCAGGTCGTGTTGAAGATCCTCAAGGGCGAAGGCAGCGGCGATTCCGATCTGCTCGCCCGGTTCGTCCAGGAATATTTCGCGGCGTCGAGCATAGATAGCCCGTACGTGGCGAAAGTGTACGAGCACGGCTTCAGCGAGACGCACGCCTACATAGTCATGGAGTACTTTCCCGCCGGCGACCTGCGCGCGCGCCTCCAGCGCGAGCGGCCTGGCGTGGAGGAAACGTTCCTCATCATCGGTTCGATTCTCGCGGCGCTGACGTCCGTGCACGAGGCCGGCATCATCCATCGCGATCTCAAGCCTGCGAACGTCATGTTCCGCGACGACGGCACGATCGCGCTGGTGGATTTCGGCAGCGCACGCCGCGACGCGGATCCGGTCGCGAAGACGCTCGCGGGCGTCGTGATCGGCACGCCTTACTACCTTTCGCCCGAGCAGGCGCTCGGCGGCACGGCGGACGAGCGCTCGGATCTCTACAGCGTCGGCGTGATGTTGTACGAGCTGCTCACCGGGCAGCGCATGTATGCCGCGGGCACGCTGGTCGCGCTGTTCGAGATGCACAAGACGGCGCCGATTCCGAAGCTGCCGGGAGAGCTTGCGAGGCACCAGCGGTTCCTGGAGCGGCTGGTGGCGAAGAATCCGGCGGATCGGTACAAGAACGCCGGCGAGGCGCTCGAAGCCCTGATGGACTATTCGACCTCGGAAGCCGCGACCCCCGCGATCGCCTAATGGGGACATTCCCCGTTTCCTAGCGACCCTTTTTATCGCGCCGCGATGGCCTTCTTGCGCGCCGCCTCGAACTCGTCGCCATTGTTCCAGGTGGGCATCTCGTCAGCCTGGGCGACAAGCCAGCCCGCGTCGAAGCCGATCATGGCGTCTTCGATCATGCCGTCGAACACCCACGTGTCGTCGATCTCGTCGCCGGGCTGGTGATAGACGTGTTCGGTCCACTCGTCTTTCTTCCCGCGACCCCAGCCTTCGGGCTTGCCGATGAACTGGCTGCCTTCGTCGAAGTACAGCGCGGGGACGCCGATCTTGGCGAATGAGAACTGGTCGGAGCGGTAGTAGTAGCCCTTGTCGGGTTGCTGATCGGGTACGAGCACGCGGCCCTGCTTTTCCACCAGCGCCTTCGCGAGCGCATCGAGCGAGGACTTGCCGGCGCCAATCTGCGTGAGGTCCTTCGTACGGCCGAGGAAGTTGCCGCCGTCGTAGTTGATGTTCGCGGCGATCCTGCCGGGCGCGAATGTCGGGTGCTCGGAGTAATACTTCGAGCCTAACAACCCCTGCTCCTCGCCCGCGACGAACAACATGAGAACGGAGCGACGCGGACGTTCCGGCAGCGCGGCCATCGCGCGCGCGATGGCGAGGACCTGCGCGCAGCCCGCCGCGTTGTCCTGCGCGCCGTTGTATATCCGGTCGCCGGTCTTGTCGGGCTCGCCAATGCCGAAATGATCGTGGTGCGCGGAATAGATGACGACTTCGTCCTTGAGCTTCGGGTCGCTCCCGGGCAGCAGGCCCGCGACGTTCGCGGTGCGCACCTTCGAGATCTTGTTCTCGAAGTCGATCGAGGTGGTGAGGCCCAGTTTCACGGGCTTGAAGCCGCGCGTCTTCGCCGACGCGACCAGTTTGTCGAGATCGAAGCCGCCGGTCTTCACGAGCCGGCGCGCCGCGTCCTCGGTGGCCCAGGCCTTGAGCTGGACCCGCAGTTCGCCTTCGTCCGGTAGTTCGAACTGCTCGCCACCCCACGACGATTGCACGACCTGCCAGGGATAACCCGCCGACGGTGTCGTGTGAATGATGATCGCGCCCGCCGCCCCGTGCCGCGCGGCGCTTTCGTACTTGTAGGTCCAGCGGCCGTAGTACAGGCGCGCGTTGCCGCCGAACAACTTCGGATCCCAATCCGGATCGTTGTTGAGCATCACGAGGACCTTGCCCTTCACGTCGACGCCCTTGAAGTCGTCCCACCTGTACTCGGGTGCTTCGATGCCGTAGCCGACGAACACGAGCTCGGCGTCCTTGATCGACCCCTTTTCCGACTGCACCCCGCTGCTCGCGATGTAGTCGTCCGACCACTTGAGATCGATGCCGCCCTTCTTCCCGCTGAACGACCAGGACGCCGGCATGCGCGCGGTGATGCCGACGATGTCGAATTCCTGCTCCCATCCGCCCTTCTCTCCGCCGGGTAGATAGCCGAGCTGCTGGAGCTGGGTCGCGAGATAGAGCCGCGCGAGCTTGTCACCGCGAGTCGCGGGACCGCGGCCTTCGAGCTCGTCCGATGCGAGAAAACGGATCGAGGCCTCGAGCGCCGCGGCGGTGATCTGCGCCTTGGCGGTGGCTTCGACCGCGGGCGGGATGGCGATCGGCGCGGTCGATTGCGCATAGGCGACATGGCCGGCGATGACGAATGCGGCGGCCAATGCCAGCGGGCGAGGAATTGAACTCATCGAGGTGCGACCTCTTTTCCAGGTAAGTGGGCGGGGACGGATTCGAGCCTGCCCCCTTTTGCTAGGAAACGGGGAATGTCCCCATTTAATGGTTGGCTTTGATGGCGCCCAGGGTGTCGAGCAGGGCGAGCAAATCCGCCGTCTTCTCGCGCATCAGCGCCTCGTTGCCGCGGGATTCGACGTTGAGACGCACCAGCGGTTCCGTGTTCGACGCGCGCACGTTGAAGCGCCAGTCCTTGAAATCCACGGACAGGCCGTCCGTGTGGTCCACGACCTCCGCGCCCTTCGAATATTTCGCCTCGACCTCGGCCAGGGCCTTCTTCGCATCGGGCAGCTTGCGGTTGATCTCGCCGCTCGACGGGAACGCCTTGATACGCGCGGCCACGAGCTCGTCGAGCGACTTGCCGGACTCGCATACGCGCTCGAGCACCAGCAGCCACGGGATCATCCCGCTGTCGCAGTACGAGAAATCACGGAAATAGTGATGCGCGCTCATCTCGCCGCCGTACGCGCCGTCGACCTCGCGCATCTTCT
>JAEZCR010000120.1 GCA_023433465.1 Pseudomonadota bacterium | reverse complement strand
TAGTTGTGTATAAGTGACAGGGGTTAGGGCGTGTGGTTCGCCGGACCGGAAGACGCGGCGGCACGCCGCAACGGTCCGCCCGATCGCCGTGTCGAAGTCATCGTGTCCAACGACGAGGGCGTGATCCCCGTGCTGCTGCCCGTGGTTGCGTCACTCGCGGGCGGTGCGCCATGAAGAACACCGTCAGTGATCTGTACTCCGCGGCGCTGAACGCGCCGGAAACGGTCGCGCCGACCGGCCAGGCCCGCCTGCAACCGGATCTTCATTCCGACTGCGCGCTGCGGCTCATCGGCAACGCGCCCGCCATGCACAAGGTGCGCGATCTCATCGCGCGAGTCGCGCCCACGGAATCGACCGTGTTGATCTGCGGAGAGTCCGGCTGCGGCAAGGAACTCGTGGCCGAATCCATTCACGCGATGAGTCCGCGCGCGCACAAGCCGTTCGTGGCGATCAATTGCGCGGCGATCCCGGCGACGCTCATCGAAGCGGAGCTGTTCGGGCACGAACGCGGCAGCTTCACGGGTGCGATGCGCACCCGCGAAGGCGTCTTCGAGCGCGCGAGCGGTGGCACGCTGCTGCTCGACGAAATCACCGAGATGCCGCTCGACCTGCAGTCGCGGCTGTTGCGCGTGCTCGAAACGAAGCGTCTCAATCGCGTCGGCGGCTCGAACGATCTCGAAGTCGACGTGCGCGTCATCGCGTCGACGAATCGCTCGCCGTCTCTCGCATTCGCGGAAGGCCGCTTGCGCGAAGACATCTATTACCGCCTGGCCGTCGTCACCGTGCAGCTTCCTCCGTTGAGAGAGCGTGGCGACGACATCCTCGTGCTCGCGGAGTTCTTCCTCTCCGAGCTCAACCTGCGTAATGGCACGAACAAGCGGTTGTCGGAATCTCTGCGCAACCGATTCATGCGTCACTCCTGGCCGGGCAACGTGCGCGAGCTGCGCAACGCGGTTGAAAGGGCCTACATCCTCTGTGACGGCGAGCTGGAACTGAGTGAGCAGGAAATGCCTACGCTGCGACACGGCGGAGTCGGGTCGACGGTGGGCGAGGGCGACGTAGTTAATGTCGCCATTGGCGCGACGCTCGACGAGGTGGAGCGAACCTTCATCCTCGCGACGCTGCGTCATTTCGAAGGTGATAAGCGACGCGCGGCCGACGTGCTCGGTTGCAGTCTGAAGACTCTGTACAACAAGTTGCACGCGTACGAACGTGCCCGGCCGGCGGGCGTGAACTAGCAAGGAGACAGCGATATGGGATTCATTTTGTGGTTGGTCATCGGCGGTGTCATTGGATGGCTCGCCAGTCTCGTCATGAAGCGTGATGGCAATCAGGGCATCTTCCTGAACATCGTCGTGGGTATCGTCGGCGCACTGCTCGGCGGCTGGCTCATCAGCCCGCTGGTAGGAGCGGGGACGATCAACCAGGGCGAGATAAGCGTCGGAAGCCTGTTCGTTTCCTTCCTCGGCGCAGTGATACTGCTCGCGATCGTCAACTTGATCACACGCAAGCGGGTGCGCTGAACGCGCATCGCGATCCCCGGATGTCGATGTTGCCGGCCTTCATCGAATGATCGCCGACATCTTCGACATCCGGGTCTCCATCGCAGAGCTGGCGCTGCGCGGCACGCTGGTCTACTGGCTGCTGTTCCTGATCTTCCGCTTCGTCCTGCGGCGCGACGTGGGCGCCGTGGGCATCGCGGACATCCTGTTGCTGGTCATCATCGCGGATGCGGCGCAGAACGCCATGTCCGGCGGTTACACCACGTTCACCGAGGGTGCGATCCTCGTACTCACGATCGTCGCGTGGAACTGGCTGCTCGACTGGCTCTCGTTCCGGTACGCCATCGTTCGTCGATTCGCGAATCCGCGCCGTATCACGCTCGTGAAACTCGGTGTGCTTCAGCGCCGCAATCTGCGACGCGAATTCGTCACCGTGGAAGAGCTGCACGAGAAGCTGCGGGAGCAGGGGGTCGAAAGCCTTCGAGAGGTCAAGGCCGCGTACCTCGAAGGTGACGGGCAGATCAGCGTGATCCGCATGTCGGGGGACGAGAACTCCACAGGATCTCGTAAGGGCGCCACACCCGGCGCACGTTGATCAAAGAGCGGGATCGAGTTCCAGGCCGGTGAGAATGATCGCGGCGTGCTCGTGTGGCTCCGTCACGTCCGAGACGAGTTCCCGCGCGACGGCCATCACCACCGGCGGCATGTCGTTGCGCGCGGGTTCCAGCGCGAACACGATTCCTTCGTCCCGCGCCACCACGAACAGCCGGCCTTCGCGGACGTACGCGATGGCGCGACCGGTCTTCTCGCTGGAGTAAACCTCGCCCGCCATGTCCCTTGGCAGATCGATGGACGGTAAATCGATGGGCGCCCCCGCGTTCTGGTCGGCGACGTCGTCGCCCAGGAAATGCAGCGCACCACCCAGGAGGATGGCTAACGGAGAGAGTGACCGGATCCCTGATATCACCCGCGGATGGTCGAACTCTTGGCAATGGCCCGCTGTAGGTGGGAGCCGCGTGCGGCCGCCCGGGTCGTGCCATAATTTCCGCGAATGGAAGACGACGGCAAGATAGTCAGGTGGTTCAGCGAGATCGATTGGCTCCAGGCCGGGATCCGCATCGCCGGTATCCTGCTCCTCACCACCATCCTGATCTTCGTCGCGCGCCGGCTCATCACGGGCTTCGAGCAGTTCACGGCGAAGAACGCCGACGACATCGATTCGCGACGCCGCGCGGCCACCGTGAGCCTGGTGCTGCGCAAGACCGTCACGTTCATCCTGTCCACGCTCGCGATCCTTGCGATCCTGAACGCGATCGGCATCACCATCATGCCGTTCCTCGCGACCGCCGGCGTGGCGGGTATCGCGATCGCGTTCGGCGCGCAGACGCTCGTAAAGGATTTCCTCAAGGGCTTTTTCCTGGTGGCGGAGAACCAGATCCGGCAGGGTGACGCGGTCGAGATCGCGGGCAGGTCAGGCGTGGTCGAGAATCTCACGCTGCGTTACGTGCAGCTGCGCGACTTCCAGGGCAACGTTCACTTCGTGCCGAATGGCGAAATCGGCGTGGTCACGAACTCGAGCCGCACCTTCTCATACGCGGTGATGGACGTGATGATCGCGCTCGACCAGGAAATCGCGCCGGTCGTCGACGCGATGCGCGAGATCGGCGTGCAGATGCGCGCGCACTCCGAGTGGGGGCGGCGGATCCTCGACGAGCTCGAGCTGTCCGGAATCGAAAGCTGGAACGAACGCGGAATCACGTTGCGCGCGCGGTTTCGCGTGCCGGCGGTGGATCAGGGTCCCGTGCGGCGTGAATTCCTGCTGAGGCTCAAGTGTGTGTTCGACGAGCAGAAGATCCGCCAGCCTCAGATGCTGGTGTCACTCGTGAACGGCCAGCCAGCGACGCAATGAAGGGATGCGGGCGGCGAAGCCGCCCGCGGGTTCCGTGTCGATCAGTTGGCGACAGCGCTCGGAGTTGCCGGGCCCGAGCGGCTCGCGCCGCCCTCACTTTCCCAGCGATCCTTTTCCAGGCGCTCGTCGAGGCGGCGACGGTACTCTTCCTCTCTACGCTGGGCCCTCGACGCGGCGAGGCTGGCCGCGAGGATCGCGAGGCCGGTCATGCCGAGCAGTTTGAAGATCCGGATGGTCAACATTTTCCCTCCGCGCATCGTTCTTATCTCCGGGTAGGCCGTCCGGCGACGGAGTAGGTCGCCGGACGGTCTGTTACGCGGTCACGAGAATGCAGGGGTCTCGCAGGTGGGCATCACCCG
>JAEZCR010000116.1 GCA_023433465.1 Pseudomonadota bacterium | reverse complement strand
GCCACGACAGGTGCGGGCGCGGCAGCAACCGGCGCCGGTGCAGGCGCCGCGGCCACAGGTGCGGGCGCCGCGGCGGGCGCGGGAGCCGACGAGGGCGATATCAGGGCGTGAATCTTCGCGATCAGTCCGCGCGCGGTGGGCACGCCCTTTCCGGAGCTGACCGATTCGCGCATGCGCGCGAGCTCGTCGAGCGCGGATTGCGCGAGCTGGAACGCGCGGTCATCGGGCGCGACCTGCCCACTGTCGATCTGCATGAACAGCGTCTCGAGCTCGTGCGCGAGATCGCCCATCGGAATGAGTCCCGCCATGCGCGCGCCGCCCTTGAGCGTGTGCAGCGGACGCTTGAGCGCGGTGAGTCCATCGACGCTCGATCGGTTTTCGTTCCACTGCGCAAGCGCGCCCTGCGACGCGTCGATGAGCTCGACGGCCTCGTCGGTGAAGATGCCTGCGATTTCGGGATCGAAATCCGTGACGACTTCTTCGACGATATTGGCTTCGATGTTGGCTTCGACGACAGGAGCGGCGGCCGGCGCCGGTTCGCTTACTGTCGGCGGAAAGGAAGCGGGAGGTGCCGCGACCGCCGGCGCGGCAGGAGCAGCTGCGGGAGCCGCCGCCTGTTCCGCGGCGCGCGCGGCGGCGACGATGCGTTCCTCGAGTTCGAGCGTTGCACGTTCGATGCGCGCCAGCAGCACGCCATGCGCCTGGAAGAATCCGGTGGACTCGTCGAGATTCGAGGCGACGGAACTCATTGCGCCCATGCACTCGGCGAGCAGGTCGAGATCGGACGATTCGAGACCGATGCCGGTATCGAACGCCTTGCGGACCCAGTTTTCGAGCGGCACCGTCAGCCGGATGCCGTGGCGCGCTTCGGCCATGCGCGAGCTGCCGGAGAGCGTGTGGCAGGCGCGATAGGCCTCTTCGGTCACCACGTGCGGCGCGCTGCGCGCGCGCTCGGCTTCGATGAAGCGTGTGACCGCCGAGATGTTCACCTGCGTCTCGCGGCTGTAGATATCGCGCAGCTGCAGATCGGCGCTCGGCTCCTCGTCCGGCGCGGAGAGCACGATTTCCTCGCCGCCGGAGGCGTCCTCGCTGAAGTCCCAGTCGACCGCTGCACTCGCGCTCGCTTCGGGCGGTGGCGCGGAAGCCGGCACGGGCGCGGCCGCCGGCGCGGCCTGCAGCGTCGGTACGCGATTCGTCGCGTCGATGACGTCGTCGGCGCGCGTATCGAGCGTGCGCTCGAGCATCTCGAGCGTCGCCGTCTGCGGCGCGGCGCCGGCCTTGTTGGCCGCCAGCGCATGCGCACGATCCACGATGTCCTGCGCCTTCGCCGGCGCCGGTTTGCCGGCTTCGAGCGCGTTCACGAGCTCGCCGGCCATGCTCATCGCGTCGCGCACGGCCGCGATGACCGCGGGCGAACGCTGCAACGTGTTCTCGATGATCTTGTTCAGCAGATTCTCGATGGCCCACGCGAACTCGCTGATGTCGGTCGCGCCGACCATGCGGCCCGAGCCCTTCAGCGTGTGGAAGGCGCGGCGGACGCCGGCAAGCGCGTCGGTCTCGAGCGGATTCTGCTCCCAGGCCGGGAACAGCTTGCCGATGCGGGCGACCTCTTCGCGGGCTTCCTCTATATAAAGAGCGAGCAGTTCGGGATCGATGTTGGTCGGAATCTTCGAACCGACCGGCGGCTGCGCCGCCTGGTGCAGCGTCGGCGCGCCCTGGACGGACGGCGGGACGACGCCGGCCTGCAAGGCATGCGCGCGCGCGGTGGCGCCGGCGTCGGCGAGCAGCACCGTGGCGGCGTACGACTCCGGACCGAGCGGTGGCACCGTGGGCACCACGCGCTTCGGCATCTGCGCGAGCGCCTGCAGGCAGGTCTGCGCGTTGTCCAGCATGTACCACGGATCCGCGCGCCCGGCCTGCAGCGTCTCCATGTAGTACTCGAGACTGACCACCGCGTCCGCGAGGCGGTCGAGGTAGTTAGGCGGAACCGCCGTGCCGCCGGGCTGCAGCAGTTCCTTGAGATTCTTCGCGATGCCTTCGACGATCTCGACCGCGCGGGTCTTGCCGAGCATCAGGAGACCGGCCTTGATGCCCGCGATGAGTCCCGGCCACGCATCGAGCGCGGCGACGTCGAGCGTGCCCGCGACGTTCGAAGCGATGGCTTCCTTCACGCGCACGAGGTTCACGCTGCACTCGCGCAGCACGGCGGCCTGGACCTGCTGGAAATCCACGTCCGTGGACGTCGCGGCGTCGCCGGATTCAGGCGCGGCCTTGGGCACGATCAATCCGATCAGGTCGCGATCGAGGCGATCCTCGACGTTGATCAGCGTCGCGGCGATGTGGACCAGCGCCGCGTGATCGGCGGGGGTCTTGCCGGCGGCCATGGCTTCGAGCCGGCCGGTTTCCTCGATGACGAGCTGGCGCAGTTCACCGAGACCGAGCACGCCGAGCGTGTCGCCGATCTTGCGCAACATGCCGACCTGCGCTTCGAGCTCGGCCGGCTGGCCTCCGCGGCGCACGAAGATATCGAGAACGTCCTTGACCTTGCCCAGGTCCTCGCGGATGGCCGCAGACACCGTGCGCATGAGCTTCACGGACGGCGCCGAGAGGTTCTCGCGCTCCTGCTCGACCGAATCATCGACCATGAGCAGTTCGTTCAGGCGGAACGACGCGCGCACCGCGGTGATCTTGGGACCGTTGCTGGTCGCCCGCGCGGCGTAATAGAGAAGATTGTTCAGCAGCTCGACCGGCGGGTTCTGCGCGTAGCGCCCTTCACCCTGCGTGTAGAGCTGGAGGATCTCGCGGTCCGCGAGGCCCAGCAGCCGCTTGATCGAGACGCCGGTTTCGAGACCGCCCTCCCGGAGCGCCTCGATAATGGCGCCGACGACCCACCACAGCTGGAACACCGGCTGCCTGGTGGCGACCTGCTCGAGCTGGTGCGCGACGGTTTCGAGGATTTCGAGATTCTGTTCGGGGCGTTCGCCGCGAATCCAGCCGACGAGGCCGAGCTGAAAACGCGTGCGCAGCCGGCGCGCCCATTGCGCGACGGTGAGCTGCGGTTCGCCGGCCGCCGGCGCGACGGGCGCCGCCTGCTGGTCCGACTTGAGATTGAGCAGCAGCAGCGTGCCTTCGGACAGCAACGGCGAGCCGCGCACGGCGCGCAGGTCGTTGAGCAGCGGCAGCAGCACGAGTGCGAGATCGCGGCCGCCGGCCAGCACGCGTTCCACGTAGCTCGGCAGTTGCACCATCGCGCGCATCAGCGCGTCGAGGGTTTCGGCCTGGTTCTTCTGCGAAGCTGGCGTCAGCAGGTACTTCGTGACCTGCTCCATCTCCTCGGCGAGCAGCGCCGCGCCAAAGATCTCCAGGAGGCGGAGCACGCCCTGCACCTGGTGCAAATCGGACACGCAGCGCTGCAGCAGCACCACGTTCTCGGGCTGTTCGACGAAAGTTTCGAGCGCGGCGCGGGCTTCACCCAGCGTGTGGTTCAGCTCGCGGCCGACGAGATCGAGCGTCTGTGAGGCGACTTCAGGCATCTTTTGAGGCGTTCTTCGTCCGTGTTACGACGCGATCGAAACCGTGCGCAGGCGTGTCGAGGTCGCGCCGGTCGAGGCTGGCTGGATACCCGTCGAGGCCGCCGCGGCGGCGGCGATCGCGGCGCCGGCCGCGGCCACCTGGCGCGGAACGGGCGCGCCGGGCAGACGGAAACCGGAAGCCGACTGACGCATGGCGGCGGACAGCTGCGCGAGCTTGGCGATGCTCTGCGAGGTCGCGGTCGTGGCCTCGGCGGTCTGCGTGGAAATTTCCTTGAGCACCTGCATGTTCCGCGCAATCTTCTGCGCTTCGGTCACCTGCTGGCGCGAGCTCGCGAAGATGTTCTGCACCAGGCTCGCGATCTGGTTGGAAACCTGCTCGATCTCCTCGAGCGCCGCGCCCGCGTTTTCGGCGAGCAGCGCTCCGCCCACCACGTCGGTGGTGCTGCGTTCCATCGAGACCACTGCTTCGTTCGTATCCGCCTGAATGGCGCGCACCAGCGTTTCGATCTGGCGTGTCGCGGCCGCCGCGCGCTCGGCGAGGCGTTGTACTTCGTCGGCGACCACCGCGAAGCCGCGGCCCGCGTCGCCGGCCATCGAAGCCTGGATGGATGCGTTGAGCGCGAGGATGTTCGTCTGCTCGGCGATGTCGTTGATGAGCTCGACGATGTTGCCGATTTCCTGCGAGGACTCGCCCAGTCGCTTGATGCGCTTGCTCGTCTCCTGGATCGTCTCGCGGATCGTGTTCATGCCGTCGATGGTGCGGCGCACGGCCTCGCCGCCCTTGTGCGCGACGTCGACCGAGTGGCGCGCGACGTCCGAGGCGCGCTCGGAGTTGCCCGAGATCGCCTCGGTGC
>JAEZCR010000107.1 GCA_023433465.1 Pseudomonadota bacterium | reverse complement strand
GCAGCACGCGCGCGCTCAACGCGGGCGTGAGACTCAGGCAGATGACCAGCGACACGGCCATCGCCGCGACCAGCGTCAGCGAGAACTCGCGGAACAGGCGCTCGACGAAATCGTCGAGGAACAGGATCGACACGAACACGACAGCCAGCGCGACGTTCATCGACAACAACGTCGCGCCCACTTCGCCGGCGCCACGGCGCGCGGCCTCGAAAGGCGGCACGCCGTCTTCGATGTGCCGCGAGATGTTCTCGATCACCACGATCGCGTCGTCGACCACGAGTATCGCGGCGACGATGAGCGCGGTAAGCGACAGGTTGTTGAGGGAGAACCCTGCCAGCCAGATGATGGCGAGCGCGCCGAACAGCACCACCGGAATGGCCAGCGTCGGCAGCAACGCCGCACGCCAGTTGCCGAGGAACGCCAGCACCACGAGCACCACGAGCACGACCGCGATGACCAGCGTGAGCTCCGCCTCGCGCAGCGTCGCGCGGATGACCGGCGAGCGATCCATCGCGACCGTCATGTCCACACCCGCGGGCAGCAGCGCGCGCAGCGTCTCCATCTGCGCGTGGATCGCATCCACCGTTTCGATGATGTTCGCCTGCGGCTGCCGGCTCACGGTCACGATCACCGCGTCGCGATCGTTGTGAAAACCCGAGGCGTACCGGTTCTCGGTGCCTTCGGTCACCGTCGCGACGTCTCCGAGCCGCACCGGTCGGCCGTCTCGCCACGCGACGATCAGCGGCCGGTACTCCTCGGCGGTGCGCAGCTGCAGGCTCGCTTCGATCTGCCAGGTGCGCGAATCATCGGCCACCGCGCCCAGCGGCCGCTGCGTATTGGCGGCGCGGATGGCGTTGCCAACCTCGTCGAGCGAGATGCCGTGATGATTGAGCGCGTTCGGGTCGAGCGACACACGCACCGCGGGCAACGAGCTGCCGCCGACGTCCACGGATCCCACGCCCGGGATCTGCGAGACCTTCTGCGCGATGATGGTGGAGGCCACGTCGAACAATTGCCCCGGAGAGAGCCGCTCCGAACTCAGCGCCAGCGCCATGATCGGCGCCTGCGTCGGATTCACCTTGCGGTAGCTGGGCATGCCCGGCATGCCGCTCGGAAGCTGGGAGCGCGCGGCGTTGATCGCGGCCTGCACTTCGCGCGCGGCCTCGTCGACGTTGCGGTCCAGCGCGAAACGCAGGTTGACGGTAGTTTGACCCTGGATGCTGACGGACTGGATCTCCGTGATTCCGGAGATCGTGCCGAGCGCGCGTTCCAGCGGCGTCGCGACGGTTGCCGCCATGGACTCCGGGCTGGCGCCCGGCATGCGCGCCTGCACCTGGATGGAGGGATAGTCCACCTGCGGCAGCGGCGCCACGGGAAGCTGCCGCAACGCGAGCAGTCCCGCGAGCAGGATCGCGACGGCCAGCAGGACACTGGCCACGGGACGTTCGATGAACATCCGCGTGAAACTCACCGCGCGCCCTCCTCGCGTACGTCGCCCGCCTGGGCGTCGTCCCGCGCGCGCCGGCGCGTGAGCCGGTCGAAGAACAGATAGATGACGGGCGTCGTGAACAACGTGAGCACCTGGCTCACGAGCAGACCGCCCACCATCACGATGCCCAGCGGCTGGCGCAGCTCGGCGCCGGAACCGGACGCGAACATCAGCGGGATGGCGCCGAACAGCGCGGCCAGCGTCGTCATGAGGATCGGACGGAAGCGCAGCAGCGCGGCCTGCCGGATCGCCTCGCGCGGCGCGAGTCCCTGTTCGCGTTCCGCCTCGAGCGCGAAGTCGATCATCATGATCGCGTTCTTCTTCACGAGGCCGATCAGCAGCACGATGCCGATCACCGCGATGAGATCGAGGCCACGGTCCGCGAGCAGCAGCGCCAGCAATGCGCCGATGGTGGCCGAAGGCAGGGTGGAGAGAATCGTCACCGGGTGGATGAAACTCTCGTAGAGCACGCCGAGCACGATGTACATCGTGACCACGGCGGCGAGGATCAGCCACAACGTGCTGGACAGCGAATTATGGAACGCCTCGGACGCGCCCTGCAGACGCAGCTCCAGGCTCGCGGGCGGCGCCAGCTCCTCGCGCGCCTCCTCGATGGCGGACAGGGCCGCGCCGAGCGACGAGCCGCTCGCCAGGTTGAAGGACACGGTCACGGCGGGAAACTGGCCGAGATGGTTGATGACGAGCGGAGCCGGCCGCTCCACCAGGCGCGCCACGGTAGATAGGGGCGCGGGTTCGCCGGACTCCGTCGCCACGCGGATACGCTCGATCGCCTCGGGCCCGAGCTGGAAATCCTGGCGGGTCTCGAGCACCACGCGATACTGGTTGGCCTGCGTGAAGATCGTGGAGATCTGCCGCTGTCCGAAGGCGTCGTACAAGGCATCGGCGATCGCGGCGACGGAAATGCCGAGGCGCGCGGCCGCCGCGCGATCGATTTCCAGGAAGGCCTGCAATCCTTCGCTCTGCAGGTCGCTGGCCACGTCGGTGAGCGCCGGCGACTCGCGCAGATGCGAGACGAACCGATGGGTCCACTGCTCGAGCTCGGCCTGGTCGGGACTGGTGAGACTGAACTGGTATTGCGTGCGGCTCACGCGGTCTTCGATGGTCAGTTCCTGTACGGGCTGCAGAAAGAGCGCGATGCCCGGCACCGACGCGGCGCGCTCGCGCAGGCGATCCATCACCTCGAGCACCGACGCGTCGCGATCGGCGTGTGGCTTCAGTTCGATGAGGAATCGGCCGGTGTTGAGCGTCGGATTAGTGCCGTCGACACCGATGAACGACTACAGCGTGGCGACGTCCGGATCGTCGAGAATGAGATCCGCGAGCGCCTGCTGGCGTTGCGCCATCGCATTGAACGACACCGTCTGCGGCGCCTCGCTGATGCCCTGGATGAGACCGGCGTCCTGCACCGGGAAGAATCCTTTCGGCACGACCAGGTAGAGCAGAACCGTGAGCAGCAGCGTCGCGAGCACGCTCAACAAAGTCGCGGGCTGGCGCGCAAGCACCCAGTCGAGCCCGCGTTCGTAATGCCTGACGAGCCGCGTGAACGCGTCGTCGCCGTGCGCCGCGGCGTGACCCTGCTTGAGGAATCGTGCGCACATCATCGGCGTGAGCGTGAGCGACACGAGCAGCGACAGCGCGATCGCCACCGCGAGCGTCACAGCGAACTCGTGGAACAGTTTGCCGACGAGATCGGCCATGAACAGCAGCGGAATGAGCACGGCGATCAGCGAGACGGTCAGCGACAGCAGCGTGAAGCCGATCTGCTCGGCGCCCTTGAGCGCGGCGTCGACCGGCTTCTCGCCCTTCTCGATGTAACGCGCGACGTTCTCCAGCATCACGATCGCGTCGTCGACCACGAAGCCCGTCGCGATGGTGAGCGCCATCAGCGTCAGGTTGTTGAGCGAGAAGCCGGCCAGCAGCATCACGCCGAAGGTGCCGATCAGCGACAGCGGCACGACGACGCCGGGAATGATGGTCGCGGGCACGTTGCGCAGGAACAGGAACGTGACCATCACCACGAGCCCGATCGCGATGATCAGTTCCTTCTGCACGCCACGGATCGAGGCGCGGATGGATTCGGTGCGATTGCTGAGGACGACGACGTCCACCCCGGCGGGTAGTGAGGCCCGCAACTGCGGCAGCAATTCCTCGATGCGATCCACCACCTCGATGACGTTGGCGCCGGGCTGGCGCTGCACGTTGATGAGGATGGCGGGAGTCCGGCCCGACCAGGCCGCGAGGTAGCGATTCTCCACGCCGTTTTCGATGGTCGCGACATCGCCGAGCCTGAGCTGCCGACCCTCGACGTTCGCGATGATCAGGTCGCGGTATTCCTGCGCGCTGCGCATCTGGTCGTTCGCGTCCAGCATGATGGCGCGCACGGGCCCGTCGAAGCTGCCCTTCGGCATGTTCACGTTGGCGGTGGCGATGGTCGAGCGCACCTGCTCCATCGACAAGCCATTCGCGGCCAGCGCCCCCGGGTTCACCTGGATGCGCACCGCTGGCCGCTGGCCGCCGGCCAGCGTCACGAGGCCCACGCCGGGCACCTGCGAAATCTTCTGCGACACGCGTGTATCGACGAGGTCGTACACGGTCGACAGCGGCAACGTGCTCGAGCTGACCGCCAGCGTGAGGATCGCGGTGTCCGCGGGATTCACCTTCCGGTACACCGGCGGCACGGGTAGATCGTCGGGCAGCAGGTTGTTCGCGGCGTTGAGCGCGGCCTGCACTTCCTGTTCGGCGACGCCCAGGTCCACATCGAGCGAGAACTGCAGCGTGATGACCGACGCCCCGCCCGAACTCGTCGAGATCATTTGATTGAGACTGGGAATGCGGCCGAGCTGCCGTTCGAGCGGCGCGGTCACGGCGCTCGTGGTCACGGTCGGGCTCGCGCCCGGATACAGGGTGATCACCTGGATCACGGGATATTCGACCTGCGGCAATGCGGCAACGGGGAGTGAGCGGTACGCGAGCCCGCCCGTGAGCAGCAGCGCGGCCATCAGCAACGTCGTCGCAACCGGCCGCAGGATGAACGGCCGCGAGAGGTTCATTGCGCCGCCACCGCAGGCCCGTCGATGATCTTCACGGCGCGGCCGTCACGCAGGTTGTCGAGCCCTTCCAGGACGACCCGGTCGCCCGGCTGCACGCCCTCGGTCACCGCCACGCGCTCGCCTTCGCTCGCTCCGAGCTTCACGTTGCGCACCGTGGCCTTGTTCTCCTCGTTCACCACGAAGACGAAGTTGCCCTGCGACCCGAACTGCACCGCGGCATTCGGGATGACGATCGCGGCGTCGTTGCGCACGCGCAGCCGGATGTTCACGAACTGGTTGGGGAACAGCGACTCGTCTTCGTTGGGAAACTCGGCGCGCAGCCGCAGCGTGCCCGTCGCCGTGTCGATCTGGTTGTCCATGCTCAGCAGCATCCCGGTGGCAAGCCGCGTGGTCTCGTCGCGGCCCCAGGCCTCCACGGGCAATTGCGGCTGCGCGCGAATCGCGGCCCGCACCGCCGGCAGGTCGGTTTCGGGAATGGTGAACAACACGCTGATCGGCCGCATCTGCGTGATGGTGACGAGACCGGCGGCGTCCCCGGATCGGATGAGATTGCCGGCGTCGACGTTGCGCAGTCCTACACGCCCACTGATGGGGGCGGTGATGCGGGTGTAGGCGAGCTGCAGGCGCGCATCCTCGACCGCGGCTTCATCGGTGCGCCTGCGCGCCTGGAACTGGCGCACGAGCGCCTCCTGGTTCGCGAGCTCCTGCGCGGACACGTAGCCCTTGGATTGCAGGTCCTTGAATCGCGCCAGCTCTCCTTCCGTGTTGGCGAGTTCCGCGAGGTTCTGCTCCTGCTGGCCCTGGGCCTGTGTGAGGAGCACGCGGAACGGGCGCGGGTCGATTTCGGCCAGAAGATCGCCCTGCTTGACGAACTGGCCTTCTCGAAAGGCGACGCGGACCAGCTCGCCGTCGACCCGACTGCGCACCGTGACCGTCTTCAACGGCGTCACGGTGCCCAGTGCCTTGAGGTAGAGCGCGAGGGGCTCCTGAACCGCGGTCACCACGCGCACGGGCACGGGCTGGTTACCCTCGGCACGCCAAGGGGGAGGCCCGGGCCTGCTGGTGGCGGTCGGCCCGTCGCCGGCGAACTGCCGCCAGGCCGCCGCGGCGGCGATCACGACGCCGACCAGGATGAGGCCGCCGATCAGCAGCCGCTTTTTCGAGCCGATAGTGGTGTTTTCGATCATTACGATCACAGCCTGCCGCACTGGCGCCGTGGATACCAATGAAATAAGCGGCCTGCGCGATTCGCGGACCGGGAGGCGGACGGCATCAGGGCGTTGACGCGCGGCCGGGGTTTTTCCGTGTGCCCGGCCACGCGGGCGGGCCATGACGCCGCAAGGTAGTTAGTTCAGCGCGCGCCCCGCAAGCGCCGCAGGATCGGTTCGAAGACGGGATTCGGGCCGCGTTCGAGCTCGAAAGGCTGGCCCTTTTCCGCCGCCTCCCAGTATTGCCATGGCAGCTTGCCCGCTCCGAGCTCGTAGTCCATGCCGTCCCATGCTTCCCGGAACGAATAGAACGCCCAGTGCGCCCGGTGTTTTTCCAGCACGGTGAGCACGTCGTCGAGGTAACGCGGACAGTCGGGCCAGCGGCGCATGCAGCCGAATTCCCCCGCCACCAGCCGGCTCGACGGCACGCCGTGCGCGCGCGCCCAGTCGAATGGCTGCTGTAGATGGGCAGCGACGCGTTCCGCGTCCCAGCGGGTTTTCCGGCCGACGAATGGCACGACACCCGGATAGCGGTACGGCTCGGCGCGCTTCAGGTTCGAACTACTGGTCGCGACCCACGGCACGTACATGTGAAACGCGTACAGCAGGCGCGCGTCCGCGTGCGGCGCGCCGCCCCAGTACGAGAGCCCTTCCGCAGCGGCGTAGTAGCCCGCGTCGAGCATGATCGGCGTGTGCCGATCGGACTCACGCACCGCGTCGATGAGCTTCGCGTAGAACCGGGGCAGATCGCGCGGCGTGCCGCGCGCCTTCTCGTACCACGAGCGCATGACGTGGGGCGCCGAGTGTTCTGCGAGGCCGCCCTTGCGCTCCGGCACCGGTTCGTTCACGAGGTTGTACGCGACGATCGCCGGATGATCGGCGAGCGCCGCCGCGAGGTCGCGCCATGCGGTGGCGGACTGGTCCCAGTATTGCCAGTCGCTCCACAATCGGTCGTCGAACACGTTGTCGTTCATCTGGATCCAGCGCGCGCCGGGCAGCGACAGCGGAACGACCACGACCTTGAGGCCCGCCGAGTGCGCGTGATCGAGCACGGTGCGCAGCGTCGCGAGGTCCTCGGGAACGAGCGCCTGGTATCGATCCAGGTTGCCGAACAGAAAATCCCTGCCGCGGGCCGACTTCCACTTGCTGAACGTGAGGCGCACCCAGGTCGCGCCGTAACCGCGCAGCGCGCGGAAATACTCCGCATCCGGCGGCTTCTCGTTGAAGCAGTTGGAGCCTCTCTGCGGCGTGTCCCAGAACGCGATGGAATCGGCCGCCTGCGCCGCGATCGCGGACCATGCGAGGAGAAACAGCAGGAGTGCGCGGCGCATCGCCACGCAGTGTAGACGCTTCAGCGCGCGGTGGGCTGCGTCTGGTCGGCGGACTCGGACGAAGCCGCGACCACGTGTCGCAGCTTCTGGAACCGGATCGCGTGCTGCGCCAGGTCGCAGGCCGCGAGCCGCACGTATTTGCGCAGATGCGGATTCAGATGCGCGTCGATGCTGCCGGGATCGGCCTTGCGAAGCAGGCAGAACATCGCGAGCGCGTTCGCGAACTCGCCTTCATTGAGAACGTAACGTGCCGACGAGAACGCGGCGTTCGCCATGAACACGCCGAACCCCATGAAAACCGCCGCGAGATCGATGGCGTGTTCGTGCAGCGGCTCGCCGCCGGGCGACGGCTCATCGAAGGTCTCCACGAGATAACGCGCGAGCTCGTGCGCGAACGTGGCGACGAGCACGGTCGGCTCCGTGTCGTCGGGCCGATACGTGATGACGGGGATGCGGTCCTCGCCGATCGTCAGCGTGGGCTTTGCATCCGGCCGCGGCTCCACCACGCAGGGCCAGTCGGCCATGCCGGCGTGATCGCGCACCTGGCGGAACAGCGCCGCCGCGCCCGCGTGACCCTTCATTCCGCGTTCGGCGAAATGCTCCTCTGTGGGCAGCACGAGCGTGGTCTCGAGAAACTTTGCGTAACCACCACAGTTGCGCAGCATCCAGGCGAACGCGTCGAACTGCCAGTCGCGCCGCGACGCATCGAGGAAGGTTTTGGTTTTGAACATCCCGCGCATGATCCGACGCGATCGATGATGACACGTGTGCGCTCCGAACCCGCGCGACTCGACATAATTGGTGCCTGGCACGGAAAACCCGGGAAAACTCCTGGCGCCGGACTTATCCCGGTTTTTCCGTGCCAGGCACCGTGCAGAGCCGCGCGCGGCGTTCGTCGCGGGATAGTTTGGAGATCTCGCGCGCGGCCGCGTAGAAGCGTGGCAGGTCGTGTTGTTGGTCGGCGAGCAGGCGCTCGAAGCCCGGAACGCAATCGTAGTAGGTGGCGAGCGAGGCGAGTCGCGCATTGTTCGGACGGCTGTCGAGCTCGGCGACGAGCTGCGATTTCGTGCCATGCCGCGTGTCGAGCGCGTTGAGCTCGACCACGAGGCGCGCGAACACATCGGCCTTTCGCGCACGCATGTCCTCTGGCGGCAGCTCCGACGCGTAGAGCGACGCGAGCTCGCGTCGATGACGCGCGATGATGCGCATGCCCTCGGCCTGGCGTTCGCGCCGCCTGATGTACTTGTCGAGATCAGCCTCGCGGCCCTCGTGTCTGAGCCAGCGCGCGAGACCTTCGCGTTCCACGGTGACCGCGAACGCTTCATTGAACGCGCTGTCGTCGGGAATATAGACCACCTGGTGGGACAGCTCGTGGAACAGGATGGACGCGAGCTCGTCGTCACCGTAGCCGAACATGGTGCTCAGGATCGGATCGTTGAATTTGCCGAGCGTCGAATACGCCGGCACGCCGCCGACCATCGCATCGAAGCCCTGCTCGCGCAGCGACTCCGCGAATCCTTCCGCCTTCTCCTTCTTGAAGTAGCCCCGATACGCGAAACAGCCGACGAACGGAAAACACCATTCGCGCGGCTCGATCGAGAACTCGGGCGTCGCCACCACGCTCCAGACGACGTAGTCGCGCTTGAGGTCCGCGTACGACGTGTAGCTCTTGTTGTCAGGCAGGGCGAGCTCGCGCGCCGCGAATTCGCGCGCCGCGCGCACCGACTCGAGTCGCTGCTTCAGCTCCGGCGCGGACTTCGGATCGGCGATCACCTTGTCGATCGGCCGGCGCGCCGTGAGGATCTGCATCTGGCCTTTCGCGGCCTGCGCGACGTACATCGTCCCGCAGCCCGAGAGGGCGAGACCGGCGGCCAATGCCGACAGGATCGCGAGGCGTTTGCGGAGATTGGTTAACATGGGTCCATGCAAGTGTACTTGGTGGGTGGCGCGGTTCGGGACCGCCTGCTCGGGCGCCCCATCGTCGAGCGGGACTGGGTCGTCGTGGGCGCAACACCGGCCGAGCTCGAACGCGCCGGGTACATTCCCGTGGGCCGCGATTTCCCCGTGTTCCTGCACCCACAAACGAAGGAAGAACACGCGCTCGCGCGCCTCGAACGCAAGGTCGGCCCGGGTTATCGCGGTTTCACCACGGAGTATTCGCCCGACGTCACGCTCGAAGACGATCTCAGGCGGCGCGACCTGACCGTCAACGCAATCGCCGAGGACGCATCCGGAAACATCATCGATCCGCACGGAGGCGTGAAGGATCTCGACGCGCGACTGCTGCGCCACGTCTCCGACGCGTTCATCGAGGATCCTGTGCGCATCCTGCGCGTCGCGCGTTTCGCCGCGCGGTACGCGCCGCTCGGCTTCCGCGTGGCGGATGAAACGATGGCGCTCATGCGCCGCATGGTCGCGGACGGCGAGGCGGACGCGCTGGTCGCCGAGCGCGTGTGGGCCGAAACGGAAAAGGCGCTCGGTGAGCCGCGCCCCGACGTTTACGTCAGCGTGTTGCGCGATTGTGGCGCGCTGAAGGTCGTCTTTCCGGAAATCGACGCGCTGTTCGGCGTGCCGCAGCCGGAGAAATGGCATCCGGAGGTGGACACGGGCGTGCACCTGCTGTTGAGCCTGCAGGAAGCAGTGAAGCTCGGCGGAGGTGTCACCGTCCGATTCGCGGTGTTGATGCACGATCTCGGCAAGGGCGCGACGCCGCCCGAAGTGCTGCCGTCGCACCACGGACACGAGGGTGCGGGCGTCGAGCTCGTCGAGCAGTTGTGCGCGCGGCTGCGCGTGCCTAACCACCTGCGCGAGCTCGCGGTCATCGCGTCGCGTTATCACACGCACGTGCATCGCGCGCAGGAGCTGCGGCCCGCCACCGTGCTGAACACGCTCGAAAGCTGCGACGCGTTCCGCCGCCCGGAGCGTTTCGCGGATTTCCTGTTGGCCTGCGAGGCCGACGCGCGCGGCCGCGCGGGTCTCGAGACGCGGCCCTATCCGCAGCGCGAATTCTTCACTTGCGCGCGCGAGCGCGCGGCCGCCGTCGCGCTCACCGCCGAGGAGCGCGCCGGACTTTCCGGCGCGCAGATCGGCGAGGAGCTGCGGCGCCGGCGCATCGCGGCGATCGAAGAACTGAAATCGACGTCCGCGACCTGAGGGATTTACACTGCCTGCCCCGAGAACAACGAACCTCGCATGTCCTACCTCGAAGCGATCATCCTGGGCCTCGTCGAAGGCATCACCGAATTCCTGCCGATTTCCAGCACGGGTCACCTGATCCTCACGCAGTCCCTGCTGGGACTGCAGGGCGCGGCGGTCGACGCACTCGTCATCGTGATCCAGGGTCCGGCCATCCTCGCGGTGTGCTGGGAATTCCGGCAGAAACTGCTGCACACGGCTTTCAGCCTGCATCGCGACGCCACGTCGCGGCGCTTCGTGCTCAACCTGCTGATCGTGTTCCTGCCCCTCGCCGTGCTCGCGCTGTTGTTCGGCGACCAGCTCAAGGCGGTGCTGTTCAATCCCGTGACCGTCGCGATCGCGCTCGTGGTCGGCGGCGTCATCATTCTCTGGGCCGAGCGGCGCAAACACGAGGAGCGCGTCCAGGAAGTCGATCAGCTCACCACCAAGGACGCACTCAAGCTCGGCGCATTCCAGGCGCTGTCGTTGATCCCGGGCACGAGCCGCTCCGGCGCGACCATCATCGGTGGCCTGCTGTGCGGCCTGTCGCGCAAGACCGCCGCCGAGTTCTCGTTCTTCGTCGCGATCCCGGTGCTCGTGTCCGCGACCGTCTACGAACTGTGGAAGGAACGCGAGGCGATCGCGCAGTTCGAGACCGGGCCGCTGATCGTGAGCTGCGTCGTGTCGTTCATCAGCGCCCTGCTCGCCGTGAAATTCCTGATCCGTTTCGTGAGCCGGCATTCATTCGCGATGTTCGCCTGGTACCGGATCGTGTTCGGATTGCTGATCCTGGTGACCGCCTACACCGGCCTGGTGAAGTGGTAGTAATGGGGACATTATTTCCAGGCCTGTCGGCCACTTTTCACGCCGTCGAAGCGGCAGCGTCCGTAATGTGACTGGATGAGTTTCCGCGATTAGCCGTGCCTGCCTTGGCGGTATGGCCTCCACGCTGACGCATCAATGCCGACGAAGGCGCGTCCCCAATTTCCGCCAGCCCGGCGCTGAAAAGTTCCGGGTACTCGTCAACGTTTTCGGCCGGCTCGTCAAACAACCGACGGTTTGTTTGCATCGCCAGGGTGCGCCGGGGCGTAAGCTCGTGCTCTCGTCATGAACCTGCGCAAGCTCAGGCCCTTCGCCTTCTACCTTCTGGCATGGACGGTGGTAGGACTGATTTATTTCGCGCAGAACGTCACGCGCAGGTTCTACTGGGATGATCCGAATCCGTGGCAGGACATCCGCTACTGGTCGGTCAACATCTACATCTCCGCGCTGCTGACCCCGCTGATCGTCTGGGCCGGCAAGCGCTGGCCGCTCGAACGCAACAACATCGGCCGGCTGCTCGGCCTGCATGCGCTGTTGAGCGTCGCGTGGGCCTGCACTCGCCTGGCGCTGGAGGCCGGGTTCCATCTCACCTGGAACGAGTTCTGGCCGATCGAGCCGCCCGTCACGTTCAGGAGCGAGATCACGCTGCTGTTCATCTTCGGATTCCACACCGCGATCGTCGCGTATTGGGTGGTGTTGTCGATCCAGAGCGCGATCCGCAACTACGCGCGTTTCCAGGAACGCGAGCAGGCCGCGTTGCGCGCGGATCTGCGTGCATCGCAGCTCGAGGCCCAGATCGCGCAGGCTCGGCTCAGCGCGCTCAAGGCGCAGCTCCAACCGCATTTCCTGTTCAACACGCTCAACGCCATCGTCGTGCTCGTGCGCCAGCAGAAAGGCCGGCAGGCCGAGGAAACCCTCGCGCGATTCTCCGACCTGCTGCGCGCCGTGCTCGCGGACATGGATGCGCAGGAGGTGACGCTGGCGCGCGAGCTCGAGTACCTGAAACTCTATCTATCGATCGAGCAGCTGAGATTCTCCGATCGGTTGCAGGTCAACACCCACGTCGACCCCGGATTGCTCGACGCGGCCGTTCCGCACATGGCTCTTCAGCCGATCGTGGAGAACGCGATACGTCATGGCATCGGGAAACGCGCGAATTCCGGCATCATCGACATCGAGGCGGAACGCGTCGGAGATTCGCTGTGGATCGTCGTACGCGACAACGGCCCGGGGTTCAGCGCCTCCGGCGAGGCCGGCGGGCTCAATCTCGGACTCGCCAACACGCGCGCGCGGCTCAAGCAGCTCTATGGTGACGCGGCCGAGCTGCGCACCGTCGACGGGCCCTCGGGCGGCGCGGAAGTGACGCTCGTGATTCCATTCCGCATCGCCGAAGGAGAATGATCGCTTCCATGAACGGAGCCATGAACGTACTGATCGTCGACGACGAGCCGCTCGCGCGCGAAGGACTTGCGTTGTTGCTCAGGGACGAAACCGGCATCGGTTCGGTGAGCGAGGCGCGCAACGGCGCCGAGGCCGTCGAGAAGATAGGAGCGGCGCGTCCGGATCTCGTGCTCCTCGACGTACAGATGCCCGAGATGGATGGTTTCGACGTGTTGCGCGCGGTCGGCGCCGAGCGGATGCCGCCGGTGATCTTCGTGACCGCGTTCGACCGATACGCCATCCAGGCGTTCGAGGTGAACGCCGTCGACTACCTCTTGAAGCCGGTGGCGCGCGAGCGGTTCTCGCAGGCGCTCGCGCGCGTGCGCGAGAGGATCGCCAGCGGCCCCGACAACCAGCACGTGCTCGCGCTGCTGCAGCAGCTAGCGGCGCCGAAGAATCATCTCGCGCGCGTCGCGCTGCGTTCGGCCGGGAAGATCTCGTTCGTGAACGTCGAGGACATCCTCTACGTGCAGGCCGCCGAGAACTACGTGCAGCTGCATCTCGAGGCGTCGCGCCACCTGCTGCACGTGCCGATCGCGACGTTCGAGCAGTCACTGGATCCGGAGAAGTTCCTGCGTATCCACCGCTCGCTGATCGTGAACGTGCGGCACATCGCGCAACTCGAGACCGGGCCGCACGGCGAATACGTCGTCGTCCTGCGCGGTGGAGCGAGGCTGCAGTCGAGCCGCAGCCACCACGAGAAGATCAAGCGCTGGGCGGCGAATCCGTTCTGAGCGCGGCGGCAGCGAGGCTTCCGTTACCGAGACCGACGCCCGGGCTCGATGCCGGCGGCTCGATGAACACGAAGTCCGCGGGATTCAGCTGCGCCCAGAACGACAAGGCCGCGAGACCATCGGCATCGGGCCGCTTGTTCTGCGCCATCCGCGCGAGGGTGGATTTGCCAATGCCGATCTCGCGTGCCACTTGCCGCCAGGAGGCCGCGCGCTCGGTGCGCTTCGCATTGACCGCTTCGTAGAATTTCTGGAAGTCGAATTTCATCGTGGCCCAAAGTTGCATCAGGAATTGCGAGAGGCGAAGAGGAATTTGACGAAGTGGAGGAATGGAGTGACGAAATGGAAATGGGGACATTCCTCGTTTCCCAGCAAAAGGGACAGGCCTCGGTGGGGCCGGGAAACGGGGAATGTCCCCATTTCACAGGCTGGAGCGAAGGTCCTGAGTGGCGAAGCCTGCGAGCGGTGCGGTGAACTTCTTGCCGAGCGCGATGACCTTGAAGATCTCGCCCATTTCGCCGGGCATCATCAGGCGACGGGCTTCGCTCGCGAGGCGGGTCTGGGCGCGCATGTCGCCGGCCGCGACCTGCATCTCGGTAGTTAGCAGGGACTCCATCCCGGAGCCGATCAGGAACGCGGCCTGCGTCGCGAAGCCGAGGACGTCGAGGCCGGCGGTGTCCGCGGCTTCGGCCACGCGGGTGAAGTCGACCCAGGCGGTGATGTCCTGCAGGCCCGGGTTCAGGAACGGATCGTCGTGCGCGCGCTGGCGGAAATGGCAGCGCAGCGTTCCGTGACCGCGCTCCGGGTGATAGAGATGAGCGCGCGGCAGTCCGTAGTCGATCAGCAGCGCGACGCCCTCTTCGAGATGTTCGGCGAGCGCCGCCATCCAGGGCTGGTACGAGAGGCAGGCCTCGGACACGTACCCATCGGGGAGCGGCTCCGGCAGGCCTTCGACGATGTCCGCGACCGCGTGCATGAGCTCGGGCGACGGCGACAATTCGCGCCATTCGAACGTGTCGCCCGCGACTCCCACGCCGAGCGCGCGCACGTCGAGTCCGTCCGGCCGATGACGCAGCACGAAGCGCTCGACGGGCATCGCGTCGAGGACTTCGTTCGCGAGCACGACGCCGCGCATCGGCGCCTGCGGCCAGCGATCTAACCACTCGACCCGTTCCGCGAGGATCCGGGGCAGCCGCGCGATCCGCTGACGCTGGCGATCGGCCAGGTCCGCGCTCACCTCGAGGATGCGGTAGCGCGCGGGCAGCGCGTCGAGCGATTCGAGCTCGAGCAGCACGTCGGCGGCCATTCGGCCGGAGCCGGCGCCGAGCTCGAGCACGTCTCCCGACGTCTCGCGCAGCACGTCCGCCGCCTGGCGCGCCAGGCACCGCGAAAACAGGGTCGAAATCTCCGGCGCGGTGACGAAATCGCCCGCCGCGCCGAACTTGGTGGCGCCCGCGCTGTAGTACCCGAGGCCCGGCGCGTACAGCGCCAGGCGCATGTAGGCGTCGAAGCCGATCGCACCGCCGTGTTCGCGGATGAAATCGCGGATGTGCGCCGCGACGCGCTGCGAATGCGCGTGCTCGTCGGGAGCGAGCGCAGGCAGGGTTGAGGCGGACGCGGCAGAAGTCATAGAGTGCGGCGGATGGGAAACGAAGCGCCGAGTCTAGCTGGCAAGACCGTACTGATCACGGGTGGCGCGCGCCGCGTGGGCGCGGCGATCGTACGCGAGCTGCATGCGGCCGGCGCGAACGTCGCGATTCACCATCGCAAGTCGACCGCCGAGGCCGCCGCGCTCGCGCGCGAATTGAATGAAGCGCGCCCCGGTTCCGCGGGAACCGTGCGCGCCGAACTACTCGACCTCGGCCAGCTGCCGATGCTCGTGGACTTCGCCAAGCGCACGTTCGGCGGACTCGATCTGCTGGTGAACAATGCTTCGACGTTCTATCCGACGAAAATCGGCGAGGTCACGCCTGAGGCGTTCGACGATCTCATCGGCACGAATCTCAAGGTGCCGATGTTCCTGGCGCAGGCGGCGACCCCCCTGCTGCGGGCGTCGCGTGGCGCCATCATCAATATCGTCGATATCCACGCCATGCGTCCGTTGCGCAACTACACGGTGTACTGCGTCGCGAAGGCGGGGTTGCACATGCTCACGCGTTCACTCGCGAAGGAGCTGGGTCCCGAGATCCGCGTCAACGGCATTTCACCCGGACCTGTCTTGTGGCCGGAGAGCGGCGGCGACGAAGCGCAACGCGCGAAGATCATCGAACGCACGATCCTCAAGCGAATGGGTTCGCCCGCCGACATCGCGCGCACCGCGCTGTTCCTCGCCACCAGCGCGCCTTTCATCACCGGGCAGGTCCTCGCCGTCGACGGCGGCCGCAGCGTCGCCTGGTAAGACGGTGCCTGGCACGGAAAAGCCGGGAGAAGCCGACCGCGTGAGACTTTTGCCGGATTTCGGTGCCAGGCAC
>JAEZCR010000095.1 GCA_023433465.1 Pseudomonadota bacterium | reverse complement strand
CGCTGGAAGTCCTCGATGTTCGCGGCGAGTTCGTCGACGGCGCGTTGGCGCGCCTCGAACGCGGCCCAGGCGATGTGCGGGGTCACGATGAGGTTGGGGATGCCGGGCTCGAGCACGGGGCTGCCATCGACGGGGGGTTCCTGCGGCAGCACGTCGATCGCCGCGCCGCCGAGATCGCCGCCTTTCAACGCGGCCACGAGCGCCTCGAGATCCACGAGCGCGCCGCGCGCGGTGTTCACGAGGATCGCATCGGGTTTCATCATCGATAGCTCGCGTGCGCCGATCAGTCCCTTCGTCGCGGACGTCAGCGGGCAGTGCAGCGACAGCACGTCGGCGTTGCGCAGCACCTCGTCGAGCGTCACGCGCACGGGTGAGCTCACCGTCGTGGCGTCGCCCGCGGGTGCGCCCGGTCTTTCCGCCACGAGCACGCGCATGCCGAGCGCGTCCTTGCAGACGTTGGCCACCGCGCGCCCGAGCGTGCCGTAGCCGACGATGCCGAGGATCTTCCCCTTGAGTTCGCGGATCGGCGCGCCCGGCACCGAGAACTGTTCGCAGCGCGCCCACGTCCCATCCACCGCCGCCTGGCCGTATTCGCGCAGCCGATGCGTCAACGCGAGGATCACGCCGAGCACGTGCTGCGCCACGGACACCGTGCAGTAGTCGCGGATGTTGCACACCGCGATGCCGAGCTCGCGCGCGGCTTCGAGATCGACATTGTTGGTGCCGGTCGCCGTCAGCCCGACGAACCGCAGCCCGGGCACCGCGCGCATCCGCGCGCGCGAGATGTTCAGCTTGTTGGTGAGGATGAACTCGCAGCCCGCGATGCGTTCATCGACTTCCGCCTCGCTGGACGTCGCGTGCAGCGTGATCCCGGGTAATACCCGTTCGAGGGCCGAAGTATCGAGATCGTCGTGACTGACCGTACCGAAATCCAGGAATACCGCTCTCATTCGCCTGCCGTCGCTGGTTAGTCCTCCAGGCGCGAAGCGGGCGAGGGCGCCAGTCCGGCCGGGGCCGCCAGAGTACCACCGGCGTCAGGCTTCACGGCAAGGACGGGCGGGATCAGCTTGTACATCACCGGCGTCACGAGGCGCGCGAGCAGCGTCGAGGATATGAGTCCGCCGATGATCACCCAGGCCATCGGCGAATAGAGCCCGATGTTCTGCAACGCGAGCGGCATGAGACCACCAATCGCGGTCGCGGACGTCAGCAGGATGGGCAGGAAACGGATCTCGCCGGCCTGTTCGATGGCCTCGTCGAGCGGCACACCCTGCTCGCGCAACTGGTTGGTGAAGTCGACGAGCAGGATCGAGTTCTTGATCTCGATGCCCACCAGCGCGATGAACCCGATCGACGCGACGAACGAGATGTCATTGCCCGAGAACAGCAACATGAGCATGCCACCCAGCACGCCCAGCGGCACCACCGTGAGCACGATGAGCGTCGACTTGAAGCTGCCGAACTCGAGCACGAGTATCGCGAAGATGCCGAAGATGGCGACGATAATTGCGATACCGATGCCGCCAAACGCCTCCTGTGAAGCCTCGTTCTCGCCACCCAGGTCGTACTTGTAGCCGCGCGGCCAGTCGAGCTCGTCGAGCTTCTTCGTGATCTGGCTCGTGAGCTCGGCGATGTTGTAGCCGGGCTGTGCGTCGGCATCGATCGTCATCGCGCGCTCGCGGTTGAATCGCTGGATCAGCGTAGGCGCCCTCTCGAACTCGAGCGACGCGAGCTGCGACAACGGCAGCGTGGAGCCATTGAGCGTCGGCACGCGCACCTGCTCGAGCGCGCCGAATTCCGCCTGCTGCGTGATCGGCGTGCGTACGACGATCGGGTACTGCTCACCAGTCGTGTCTTTATAAGTGCCCACCGACACACCCGCGACGGACAATCTCACGGCGCGGTCCAGCTCCGCGGTTTGCACACCCAGCTGCTGCGCCTTGCGCGAGTCGATGTTGAGCTTGAGATTCGTGCGCGAGACGTTGAGCGGGTTCTTCACGTCGCGCGTGCCCGGCACCGACTTCACCAGGTCCTCGACTTCGTGACTCAGCGCCTCGATGACGTTGAGGTCATTGCCGATCACCCGGATCGAGATCGGCGCCGAGATCGGTGGACCGTTCGCGAATTCCTTCACGTAGATGTTCGCGGCCGGATAACGCTCGAGCTTCTCGCGCAGCGCCTGCAGCTTCGCGGGCGTCTCGTCGGTGTCGTATTCGTGCAGCTGCACGAATACTTCCGCGTAGTTGGCCGCGTCGTTGCGCTGGATGTGGTTGTAGTAGATCTGCGGATTGCCGTGGCCGAGGTTCGCGAACCAGGTCTTCACCTCCGGCATGTTGCGCAGCTCGTTCTCCACGATCCGCAGCGCACGATCGGTTTCCGCGAGACTGCTCCCGTTCGGCGCGCTCACCTGGATCAGGAACTGCGGCGTATCCGCCTTCGGAAACAGGCTCGACCCGAGCACCGGCACGAGCGCGGCGGAGAGCAGCAGCGAGCCACCAATCGCCGCGACCACCGTGAATTTCGGCCGCGCGAGACACCAGTGCAGCGCCGGCCGGTAGTAGTTGTGGATCACGCCCATCACGCGCCTGAGGAACGGGTTCTCCTCCGACTGCGACTTCTCGTCGAGCACGCGGCTCGCGAGGAACGGAATGATGAACAGCGCGAGGAGCAGCGAACCGATGATGGTCGACACCACCGCCATCGGCAGCACCCGGATGAACTTGCCCGCCGTGCCCGGCAATGCGAGCAGTGGCAGGAACGCGAAGATCAGCGTCGCGGTGCAGCCGAGGATGGCCACGAAGATCTGCCGCGTACCCGCCAGCGCGGCATCGACGCGCGAATAACCCATGCGCATGTGCCGCGCGATGTTCTCGACGACGACGATGGAGTCATCCACCAGCAGGCCGAGCGCGACGACGAAGCCCGCGATCGAAAGCTGGTTGAGCGAGTAGCCGAGGAAATACAGGCACGCGAGACCGAACGACAGCGACAGTGGAATCGAAATCATCACGATGCCCGCGGCGCGCAGGCCCAGCGGCAGCAGCGTGATCAGCACCAGCGCGATCGCGATGCCGAAGTCGGTGTACAGCCGGCTGAGGCGATTCTTCACGTTCTGCGACTGGTCGAAACCGACCTCGAGCTTGATGCGCTTCGGCAGATTGGCCGCGAACTCCTCCGTCACCGCCATCACGCGCTCGCGCACCTCGAGGATGTTGTAGCCGTCTTTCTGGTTAGCCGTCACGAACACGGCGCGTTGCCCGTTGAAGCGGCCCGTATAACTGTAGGCGGAGGTGTTCCAGCTGACTTCCGCGACGTCGCTCACGCGCACGATGCGGCCGCCGATGGAGGCGATGACGGTGTCGCGCACCTGGTCGAGCGAGGAATAGCTCCCCGAGGTCTTGAGGCTGAAACTGCGCGCGCCCAGGTCGATGAAGCCGGCGGGAATGTTCGCGTTCTCGCTCTGCACCGCGGCGATGAGCTGCGTCGGCGTGATGTTGAGCTCGGCCATGCGCTTGAGATCGAGCGCGATGCGCAGCTCGCGCTCCGGATAGGCCCAGCTCTCCGACGTTCGCACGCCATCCACGGTCTTGAGCTTGTCCTTGAGCTCGCGCGCGTAATCCTCCAGCTCGCGGTACGGCGCCTCCTCGGACACCAGCGCGATCTGCACGGTGTTGACGAGGCCCGGCGAGAACTTGCGCACGATGAAATGCGTTTCGGGCGGGAACTCCGGCCGCAATGCGTTCAGCTCGCGCGTCACCTCGTCGTATTTCTTGTCGGCGTCGGTGGATGCCAGGAACTCGATGGCCGTGAAGGAAACGCCGTCCCTGATCGACGTTTCCATCTTGAGCACGTCGTCCAGCGCCGCGAGCCGGTCCTCGATGGGTTTGGCGACCAGGCGCTCGAGGTCCTTCGGGTCCGCGCCCGGGTAGATAGCCGCGATCGTGAACCCGGGGATCTTGAAGTAGGGATCCTCCTCGCGTGGCACGTTCTTGAACGCGTAGAAACCGAGCGCGACCAGGCACAGGAACGCGACCATCGTGAACTGGTAGCGCCGGATCGGGAATTCGAGCAATGACATCGCCTTCTCCCGGGCGGATCAGCCGTCGGAGCCGCGCGGCGGCGAGTTGACCGCCTGCTGGCTGGTCTCCTGCAGCACCTCGACGCGTTCGCCGTTCTCGAGGAACAACGCGCCGTCGGTGACCACCTGCTCGCCGGTCGCGAGCCCGCTCTCGAGCGCGATGCTGTCGGCGGTGATGAACGCGACGCGCACGTTGCGTCGTTGCGCGGTGCCGTCCTTGACCACGAACACGCTCGCGCGATCGCCGTCGCCTTCGACCAGCGCGGCCATCGGGATGTACGTGAGTCCGGGCGAGTCGCTGTGCGGCGTGAGCCGCAGCCGCGCGACGAGGCCGCTGACGAGCCGCGGCGGCGGCGCGTCGAACTGCACTTCGATCGGAAACATGCCGGAGCGCTCGTCCGCCGCGCTCGCGATTTCGACGATCGTGCCGGTCATGGTGCGGCCGGGAAACGCGTCCATGCGGATCTCGCCCTTGTCGCCGAGCTTCACGTTCACGATCTCGCGATCGGCAAGCGCCGCCTTCACGACGAATCCGGCATCACTTTCGCCGAACACCAGCACGGGCGTGCCCGCGGGCACGAGTTCGCGCTCCTCGACCAGCTTGCGCAAGACCAGCCCGTCGCGCGGCGCGGTGATCACCGAGTAACCCAGGTTGAATTGCGCCGACCTGTATTGCGCGGCCGCGATCGACGCCTGCGTGCGCAGGTCCTGGAGTTGCTCGAGGCTGATCACCTGGTCGGCGTAGAGGTTTTCTCCGCGCTTGAGATCGCGCTCGGCCTTCTCCGCCATCTGCCGCGCTTGTTCGACCTGCGCGCCGACCTCGGTCAGCTCGATCTCCGCGAGACGCTGTCCCTTCTTGACGCGGTCGCCCTCCTGCACGTGGATGCGCCGCACGACGCCGCCCATCTTGAAGGACAGCCGCATCTCGTGTTTCGTCGCGACGGCGCCGTTGGTGTCGATGGGCGGCACGGCCGGTCCGTTGTTCGCGCGCTGGATGCGCACGGGAGTCGGCTGGTCGACGGGCTGCGCCTCGTTGCGTCCGCAGGCGGCGAGCGACAATGCCAATGCGATCGGGACCAGCGGCAGTAGTTTGTTCTTCATCCGTGTTCTTCCGTTGAAACCTTCTAAAGTCCCGGCAGCGGCAGGTTGCCCGCTGCGGTGGCGTAGTCGAGCTCCGCCTGGCGCGCGAGCACCTGGAAGCGCGTGATGTTGAGATTGAGCTCGGCGCTCGTGAGGCTCGAACGCGAGTCGATGAATTCGACCTGGCTGATCACGCCCTCGTCGCGCTTGCGGCTCGCGATGCGAAAGCCGGCGCGCGCGGCTTCGGCGCGGGCCTCGGCCGTCGCGAGCGAGTCCGCGCTCGTATTGAGCCGGTCGAGCGCCTGCTGGACCTCGAGCTGCACCTGTTGCGTGAGCTCGTCGCGCTGCGTCGCGGTCTTGCGCGCGGCCGCGTCCGCCTGGCGCACGGCCGCGCGG
>JAEZCR010000074.1 GCA_023433465.1 Pseudomonadota bacterium | reverse complement strand
GAACAGCAGCAATCCGAAGTTGCGCACGACACCCAGCCCCGGCGCATCGCTGCCGAAGAGTTTGACGAGGCCATCGGTGAAACGCGTGACGCCCTTGCGGTCCTCCTCGCGCCAGGCCGCGAAGCGCGCCAGCAGTTCGTCGAGGCCATCGCCGAACCCGTCCTGGCGCGCGGCCAGGGCCAGCATCTCGGCGAGCGTCGCCGCGTCGCGCAGTCCGAGATTGAAGCCCTGTCCCGCCACCGGGTGCAGCGCCTGCGCGGCGTTCCCGACGAGCACCACGCGCCCCGACACGGTTCCGGTCGCGCGCGACAGCGCCAGTGGATAGGGGTTGCGGCGGCCGATCTTCGTGAAGCGCCCCGCCCGCCAGCCGAACGCCGACATGAGCTCGGCGGCGAAGGCCGCATCGTCGAGCGCGAGCAGTTCCTTCGCGCGTTGCGGGCGCACCGCCCAGACGACGGTATATCCGCCGCCCGCGGTCGGCAGGACGGCGAGCGGGCCCGAGGCGGTGAAACGTTCGAACGCCTCGCCCTTGTTAGGCCGGTCGGTATGGGTGTTCACCACGATCGCGACCTGGCCGTAGTCTTCGATGTCCGCGTCGATGCCCGATTGCGCGCGCAACAGCGAACCGGCGCCGTCGGCCGCGACGGCGAGTTGCGCGTGTACGGTTTCCTTCTTGCCGTCGCGCGAGACCTCGAGCTCCACTCCGTCGGGCCGCAGGGTCGCGCCGGTCAGTTCGGCCGGCACGGCGAGATCGATGTTGGTTACCTTGCGCAGCTCCTGCCACAAGGCGCGGCCGATCACGCGGTTCGGCACCACGTAGCCGAACGCGGGCACGCCCTGCTCCCTGGAGTCGAGCCGCGCGACGCCGAAGCGCCCCGCGTCGGAGACGTGGATCGAGCGGATCGCACTGGCATCCGGCGCCATCGCGGCCCAGCAGCCCAGCGAATCGAAGATCTGCCGCGAGCCATTGCCCAGCGCGGTGGTGCGTTCGTCGAAGCTGGGCTGCGCGGCCGAATCGTGCGATACGCCCTCGATCAGCAGCACCTTCAGGCGCGTACCGCGCAGCGCGAGCGCGAGGCTGGCGCCTACCATGCCGCCGCCGACGATCGCGATGTCTGCCCTGTTCATCGTTGGAAGGTCATGTGGCCGAGGCCATGAGCCGCTCGATGGCGACGGGCTCCTTCGGCACGCCATCGGTCAGCACTTCGCATCCGTCGCGCGTGACGACGACATCGTCCTCGATACGGATGCCGATGCTGTGGAATTCCTTCGGCACGCCCGGCGTTCCGGGCGCGACATAGATGCCGGGCTCGATGGTCAGGGCCATGCCGGGCTCGAACACGCGCCATTCGTCGCCGACCTTGTAGTCCCCGACGTCGTGAACATCCATGCCGAGCCAGTGGCCGGTGCGATGCATGAAGAACTTGCGATACGCGCCCGTCTCTTCGAGCTTCGCGACGCGGCCCTTCAGCAGACCCACCTTCACGAGACCCTGCGTGATGACCCGCACCGCCGCCTCGTGCGGCTCGTTCCAGTGGTTCCCCGGCTTCACGCGCGCGATGGCCGCGAGATTGGCCTCGAGCACGATCTCATACAACGCGAGCTGCGCCGGCGTGAACCGGCCGTTGACCGGGAACGTGCGCGTGATGTCGGAGGCGTAACACTCGACTTCGCAGCCCGCGTCGATGAGCAGGATGTCGCCATCGAGCAACCGCGCATCGTTCTCACGGTAGTGAAGGATGCAGCTGTTGGCGCCGCCGCCCACGATGGGCAGGTACGAGAGATCCGCGTTGTGCATGCGGAACTCATGCACGATCTCGGCGGCGATCTCGTATTCGTGCCGGCCCGGCGCGCACGCGCGCATGGCGCGCACGTGCGCCCGCGCCGCGATGCGCGCGGCCTCGCGCATCGTGTCGACCTCCGCGCGGGTCTTGAAGAGACGCATGTCGTGCAACACGTGATCGAGCGCGACGATCTCCTGCGGCGGATGCCGCCCGTTACGCGCCTGCGTGCGCAGGCCGTTCACCCAGCCGACCACGCGCTGGTCGAATTCCGGATGCGTGCCCATCGCGTAGAAGACCTTGGCGCGGTTCTCGAGCAGCCCCGGCAGGATCTCGTCGATGTCGTTGATCGGAAATGCGTGATCGGCGCCGAAGTTGCGCACGGCTCCGGTGGGGCCCGCGCGTTTGCCGTCCCAGGTTTCCCGCGCCGGATCGCGATCGCGCACGAACAGGATGTATTCGCCCTGCGGCCGCCCCGGAATCAGCACCGCGACGGATTCGGGCTCCGCGAAACCCGTCAGGTAGAAGAAGTCGCTGTCGGGTCGATACGCGTATTCGACGTCGTTGTTGCGCAGGCGCACGGGCGCGGTCGGCACGATGGCGATCGAGTCGCGACCCATCAGTTTCGCGAGTGCGCGGCGGCGCCGCTTGAACTCCTCGCGCGGCATCGCCGCCGGTCGCGCCGGCTTCACCGGCGTCCTGGAACGCGCGCCTGTTTTTCTCAACATGAAATCCTCGATCGTCCCTTCAATGAAGCGACACGCCCTCGGGCGGCGGCTCCTGCCCGCGCGCCGGTGCGAGCTCGACGAACAACAGTTGCACGCCGACGCGCACGAATTCGACGACTTCGGCGAAGGCGGCTTCGTTCTCCTCGTTCTCTTCGCCCGCGTCCACGCCGACGTGTGTGATCTCGGTCAGGTCGCGAATGATCTCGCCGGCCTCGGCGGACACCTTGCCCGGATCGGGCGTGGTGCCGGAGCCGAGTCCATAGAGAAATCCCTGGCACCACAGCGAGAGTGCGTCGGCGCGCTCGCTCAAGGTGGCTTCGTCGTCGGGAAGCAGTGGCGCGAAATCGGCATCGTTGCCGACCAGGGTGCGCACCATCGAGTCATAGACGTTCTGGAGCACCGAGCTCTGCAGCGCTGTCTCGTCGGCGGATTCATCCGGCAGGATTTCGCGCAGCCATTCGATCAGGCCGTAGTCGCGCGAGCTGCACAGCGCGCCCGCCAGTGTGCCGTGCGCTTCGGCCGGCTCGGGCAGAGCGTGCGCGTCACGCAGCACGCGCTCGAACTCATCGTAAGTTGCGGCCACCATGGGGGAATTATGCCCGGAATTTGCCCCCACGAACGCGGAGCCCTATAGTCCCGCGCCATGAACGACAACAATAATGAAACCGGCAAGAGCGCCAAATCCGGCTTCGAAGCGGAATTCGCGCGTCTCGAACGCCGTGTCGAAGAACTCCTCCTCGCGGTGGATGCCCTTAAAGAGGAAAACCGGGCCCTGCGTCAGCGCCAGGAATCGCTCGCCGCCGAACGCTCCGCGTTCGCGCAGCGCAACGACCAGGTGCGCGCGCGCGTGGAGGCGATGATCGGCCGCCTCAAGACGATGGAGCACACTGCGTGAGCGAGAAGGAAACGGCGCACGTCACCGTGCGCATCCTGGAGAAGGAGTACTTCGTTTCCTGTCCTGCCGACGAGCGAGCCGATCTGCTCGACTCCGCCGAATACCTGAACAAGAAGATGCGCGAGATCCGCGACACCGGAAAAGTGGTGGGCGCCGATCGCATCGCCGTGATCGCCGCGCTCAACATGGCCAACGAGCTGTTGCGCCTGCGCAAGCAGGACAGCGAATTGCAAGGGCCGGTGAGCGGACGTGTGAAACACATGCGTGAACGCGTCGAGAACGCCCTACAGAGAACCCGTCAACTGGATCTTTGAACGTGTTCTCACAAATTTTCACGGACGCCGTCGCTTCGACGGCGTTTTCCTATGTGGCGCTTGCGCCTGAAGAGTGTAGAGTGACCCTGCGCTGCCTGTGGTGTTCGACAGCGGGTCGGGTTACCTCTCGACCGTAATGTAAACGCCCAGGGACCATGCCTTTCCGGCAGTACTGTGCAAGTCCGCTTCGAGCGGAAAGCCTTAAATGTCGGGGCCGGTCCCACCTTGTTGCTCTGGTTCGAGAGCAACGACTCGCACCGGCATTTACGGGTAGCGCTTTTCCTTTTCTCTCATCGTGTTGACGAAGCAATCCCTTCGAAAGCAACTCCTCGCGCAACGGCGTGCGGTTCCCGTCCCAGAACGGATACGCGCCGCGCGCGCGGTCGCCGAGACCATCTCGCAAACGCATTGGCTCGCTCCCGGCAAACGCATCGGGCTGTATGCGTCGATGCCGCAGGAGCTGGGCACGCAGCCGCTCATCAGGCTGGCCGTGCGACGCGGATGCCGCGTCTACCTCCCCCGCATCACCAGCATGCGTCATCGCTCGATGCGATTCGTCCCCCTGAACGCGGATGCGCGGCAACATGACTTCGGGATGCTCGAACCCGCGGGTGACGAATGGATCGGCGCGCGATTCCTCGACACCATCTTCTGCGCCGGGGTCGGATTCGACCGGCGCGGCGCGCGACTGGGGCATGGCGCGGGCTTCTACGATCGCGCGCTGGCATTCCGCAGGCTGCGCGATCATTGGCGCGGACCCCGGCTGGTGGGTCTCGCCTATGCTTTCCAGGTCGTGGACCACATTCCCGTGACGCCCAACGACGTATTCATGGATCTGATCGTCACGGACAGGGGAATCGATGAATTACTGGCTCATGAAGACCGAGCCATCGACGTTCGGAGTCGATGATCTCGCGAAGAAGCCGCGCAAACGCGCGATGTGGGACGGCGTACGCAACTACCAGGCCCGCAACATGCTGCGCGACGACTTCAGGAAGGGCGATCTCGCGTTCCTCTATCACTCGAGCGCCGATGAAACCGGTGTCGCGGGCATCATGGAGGTCGTCCGCACCGCGTATCCCGATCCAACGGCTTTCGAAAAGAAGAATCCGCATTACGATCCGGGCAGCGACCCCGCGAATCCGCGCTGGTATGTCGTCGACGTGCAACTGAAGCGCCGCCTCGAACGCGTAATCACGCTCGATGAACTGCGCAAACACGAAACGCGTGAACTAGATGGGATGCTGCTGCTCAAGCGCGGCAACAGACTGTCGATCACGCCGGTGAGCGAGGCTCATTGGAAGTTCATCCTCTCGCTCGAGTGATGGTCGTGATGAGCATCGATGTGATCGCATCGTTCATCTCGACAGCACTTGCTTGAATTTTGTCAACGCCTGCGTATACTCGGCCTCGGACTAACCCGTAACTACTGGAGATGTGCCATGGCGAAAGCCAAGAAGAAGGCCAAGAAGAAAGCCAAGAAGAAGTAATTCTGGCCTTGCAAACGCGGCGAGTGAGAGTCTCTCTCACTCGCCGCTTAGTTTCTGAAGACAATGCCCGCGCAAGCGGGCATTGTCGTTTTCGCGGTCCGTGATTCATGGGGAGCCTTCGTGAACAACGCCCAGGGAATGAACGAAAACACTGGAAAACAAGCCGCGGCGCGCGCTGCGCTCGAATTCGTCGAAGCCGGCAAAGTGCTGGGCGTCGGTACCGGATCGACCGTCAACTTCCTCATCGAAGAGATCGCCCGGCAGCGCGTGCGAATCCCCGGGGCCGTGTCGAGCTCCAATGGATCGACCGAGCGATTGAAGGCCGCGGGTATCCCGGTGCTCGATCTCAACGAGGTCGGCGAGATCGATACGTACATCGACGGCGCCGATGAGACCAACCATGCGCGGCAACTCATCAAGGGCGGCGGCGCGGCGCTGACCCGCGAGAAGATCATCGCGGCGGCCTCCCGGCGTTTCGTGTGCATCGCCGACGAGGGGAAGCTGGTCGATACCCTGGGAAAATTCCCGTTGCCGGTCGAAGTGATCCCGATGGCGCGTGCGTACGTGAGCCGCAAGCTCGCCGTGCTGGGTGGACGCCCCGTGTGGCGCGAGAACGTCGTCACCGACAACGGCAATCACATCGTGGACCTGCACGACATGCGAATCGCGGATCCGCTGGCCCTCGAGAACACGATCAACCAGATCACCGGCGTGGTGACGGTGGGGTTGTTTGCCGCGCGCCCCGCCGATCTGCTGATCCTCGGCGGCCCCGGCGGCGTGCGCCGGATCTAGAAATGGGGGCAGCCCCCTTTTCCTAGCAAAAGGTGTCAGCCCTGGCCGTGGGCGGCCCGGC
>JAEZCR010000005.1 GCA_023433465.1 Pseudomonadota bacterium | reverse complement strand
TCTGCAGCACTTCGTGGATGTTCTTGCCGCGCCAGCGGATCTCGAGCGTCTCGCGGTTGTAGCGCTGGCCCTTGCACACGTCGCAGGGCACGTAGACGTCCGGCAGGAAGTGCATCTCGACCTTGATGAGGCCGTCGCCCTGGCAGGCCTCGCAGCGTCCGCCCTTCACGTTGAAGCTGAAGCGTCCCGCGTCGTAGCCGCGCGTACGCGCTTCAGGCACTTCCGCGAACAGCTCGCGCAGCGGTCCAAACAACCCCGTGTAGGTCGCCGGATTCGAGCGCGGCGTGCGTCCGATCGGGCTCTGATCGATGTCGATGATGCGATCGATCTCCTTCAGGCCCTTGATCTCGTCGCAGGGCGCCATGTCCATCACGGTGCCATTGAGCTCGTGATTGGCGTGCGCGAACAAGGTGTCGATCACGAGCGTCGACTTGCCCGAACCCGAGACACCGGTGACACACGTGAACAGTCCGAGCGGAAACTTCGCCGAGACGTTCTTGAGATTGTTGCCGCTCGCGCCGACCACGTCGATCACGCGTTTCGGATCGAACGGCGTGCGCAAGCCGGGCAGTGCGATCTGTTTGCGGCCGGAAAGATACTGCCCCGTCAGCGATGCCGGGTTCTTCTCGATTTCCGCGGGAGTGCCGTGCGCGACGATCTCGCCGCCGTGTACGCCCGCGCCGGGACCGATGTCGACGACTTCGTCGGCCGAGCGGATAGCATCCTCGTCGTGCTCGACGACGAGCACGGTGTTGCCGAGATCGCGCAGGTGCTTGAGCGTGTTCAGCAGGCGCTGGTTGTCGCGCTGGTGCAGGCCGATCGAAGGCTCGTCGAGGATGTACATGACGCCCGTGAGGCCCGAACCCACCTGGCTCGCGAGCCGGATGCGCTGCGCTTCGCCGCCCGACAGCGATTCCGCGCTGCGATCGAGCGTCAGATAGTCGAGCCCGACGTCGACCAGGAAACGCAGCCGGTCACCGACTTCCTTCACGATCTTGTCGGCCACTTCCGCGCGCCAGCCGGTCACGTCGAGCGAACCGAACAGCGATTTCGCATCACCTACGGTGAGGTGCGCGATCTCGGGCAACGAATGCGTGCCGACGAACACGTTGCGCGCGGTGCGATTCAGGCGGGTGCCGTTGCAGTCGGGACAGGGCTGCGTGCCGAGGTACTTCGCGAGCTCCTCGCGCACCGGCAGCGAATCCGTCTCCTTGTAGCGCCGTTCGAGATTCGGAATGATGCCCTCGAAACGATGCTTCTTCTTCGTCGTGCGTCCGTTGCCGTGCATGTAGCGGAACTCGACTTCCTCGTTGCCGCTGCCGTACAGCATCACCTGTTGCGCTTTCTTCGACAGGTCTTCCCACGGCGTCTCCGGATCGAACTTGTAGTGCTTCGCCATCGCGGTGATCAACGCGTAGTAGTACGCGTTCTTGCGGTCCCAGCTCTTGATCGCGCCGCCCGCGAGCGAGAGATGTGGATAGGCGACGACGCGTTTCGGATCGAAGAAATCCTTGAGCCCGATCCCGTCGCAGGTGGGGCAGGCACCGGCGGGGCTGTTGAAGGAGAACATCTTCGGTTCCAGCGCCGCGACGCTGTAACCGCATTCGGGGCAGGCCTGGCGCGACGAGAACAGTGTTCCCTCCGACGCGCCGGGTTGGTCGCTCTCGTACGGAACCATGCGCGCGGTGCCGCCCGAGAGCTTGAGCGCGGTTTCGAGCGACTCGGCGAGGCGCTGCTGCGCGTCCGGCCGGATGCGCAATCTATCCACCACGGCCTCGACCGTGTGCTTCTTCTTCGGGTCGATCTTCGGCAATGCGTCCAGCTCGTGCACGCGACCGTCGATGCGCGCGCGCACGAATCCCTGGCCGCGTAAAGTCTCGAAGGTCTCCGCGTGCTCACCCTTGCGGTCCACCACCAGCGGCGCGAGCAGCAGCACCGCGAGCCCGTCTGGTAGCTCGAGAAGCTGGTCGACCATCTGGCTCACGGTCTGCGCCTCGAGCGGCACGCCATGGTCCGGGCAGCGCGCGATGCCGGCACGAGCGAACAGCAGGCGTAGATAGTCGTAGATCTCGGTGACGGTGCCGACCGTCGAGCGCGGATTGTGCGAGGTCGCCTTCTGCTCGATCGCGATCGCGGGCGAGAGTCCCTCGATGCTGTCGACGTCCGGCTTGTCCATCATCGAGAGGAACTGGCGCGCGTACGCGGACAGCGACTCGACGTAGCGGCGCTGGCCTTCGGCGTACAACGTGTCGAAGGCGAGCGAGGATTTTCCGGATCCGGACAGACCCGTGATGACGATCAGCTTGTCACGCTGCAGCGTGAGGTCGACGTTCTTGAGATTGTGTGTGCGGGCGCCGCGTATCTTGATCTGCTGCATGTGTCGAGCGCGATTCCTCGCGCGATCGTTGCGAAACAGCAGAGTTTAAGCGGCGAGGGCGGTCCGGGTATAACCAGTACCTGGGCGCGCTGAGTACTGTATGACCGTACTGTATGAATATGGGCAGACGTGCGCGGGCAGCCGCCCGTCAGCGGATTTCCGCCCGTTGCGGCTCGTCCGCAGGCTGCGTTTCCGTCGGCGCCCCCGCCGGCGTCGCGTCGGCCAGCGGCGGAACGAGGACTTTCTTGCCGGTGAACATGGCCGACACGAGATTTCCGCCCCCACGCAGCTCGGTGATCACCACCGCCACGATGTGCAGTGACGCAAAGGACACCAGCGCGTAGAAAACGTAGTAGTGGATCTTCACCATCGGACCACGGAATTCGCGCATTGCCGCGTACGCGTCCGCGTCGTAGAGGGCCGGCGCGTACGGGACGACCAGGTTCGGATCGACACCGGGAGCGGCGACCCATGCGGCCATGAACGAGCCGAAGGGCGGATAGAAGAGATCAGTGCCCGCGAGTACGAGCCCCGTCACCGCCTGCGCGAGCAGCAATACCAGCATCAATGTGACCGCGATACGGCCGAGTGGATTGTGGCCGAGATAGGGCCGCGCATCGCCCGAACGGAAGGCCGCGATGTAGCGCCGGAGCGCGCCGGCGTAGCCACGGCCGGTCGGAAGAATTTCGCGCCAGCGCGCGTGCGGACTTCCGATGAATGCCCAGACGAGGCGGAACGCCAGATTCAGCGCGAAAACGTAGCCGATCAACACGTGTGTCGACTTGAGCAGGATCTTGCCGTCGTTGCTGAGACCCAGCGCCCTGTCGTTGAGGATGACGATGCCCGAGGCGATGAGTCCGAGCACGCACAGCACGTTGATCCAGTGAAAAGCGCGCACACCCGCATCCCAGACGGGGTATACCTTGAGCCGATTGTTCGTGGAGTTCACCGAAATCACCGTCGGACTATGAGGCGCCCGAACGAGGATTCCGCTTCGTAATCGCACGTATGCGATTGCGGGCCGCGCGGATGTCTTCAGTCGCGCTGGATCCAGTGGCGTACTCTCTCCGCCGCCAGGAAATCCTCGGCGCCCGGGCCTTTGAGCATCGCCAATGTGGTCAACATCCCGGCCTGGGTGCAGGTGGGCGCCGCGACGGTGACCGAGCGGGGTGCGTCGCTCACGGGGCGGCCGTCGCGCGGATCCAGAATGTGCGGCAGGCGCTTGCCGCCCGATTCGACGAATCGATAGGTGTCGCCGCTGGTCGCGAGCGCGCCCGCGCGAAGTTCGATGAGCTTTTCCGCAAGCCCGTGAGCGGCATCCGCGGCCTCGATGCCGACGAGCCACGGACGCTGCGCATCGCGCGCGCGCGTCACGGCAAGATCGCCGCCGAAATTGACGAGCACCGCATCGTCGCACAAGGACGCTGCGATTTTCGTGGCCTGGTCGACGGCGTATTCCTTGCCGATGCCGCCGAAGTCGATCTGCATTCCCGGAAGCAACCGGATGCGCGGCCGTTCCCAGCGAACCTTGCTCCATCCCACGAGCGGCAGCAGCGCATCCACTTCTGCGCGCGTCGGTGCGCGCCGTCCACCATCGAAGCGCCACGCGCGGCGCAGGACACCGGACGTGATATCGAACATCCCACCGGATAGTTCGTGCACGAGCATCGAGAAGTCGAGCAGATTCGCGGTCTCGTCATCGACGGTGACTGCCCTTCCATTCGCGGAGTTGATGGTGCGCACGACGCCATCGCCGCGGTAGCGGCTGTACTTGGCCTCGATGCGCCAGGCGCATTCCGCGACCGCGTTCGCGATGCCGCGAGCCCATGCCTCCGACTCGCATTCGACGAGCACTTCGCATGGACTGCCCATCGCGCGGAAGCGCGCGATCCACAGCTCCGCCGCGCGCGTCAGCGTCAGAGGCTGAAGCGGTACGTGAACTGCAGGATCAACGCGTCGAAGTCCGGCATCCTGGCGTTGCCCACCTGGTTGCCGATGAGCCGCTCCGCGGGCGCCTTCGCCGTTTGCTGGTAGAACTCGAGTCGCGTACTCCATTCGTTACCTCCCGCGGTCTTGCGGCCGTACTTGAGACCGAACGTCACGGCGCTCATGTCCGAAAGCCGCGCGTCGGCGGAGGCGTACCGGGGCAGCACGCCCGTATCCGCGAGGCTGTATTGGTAGAACGATGCCGCGCTCTGCGTGTAGTAGCGCACGTGCGGCTCGAGGTAGCTCGATTCGCCGATCGGCAGACGGAAGCGGGATTCGAGCGTGTGCGAATCGATGTCCCAGTCGTCGGTCGAGTAGCGGTATCCGACCTGCAGCACCTTTCCGGAAAAATCGTGGCGCAGTTCCGCGTACAGGCCCTGTTTGCGCCGCGAGTCCGGCCGGTTCTCGAATAGATAGCTGCCCGTGGGTCCGGAAGCGCCGGGCGCCGGCGTGCGCGCGATGAGCTCGCCAGTGACCGGGTCGACGAGGCTCAGGATCTTGTAGGGATCGGTGAGATATCCACTCGAATCGGAGTACGAGTAGTTGACGCGCAGCAAGGTGTGCCGCCCGAGCACCTGCGTGACGCCGAACAGCACGTCGATGACGTTCTTGCTGTCGCTGCTCGCGCCGCGATTGCCGGGCCGCTCGTCGTCGCCGACCGCATCGGTCATCCCGGTGAGCGGGAGCGGAACACCGCCGACGGGTTTGATGGTGTCCTGCGCGTACGCGAGCGCCGCGCTCAACGTCGTGTTGCGGTCGTTGAGGTCGCGCGTGATGCCGAGATTTGCGCCGATGTGCGTGTAGTCGTATTCGGAGGAGAACCCGACTCCCGCGCTCATCGTGTACAGGCGCGCGAACGGTTGCGACCAGCTCGCGCCGAGCGCAAAGCGCGTGTCGAGGAAGGTGTCGTCGAGCGGAATTTCGCCGGCCGGGGTCGTGTAGGTGTCGCGACCCGACGGACTCGTGAAAGTCTGCGGGCCGTCGGTGGCGATGGCCCCGCTCGGTGATGCGCCGGTGAGCGAGTCGACGCTGAGATCCAGTCCGAGTCTGCGCTCGTCGCCGAAATCGCGCGTGGCGTGCGAGCTCAGGCTGAGGTCCTTCACCCGGTTGTCGCTTTCTCCGTAGTAGAGCAGCGCCGAGTCGATGTCCCACTTCGAGCTCTCGTCCGCGGCGCTCGAAGTCGCGGGTGCCGCGATGCCGAGCAGGCCGCAAGTCGCGGCTGCGAGCGCGGCCCCGACCGTCATCGCCGGGCTGGTCTCCTTGCTCTGTTCGTCGTCCGCCATGTCAGTTGCACCCACAGCCGCCGCCGCCGAAGCCGCGCCCGCCGCTCGTGCCTTCCTTGCTGAAATAGATGTGATCGTCGAGAGCCGTGTCGAGCGCGTTGGAGTCGAGTTGCATGTCGGGTCGCGCGAGCACCTCGCGCTCCCAGGGCTTCACGTTCGCGCAGCCGTTGAGCGCGACGAGTGTCGCGAGCAAGAGGAGGCATTCGAGTCGGGTCATCGGAGCTCCAGGAGTTTTCGAAGTTCGGCTTCGCGTGCGTCGCGTTTGGTGTTTCGGAAGCCAATATGGGTCTGGACGAGCTTGCCGTCGCGGTCGAACACGTAGCTGCTCGGCATGGCCGGGACTTCAAACCGCGTGGCGAGTGCGCCTCCGGCGTCGTAGAGGACGTTGAAGTCGATGGGCACGTCGCGCAGAAAGCGATCCGCGTCCGCGCGATTCGCATCGACGTTGACGCCGATGATGACCAGCCCCTGGCTGGCGTAGTCGCGGTGCATCCGGTTGAGCCAGGGAATCGATTCGCGGCATGGCTTGCACCATGACGCCCAGAAATCGACGATGACCACGCGGCCGCGATAGGAGGAAAGGTCGAGCGCCGGCGCGGCAGCCGACCCTGCGGGTCCGGCGGACAACGACAGCAGCGCCGCAAGCAGTCCGGTGAGCCCGATGAAGCGGCGCGCGGCAGCTGGGGAGCGCCGGCGCGCCATAATCGGGGCGCAGGAAAACCATGTCATGGAGACCATCAGGATGATGAGACGTCGCCGGCGTTCCATTCCCGTCGCGACCTCGGGGAAATATCCGATGGACACGGGGGAACCGTCGAACTGCAATTACGAATGCCTGCCATCCACGAGTCCGGCGCACGCGGGCATGACGTTTGCAGCGAAGTTGTCGAAATGGCGGACGATCAAGGAGGAAACTGCGTGACCTTCGCCGACAAGGCCTGCCCGGTGGTGTTCCGGGATCCCTCGATGCGGCTCATCCTCGCCTTCGAACATCCCCAGGCGGGGCTGCAGCTCGTGAAGGGGGGCATCGAACCCGGCGAAAACGCGCCGGACGCGGCGCTGCGCGAGCTCGAGGAAGAGGCCGGTATCGTGGGCACTTCCATCGCGCGCGACCTCGGGATCTGGAATTCCGAACATAACGGGCACGTCTGGTCGCTGCAGCTGTGCACCTTTTCTCCGCGCCTGCCCGAAACCTGGACTCACTACTGTGCGGACGACGGTGGAAGCGACCTGCGGTTCTTCTGGCACGACCTCACCCGGCGGACGACCGATCACTGGGATCCGCAATATCGCCGTGCACTGAATGAGATTCGCGAGCGCACGCGCGCCCTGCGCTGGTGCGGCTAGTTGTCTGGTAACGTGGCGCCATGAGCGCCATCAGTACCCCGCTTTACCTCGTCGCGGTCACCCTGTGCCTGTTCTCGACCGGCCTCACTACTCGCGCGGCGCGCGGCCGGCCTTACCGGTTCTTCACCGTATTCCTGCTGATCCAGTCGCTCGTGTTCCTGTGCGAGCTGCTCATCGCGCATCCGGCCACGCCGTACAAGGCGCTGTGGCTCGCGCTGCTGATGTCGTCCTCGCTGCTGCTCGCGCCGTGCCTGTGGCTCACCTTCCGGGAGAGCATCGGCGGCGAGTCGCCCGAGCCGCGGCGATTGCCGCGCTCTCACGGGCTCGCGATTCTCGCCGGAGCGCTGTTCACCGTGCCGCTCGCTCTATCTACCCACGGCGGCACCACCTGGAACGACCCATTGGATCCGTCGAGCTGGCTCGAGTCGAAGATCATCCACACGACGATGCTGCTCTGCATCGGTATCTTCGTGGTGCAGGTGCCGTGGTACCTGGTCCGTTGCCGGCGCATCCTGCTGGAGCGGCTGGGTGAGCGGCGCAGCCACTGGGCGCAACTTCCGCTCGCCATCGTCTTCACCACGTGGATGCTCGCGATCGTGCGCACGCTCGACTGCGCGTTCATCAAGTGGCCGGCCACCTTCTCGGCGGTGATTGCGGTGGTCAGCGTGGGCGTGACGACGGGCGCGTTGTATCTGCTGCTGCGGCAGTTCGGCGCCCTCGCGAAGCAGCAGTCTTCGAACTACGCGAAGACTCCGCTCGGTCCGGGCGCGCGCGCCCGGATCCGGCGCAAGCTCGATGCGGCGCTCTGCGACGAAGGCACATACGTGAATGGCGAGCTGACCCTGCGCTCACTTTGCGATTCGCTCAATGAAAGCCCGCACTATGTTTCCCAAGTGATCAGCCAGGATCTGAATTCCACCTTTTACGACCTGCTGAACCAGCGGCGCGTCGAGGCGGCTCTGCGGCGGTTGCGCGAATCACCCGACGAGACCGTCCTCGCGATCGCGATGGCCGTGGGATTCAATTCGAAGTCGGCGTTCCACTCGGCGTTCCGCCGGGTCACGGGGATGACGCCGAGCGACTACAGAAAGAATCCGGGCAATTGCCGGGGCGGGAATCCTGATTCCGGAGTCCTCGCCGATCAGGAAGGACGCCAGATCGCCGACTGAGCCCGAATCTCGGGTCTCCCAACCGAAGGAGGCCCCGATGATTCCGCGATTGATGTTCGGTCTTGCGCTCCTGATTGCGCCGTCATTCCTGGCGGCGGCTTCACCCAGCGCCATCGAAACCCGTACCTACGACTCCGTCATCCTGCGCGACAACCTGGTCGGGCTGAATCCGCAGCGGCGGCTGAAGGTCTACCTGCCCCCCGGATACGCCGAAGGCAGGCAGCGATACCCCGTCATCTACATGCTTCATTCGATCAATTGGGACAATGAACGCATGTTCGCGCCCGGAACCCTCGCGCAGCCGACGTTCGACCGCGCGATCGCACGTGGAGTCATATCTCCATTCATTCTCGTGGCGCCCGACTACACGACGCCCGGGCCGGGAAGTTTCTTCGCGAATTCCCCGACGTCCGGTCGATTCGAGGATCACACCCTCCAGGAGATCATCCCGTTCATCGACGCCAACTACCGCACTCTCGCGCGCGCCGAGAGCCGCGGCATCACCGGCGACTTCATGGGTGCTTACGGCGCGCTGCGATATGCCTTCAGGCATCCGGATGCTTTCGGCGTCGTGTATGGCATGCACCCGGTGGGCGCCGGGTCGGGCGTCGAACCGCTGTACGGGCGACCCGACTGGGCACTGATGCATCGCGCACGCACGATGGAGGATTTGCGCGCGGATCAGTTCGCGCCGGTTTTCATGGCGATGATGCAGGCCTTCCTCCCGAATCCGCGGCGACCGCCATTCTTCTGTGATTTCGCGGTCGACGTGAGCGGCGCGGAGCGGAAGGTCAATGCCGCGAACGTGCAACTCGTGGAGGAACGTTTCTTCCTCGTGAACATCGCGCGGCAGGAGCGTGAGAATCTCACGCGCCTGCGCGCGATCAAGTTCGACTGGGGTCGTTACGACCCGACGTTCGCCCACGTGCATTCCAACCGCGAATTGACGCGCGATCTCGACGAGCTCGGCATCGAACACGAAGCGGAGGAATTCCGGGGAATGCCGTGGGACAAGTACTGGGCGTCCGAAGGCGGGCGCGTGTACGAGGAGGTCCTGCCGTTTTTCGCCCGGCACCTGGCGTTCGGCCCATGATTCTTGGCGTCGGCCGGGGGCTTCGCGCTACGATCCGCACCCCGATCGAGCGACCAGACCGGAACATTGCGCATGGCCAAGCACGTACTGTTGAACAACGTCGAACACCGCGACCTGCGAATCATCACGCGCAGCGGCACCGACCTCGGCGACAACGTGATGTGCGCGCTTACGTTTCCGGCGGAGTTCCGCAACGTCCAGAATTGCTACCCGATCCTCTTCCTCGAATCGCGCGACAAGGTGATCGCACCGGTCGCGCTGTTCGGGTTGCGCGAGGGACAGAACCTGTTCCTCACCAAGGACGGCTGGGACGCGCGTTACATCCCGCTCATGATCGAACGCCAGCCTTTCCTGATCGGCGAATCGGACCGTGGGCAGATCATCCACGTCGATCTCGAAAGCCCGCGCGTGAGCAAGACGGAAGGCATGCGCGTGTTCAACGACGACGGCACCAACACCGACTATCTCAATCGGGTGTCGAATGCGCTGGCCACGATTCACGACGGGTTCGCCGGGACACCCAAGTTCGTGAACGCGCTCATCGAGCACAACCTGCTCGAAGCCTTCACGCTCGACATCCAGTACTCCGATGGTCACAAGTCCAAGTTTGGCGGCTTTCACACCATCCACGAAGATCGCCTCAGGAAACTCGACGGCGCGGCGCTCGGCAAGCTGCACGAGAACGGCTACCTCGAGCCGCTGTTCATGATCGTCGCGTCGCTGTCGAAGCTGCGGGACCTGGTCGATCGCGCCAGCAAGCTGGACCCGGCCGCCCGCTGACACCGGCCCTCAGACATTGGTAGTCATGCCGGTTTCTTGACGGAATAAGGTCACACGTCGGGAAAACTGTGGCCCAGTCGCCCGTATGCCGGTAGCGGGCCGGGCAATACTGCGGACGCCGCCGATGGGAGCGGCGCGTGTTAGCTAGTATCCATGGCGAACATCTACGAGGTCGCGGAGCTTGCGGGAGTCTCGCTCGCGACCGTTTCCCGGGTCATCAATCCGGGCGCCGGCGCGAATGTCAGCGACAAGACCCGGGAAAAAGTGCTCGCCGCCATGCGGCAGCTCGGGTACCAGCCGAATTCCATCGCACAGTCGCTGGCGACGCGCAGCTCGAATTGCGTCGGCGTTCTCGTTTCCGAGCTGGATGGCCCGTTTTTCGGCGGCATGCTGTCCGCGATCGAAAAGACGCTGAAGGCCGCCGGCAAGTTCATGCTGGTCGCCGCGGGCCACAGCCGCGAGGAACAGGAGCGCGACGCCATACGCTTTCTCGTGAGCCGCAATTGCGATGCGCTCATCGTTCACGTCGAGCGGCTCTCCGACAAGTTCCTCGTCGACCACGATCACAACACCACGCCGCTCGTGGTCATGAACCGCAAGGTGCGCGGGCTCGGCGATCACTGCTTCAGCATGAACAACGAGCTCGGCGGCTATCTCGCCACGCGCGCGCTGCTGCAGAAGAAACACAAGCGCATCGCGTACATCTCGGGACCGCTCGACTTCGGGGACGCGAAGCAGCGGCTCGCCGGTCACAAGCGCGCGCTCGAGGAGGCGGGCATCAGGTTCGACGGCCGCCTGCTGCACGAGGGCGACTACCACGAGACCGGCGGCCAGGATGCCCTCAACGCGCTGCTCGCGAAGAAGACCCCGTTCACCGCGGTAGTTTGCGCGAACGACGACATGGCGGCAGGCGCGATGGCCGCCGCGCACGAGCGGGGTATGACGCTGCCCGACGAGCTGTCCATCGTCGGTTTCGACGACGCGCCCATCGCACGTTACGTCTATCCCAGGCTCACCACCGTCCAGTATCCGATCGCGGAGATGTCGCGCATGGCGGCGCGCTGGGTGTTGAAACACGTGTACGAGCAGCAGCACGAGGTGCAGCAGGTATTCGAGCCGAGGCTCGTGGAGCGGGACTCGGTCGGCAAGCCCTCATGAGCGCGCCGCCCGATCGCTACGTGCTGCGCACGGTGACGATCGTGGCGCTCGGCGGCTTCCTCATGGGCTTCGACGTTTCGGTGATCTCCGGCGTCGTGAGCTTCGTCGAGGCGGAATTCGCGCTCAACAAGATCGAAGTGGGTTGGGCCGCCGCGTCGCTCACGCTGAGCGCCACGCTGTCCATCCTGTGCGCGGGACCACTCGCGGACCGTTTCGGCCGTCGGGCGATCCTGCGCGTCGCCGCCGTGGTATTCACCGTCTCGGCGCTGCTGTCCGCGGTGGCCACGAGCTTCTCCATGCTCATCGCCGGGCGGCTGCTGTCGGGCGTCGGTGTCGGCGCGGCGCTCGTGGTCGCGCCGATGTACATCGCCGAGTTGTCGCCGGCGCCGGTGCGCGGTCGCATGGTGAGCTTCAACCAGCTCCTGATCGTGATCGGCATTTCGGCGGCCTTCTTCAGCAACTACTTCATCCTGGGAATCGCCGAAGCGCAATGGAACTGGCGCTGGATGCTGGGCATCGGCGCGCTGCCGTCCGCTATCTACTTCGCTCTGTTGTGGACGGTGCCGGAAAGCCCGCGCTGGCTGGCGCTGCACGGCCGACTCGATGCCGCGCGCCGTGTGTTGTCGCGCGCGCATGGCGCGGCGCTCGCCGAGGCCGAACTCGTCGAGGTGCGGGCCTCGCTCGCGCGCGAGGCGGACGCCCCGCGGACGCCGTGGCGGGAGCTGGCGTCGCCGGGCCTGCGAGGCGTGATGATCATCGGCCTGACGGTCGGCGTGCTGCAGCAGGTCACCGGCATCAACGCGGTGCTGTCCTATGCGCCGGTCATTTTCCAGGACGCGGGCGCGAACGCCGACGCCGCGTTCATGCAGGCGACGTACGTCGGTGTCGTGAACCTCGTGTTCACCGTGCTCGCGATGTTGTTGATCGACCGGCTCGGCCGCCGGCCGCTGCTGATGCTGGGTACCGCCGGCATCGCGCTCAGCATGGGCGTGATCGCATTCTTTCCGTCGTTCGTGCTCGCCGGATTGCTCGCATTCGTCGCGAGCTTCGCGATCTCGCTCGGGCCGGTCATGTGGGTGCTGTTGTCGGAGATCTTTCCGAACCGCGTGCGCGGCGTCGCGATCTCGTTCGTCGGGCTCGTGAACTCGGGCGTGAGTTTCCTCGTGCAACTACTGTTCCCGTGGCAACTCGCGAACTTCGGCAACTCTCGCACGTGGATGATCTACGGGGCGTTCGCGCTGGTGGGCTTCGTCGTGATCTGGCGCATCCTGCCCGAGACCCGCGGCCGCAGCCTCGAGCAGCTCGAGGCTTCACTCGTGCGCCAGGACTGAGCGCGCGGCTCGCGTCCGCTCGCCCGGGTCCGGGTCGGCGAGTTCCGATAACACCGCTGTCGATTCCGCCGGTTCCCGTTCGACCACGGTTCAGTCAGTCTGAATCGAGGATCAACACATGAATTTCAGTTCGAAAATCGCCCCGTGCCTGTGGTTCGCGAGTGAGGCCGAGGAGGCCGCGCGTTTCTACACCGGGATCTTCCCGGATTCGCGGATCGGCAAGATCGCGCGTTACGGCAAGGAGGGGTTCGAGATCCATCGTCAGAAACTGGGCACGGTGCTCACCGTGCAATTCGAGCTCGCCGGCCAGGAGTTCACCGCGCTCAACGGCGGCCCGCTGTTCAAGTTCAACGAGGCCGTATCGCTCCAGATCTATGTCGACGACCAGAAGGAGCTCGATCACTACTGGGATCGGCTGACGCAAGGCGGCGATCCGAAGTCGCAGGTTTGCGGCTGGCTCAAGGATCGTTACGGTCTTTCGTGGCAGGTTGTGCCGCGCGAGATGGTCGAGTGGTTTGGCTACCCGAACGAGAAGTCGGAGCGCGCGATGGCGGCGCTGCTCAAGATGGGCAAGCTCGACATCGCGGAGCTGCGCCGCGCCTACGCGGGCTGACGCATGGACTGGCTCGATGCGCTGCAATGGCCGGCCATGGCGGTGACTCTGGTGGCCGCCTGGCTGGTCGCATCGAGATCTAAGCAGCGCCGCGAGGCGGGATTCTGGGTCTTCATCGCGAGCAACATCCTCTGGGTCGCGTGGGCCTGGCATACGCGCGCGTGGGCCTTGATAGGCCTGCAAATAGGACTCTTCGTGATGAACGTGCGCGGGGCCATCAAGAACGAATAAGATTCTCCCGCCGATAACACGAGGGGAGATCATGACGAGTCGACGTTCGTTCCTGCGCGGATCGTCCGTGCTGATGGCGCATGCCGCGCTGGGTGGTGTGGTGGAGGCGTTCGCCGCCGCGACTTCCCGCAAGGCCACTTTCTTCAACGAGTCCGAGATGGGCACGCTGCGCGCGCTCGTCGATGTGATCCTGCCGGAGACGGATTCGCCGGCGGCGTCGGCCGCGGACACTCACTACTTCATCGATCTCGCGATCCCGGCGTGCGCCACGCCGGCCGCGCGCGACACGATGCGCAAGGGGCTCGCCGAGTTCGCGGGCTACGAGAAGCTGCCGGCCGCCGAGCAGAACGAGCGGCTCGCGGCTCGCGCCGCGCAGGACGTCGAGCTCGCCTATGACCAGTCGTTCTTCAAGATACTGAAGGACTACACGATGACCGGCTACTTCCTCTCGGAGACCGGCGCTACGCAGGCCCTGGCGTATCTCAAGATACCTGGCGGCTTCCAGGGCGACATTCCGCTCGCTCCCAACCAGAAGGCGTGGGCGATCTGATGGCTACCACCAACAACTTCGACGCCATCGTCGTCGGTTCGGGCATGTCGGGCGGCTGGGCCGCGAAGGAACTCACGGAGCTCGGCCTCAAGACGCTCGTGCTCGAGCGCGGGCGCAACATCCGCCACGTCGTGGACTATCCGACGGCGCTCAAGGACCCGTGGCAGTTGCCGCACAACAACCGCGCGACGAACGCGGATCGCGCGGCGCAGCCCATCCAGTCGACGCTCTATCTGTACGACCAGTCGACCAAGCATCACTTCGTCGATGACAACGAGAATGCGTACGAGCAGGCGAAACCGTTCAACTGGTATCGCGGGTATCACGTGGGCGGACGCTCGCTCATGTGGGCGCGTCACGTGTTCCGGTTCAGCGATCTCGATTTCGAGGCGAACCTGCGCGAAGGCGTGGGCATCGACTGGCCGATCCGCTACGCGGACATCGCGCCCTGGTACGAGCACGTCGAGAAGTTCATCGGCGCGAGCGGCGAGAACTCGGGTCTGCCCCAACTACCCGCGCAGGTGCTGCAGCCGCCGTTCGAGATGAACGCGCTGGAGAAGAAGATCCGCGCTGGCATGGACAACGCGTTCAAGGGCGAACGCAAGCTGATCTGCAGCGCGACCGCGGTACTCTCGCGCGAGCACAATGGCCGCGGGCCCTGCCAGGGCCGCAACCAGTGCGCTCGCGGTTGTCCGTTCAGCGCGTACTTCTCGTCGAACGGCGTGACGCTGCCGGCCGCGGCGGCGACCGGCAATCTCACGCTGCAGCCCGATTCCATCGTGCATTCGCTGATCTACGACGAGGCGAAGAACCGCGTGACGGGCGTGCGCGTGATCGACGCGCAGTCGAAGAAGACGACCGAGTATTTCGCGAAGGTCGTGTTCCTGTGCGCGTCGGCGCTGAACTCGACGGCGATCCTGCTCAACACGCGCACGGCGCGTTTTCCGAACGGGCTCGGCAACGATTCGGGCGAGCTCGGCCACAACCTGATGGATCATCACAACGGGGGCGGGGCCACGGCCAGCTATTCCGGATTGCTGGATCGCTATTATCGGGGCCGACGGTCTACCAGCATGTACATCCCGCGTTTCCGCAACGTCGCGAAGCGCGAGGAGAAGTTCACGCGTGGCTACGGATACGAGGTGTACACCAACCGCGGCACCTGGACGCGTGGCATCGGCACGGCCGCGTTCGGCGCGGATTTCAAGAACGAGAT
>JAEZCR010000199.1 GCA_023433465.1 Pseudomonadota bacterium | reverse complement strand
CGCGCGCGCCCGCGGCGGGCTGCAAACCCTTCGAAGTCGGGTTCGCGGGACTCAAGGACCGCAATGCCGTGACCACGCAGCACTTCACGGTGCCGCGCGGCAAACGGGCGGCCGATGAGTTCGTCGGACTCGCGGGAGAAGGTTACGAGGTGGTCGCGGCGGCTGCCCACCAGCGGAAATTGCCGCGCGGCGCGCTCGAGGGAAACCGCTTCGTCATCGTCGCGCGCGGATTGCGCTGCGATCCGGGACAGATCGATGAGCGCGTGGCGCAAATTGGCGCCGGCGGAGTGCCAAACTACTTCGGCGGCCAGCGCTTCGGCCGGGAAGCAGGCAATCTCGCGGGTGTGCTCGCTACCGCGGCGGCACTGGCCGAAAGAGCTGTCGATGGGCGCGATGTCCGCGGCGGGCGACGCGACCGGGGCGGAGGCGGGCGCCGCGGCGGACACGATGACAGCGGATTCATGCTCTCGGCCGCGCGCAGTCTCGTGTTCAATGCCATCCTCGCCGAGCGTGTGACACGCGGTAGCTGGAACCGGCTGCTCGCGGGCGATGTCGCGAACCTGGACGGCCGAGGAAGCGTGTTCGCGGTTCCCGTCATCGATGAAACTCTCGAGGCGCGCAGCGCCGCGCTGGAAATACATCCCACCGCGCCGCTGGTCGGCGACGGTGAAGCGCTGGTGAGCGGCGAAGCGCTGGAGCTCGAGCAAACCGTGAGCGCGGGTTTCCCCGAGGCGCTCGCCGTGATCTCGGCAGAAGGCATGAACGCCGAGCGCCGCGCATTGCGCATGCGCGTCCGCGACCTGTCCTACGACTACTCGGGTGATGCGCTGCGGCTGACGTTTGCGCTCGGCGCCGGCAGCTTTGCGACGACCGTGCTTCGCGAGATCATCGCGACCGGCGACGAAGGATGACCAACATGATCCAGGATTTCGCGCACGAAGATGGCCGGATCCGCGAGCTGCGGCTCGCGCGCCCCCCCGTGAACGCGCTCAACCTCGAGCTGCTGCGCCAGATCGGGCTGCGGATCGATCGCGCCTCGCGTGAGACGTCCGCGATCGTCGTGAGCGGCCAGCCCGGTCTCTTCTCGGGAGGTCTCGACGTGCCCGCGCTGCTCGGACTGGATCGGGATGGCCTCACCACCGTTTTCGTCGAGCTGTACCGCGTCCAACGCACGATCGCGCATTGTCCGGTGCCGGTAGTGTTCGCGCTGACGGGGCATTGTCCGGCGGGCGGCACCGTGCTCGCGATCCACGGCGACTACCGCGTGATGGCGCGCGGCGACTATCGCATCGGCCTCAACGAAGTGCAGGTGGGACTCTTCCCGGGAGATCTCATCCACGGCGCCTTCGCGCGGCTGACCGGCGGACATGCGGCGCAACTGCTCACGCGCGGCGCGCTCATCGATCCCGCCAATGCATTGCGGGTCGGCCTGGTCGACGAGCTCACCGAACCCACGGACGTGGTCGCACGGGCCATCGCGATCGCGCGCGAATACGTCAGCCTGCCGCGCGAGCCGATGCTGCGCACGCGCGCGCTTGCGCGCGCCGGGCTGTTGTCGCTGTTCGGGAGCCCCGAGCATGCGTCGATCCGCGAGAACGAATTCGGTTCGCTGGGCGCCGAGCTTTGGCTCGTGCCCGAGACCCGGGAAATGCTCAGGAAGGCCTTCGCGAAGAAGTCGACTGGTTAGACAGCAGCACGTTGATGGCGCCCGTGCCGCCGTCGACGCGGCGCGCCGAGGTGAAGGCCAGCACGGGTGCGGTCTTGCGCAGGATCATGTTGACCGCGGTCTTGATCACGGGGCCACGCGGTCCCGATCCCATGCCCTTGCCGTGGATGATGCGCACGCAGCGCAAGTTGCGCGCCAGCGACTCCGCGAGGAATTCGCGCAGCGCGGCTTTCGCTTCCTCGACGCGTAATCCATGCAGGTCGCAGACTTCCTCGACGCGATACTCGCCGCGCTTGAGCTTGCGCATGACTCCGTCCTGCACGCCCGCGCGCCGGAAGCTGATCTCGTCCCCGAAATCCCCGGAGTCTTCGCGCACGCCCTGCAGGCTTTCGACGAGCACCATCGCGCGATCGGCCGCGGTGAAACGCGCGCGCGCAGGCGGCTTGCGCTTCGCGGGCAGCGCGCGCGCACGATTTTCGAGCGGGCGCACGTCGCGCATCGCCTCGCGAAACAAATCCTTGTCCGGATCGGAGCGTTTGCCGCTCAAGCTACCTCCGAGTGTGTGCAACGAGTATATTGCGCGCCGGTGCGAATCCTCATATCCAACGACGATGGTTATCGCGCGCGCGGCATCAACGCCCTGCGCGAAGCGCTCAAGGGTGTCGGCGACGTGACGGTGGTGGCGCCCGACCGCAACCGCAGCGGGGCGAGCAACTCGCTCACGCTCGAGCGGCCGCTGCGGGTGGAGCAGGCGGACGCCGACGTGTATTTCGTCCAGGGCACACCGACCGACTGCGTGCACCTGGCGATCTCGGGTCTCTTTCCCTTCGAGCCGGACATGGTGGTCTCGGGCGTCAACGACGGCTCGAATCTCGGCGACGACGTGTTGTATTCCGGCACGGTGGCCGCCGCGACCGAGGGCCGCTTTCTCGGCAAGACCGCGGTCGCGGTCTCGCTCCACACCGACGGCCTGCGCGGCGACGCCACGCGCTATTTCGAGACCGGCGCGCACTTCGCGCGGGAGATCGTCGAGCGCCTGATCGCGACACCACTCGGCCGTCCCGCGATACTCAATGTCAACGTTCCGAACCTTCCGATCGGTCAGGTGAAGGGCATCAAGGTCACGCGGCTCGGCAACCGGCACCGCTCGGAGGCGCTCGTCCGCGCCGAGGATCCGCGTGGCCGTCCGGTCTACTGGATAGGTCCCGCCGGGGCGGGGCAGGACGCGGGTCCCGGCACCGACTTCCATGCCGTTGCGGACGGCTACGTGTCGGTCACGCCGCTCACGGTGGACCTCACTAACCACTCGACGCTCGCCAACCTGCGCGAGTGGGTCGGCCCCGGATCATGAACGAGCATCGTCTCGCGGGGATCGGCATGACCTCCGCGCGCACGCGCGACCGGCTCGTGCAGCGCCTGCAGGACCAGGGCATCACGAACCTCGCGGTGCTCGACCGCATCCGCAACGTGCCGCGCCACATCTTCGTCGACGAGGCGCTGGCCTCGCGCGCGTACGAGGATACCGCGCTGCCGATCGGCTATAGCCAGACGATCTCCCAACCGTACATCGTCGCGCGCATGACGGAGGCGCTGATCGAAGGCGGGCACAAGCTCGGCAAGGTCCTCGAAGTGGGAACGGGCTGCGGTTACCAGACCGCCGTGCTCGCGCCGTTCGCGAAGAAGATCTACTCCATCGAGCGAATCGCGCCGCTCGCGAAGCGCGCGAAAGCGACTCTCAAGGAGCTCGACATCAAGAACGTCATGGTGAAGCACGGTGATGGCACCGTCGGCTGGCGTTCGCAGAAGCCGTTCGACGGCATTCTCGTCGCGGCCGCGCCGCTGGCGGTTCCGGATGCCTTGTTCGCACAGCTTGCGAACCGCGGGCGGCTCATCGTTCCCGTTGGTCCCGAGGGCAACCAGCGGCTCATGCGATTCACGCGCAACGGGGATCACCTCGATCGCGAAGTCCTGGGCGCCGTCTCCTTCGTTCCGATGCTCGGCGGCACTTCCTGAAGTCACGCTGCGACACACTATTCGAGTGATTTCTCGGATACAGAACGTGCGCTAACTCATTGTTTTGAAAGCCGGAGAGAGCTGCCCTTTTCGACCTGGGTGTTGGCTCACGAAGCCTGGGGCTTGTCAGTCAGCATTTGACATGTTTTGATGTCGCCGCTCGCCGACATCCGCACTGAAAAGTTGTGAGGGATTCCGGATGAAGGCACAGGGGAGAACGGGGAAGTCACGGAAACAAGAAGAACAAGCCGAACAGAAGAAGAAAAAATTCGCCAGTCATTCGAGTCTGTCAGCTTCGATACATTGGCCTCGCTAAATAACTTTCTCCCCCTGTGCCTTCACTCGGATTCCTTCAAGGCCCAGGCAGCAGCACCGCCACCAGCACCTTGCGCTCCTCGCTGACCAGCACGTTGTAGGTGCGGCAGGCCGCGCCGACTTCCATCACTTCGAGCCCGATACGACGCGTCGCGAATTCCGCGCGCAACGCCGCGCGCGGGAATTTCTGCGTGACTCCGGTCGACAACACGACGACTTCGGGCGCGAGCGCGAACAGCGGCGTGAAATGCTCGCTCGTCAATTCCTCGACGCTGCGTGGGGGCCATTCGCGCGTGAGCGTGGCCGCGCTGACGATGCAGCTCGAGCGGATGTCTTCCTCGCCCACGGTCACGAAGTCCGCGCCATAACGGCGGATCAGGTTTGCGCCCTGCGCGCCTTGCTGAGTGAACTTCATCGGTCCGCTACGATACCGGCATGCGCCGCCTCACGCTGATCCTTTCCGACCTGTACGTGCCGGAAGACGTCGCGCGCGCGCATTCCCCCGTTGCCTTCGAATTGCCCTCATTCACGTGGTTGTTGCGTTTTTCCCATCCACCCGCGAGTTGCCCGGATTGGCGCGCGTGGATCGCGGCGCAGACCGGGCACGTCGCGCTCGCTCGATCTCCCCTGGCGGACATTGCCGCGCGTGCGTGGGTCGATCCCGCGAGCGCGGCCGGCGCCTGGATCGCGACTCCCGTGCATCTCGAAGCCCGGCTCGATCACGTGCGGCTCGCCGATCGTGGCCTGTTGCGCATCGGGACCGATGAAGCGAATCGCTGGAGTGAAGCGTTCGCGCGCGAGTTCGGTCCGGACCTGAAACTGCATCCGGCGGGCGAGCGCGGATTCGTGCTGACGGGCATCGAGGCGGGCGATACGCAAACCACTGATCCCGCGCGTTTGCTCGATTCCGACGTCGCGCCCGCACTGCCGCGCGGCGCAGAGGCGGGCGCCCTTCGCCGCCTCGGCGCCGAGCTCGAGATGTGGTTGCACGCGACCCCACTCAACGACGAGCGCCAACGCGCCGGCCAGCGCCGCATCTCCGCCCTCTGGTTCTGGGGTGGGGAAAAGGTGCCGGGGTCGTTATCCCCACCTGGGGATAAGGTGCCGGGGTCGTTATCCCCACCCGCGATTTCATTCGTCATTCACGGCGAGGACCTCTGGCTGGCCGGACTCGCGCACGCGACGGGTTCGACAGCAAACAAACCTGCCGCCGATTTCGCAGTGCTCGACGTTTCCGCGGACCACCACATCGTCGAGCTTGCGCCGATGAGCGCGCCGCACGAATCGCTCGTGGGCGCCGAGGCGCGCTGGTTCGCGCCCGCACGGACGGCGTTGTCGGAAGGAAAACTCGCCGCACTCGACATCGTCGCCAACGATCGGTGGTTCCGGATCGGCTCGCGCGCGGGGTGGCGTTGGTGGCGCGGAAAGCGCGACTGGTTCGAGTCGATCAACCGCCCGACTGTGTCGAAGGCATAATCGCCGCGAATGAACCTGGTCATCGAACGCCGCCTGTGCGCGGGCAACGAACTTCTCGACTCGAGACTGCATCCGGTTCTGCGCCGCGCCTACGCGGCGCGCGGGGTGCGCGACAGCAGCGAACTGCAGCTCGGCTTGGACCGGCTCATCCCGGTCGGATCGCTCGAAAGCATCGAGGCCGCCGTCAGGCTGATCCTCGATCATCGCGACCGGCGCATCCTCGTCATCGGTGACTTCGACGCGGACGGCGCGACGAGTACCGCGCTCATCGTGCGTTGCCTGCGCGCCTGGGGCTTCGCGTTCGTCGATTTCCTCGTGCCGAACCGCTTCGAATACGGCTACGGCCTCACGCCCGAAATCGTGGCGCTGGCCGCCGAACGCGCGCCGACGCTCATCGTCACCGTGGACAATGGAATCTCCAGCAATGCCGGGGTTGCCGCCGCGCGCGCGCTCGGCATCAAGGTCCTGATCACCGACCACCATCTGCCTGGCGCGCAACTGCCGGACGCCGATGTCATCGTCAATCCGAACGTGCCGGGCAGCCAGTTCCGCAGCCGCGCGCTGGCCGGCGTCGGCGTGGCGTTCTACGTGATGGCGGCGCTGCGCCGCGAGCTCGAGGCAGGGGGCCATGCGGTGCAGCCACCCGTGACCGATTTCCTGGATCTCGTCGCGCTCGGCACCGTTGCGGACCTCGTCCCGCTCGACGTCAACAATCGTGTGCTGGTCTCGCAGGGCATCCGCCGCATCCGCGCGGGGCGCTCGGTACCGGGAATCCGCGCGCTGCTGTCGATCAGCAACCGCGGATTCGCCGAGCTGACCGCCGCGGACCTGGGCTTTTCGATCGGACCGCGGCTCAACGCGGCCGGACGCCTCGACGACATGTCCATCGGCATCCGCTGCCTGCTCGCCGATTCGGAGCCCGAGGCGCTGGCCCTGGCCACGCGCCTCGACCAGCTCAATGCGGAACGCCGCGAGATCGAAACACGCATGCAAGGCGCGGCGCTCGCCGCGGTACGCTCGCTGCGCGAGCCCGGTACCGGGCCGGGGTCGAGGCACGGCGTGTGCCTGTTCGACGCGGACTGGCACCAGGGTGTCGTCGGCCTCGTGGCGAGCCGCATCAAGGACCGCGTGCGCCGTCCCGTCATCGCGTTCGCGCGCGCCGGCGACGGCACGTTGCGCGGCTCGGCGCGATCGGTGTCCGGAATCCACATCCGCGACGTGCTCGACGCCATCGCGGCGCGCAGCCCCGAGCTCATCAGCCGTTTCGGCGGGCACGCGATGGCGGCGGGCCTGACGCTTCAGGAATGCCATCTCGATGCCTTCGCGCACGCCTTCGATGCCGAGGTGGCGAACTGGCGTGATCCCTCGATCCCGTCGAACCGGGTGGAAACCGACGGCGAACTCGCGAGCGACGAGATCGCGCTCGAGACCGCGCAGGCGTTGCGCGACGGTGGCCCATGGGGCCAGGCCTTCCCGGAACCCTGCTTCGACGGTCGTTTCGCGGTGCGCAATGCGCGCGTCGTGGGCGACAAACATCTGAAGATGTGGGTGGCGACCCAGGACCAGGCCCGGTCGTTCGACGCCATCGCCTTCAACTTCAAGGGATCGGACGAGGCGCCGAAGCTGCCCGATGGGGAAGTCCACCTGGTGTACCGACTCGACATCAACGAGTATCGTGGCGAACGACGTCTGCAGCTGCTCGTCGATCACGTGCTCCCATGAAGCCGCTTCCCGCCGGTCCAACTAGCTACTTCATAACGCCGGGCAATCCGCTCGACCCGGCGGTGCGCTCACTGATCGCCGAGCTCGACGCGTTCAACTCCGAGCTTTATCCCGCGGAGAGCAATCACTTCGATCCGCCCGAGGCGCTGGCGGGTCCGCGCAGCATCTTTCTCGTCGTGGAGCAGGACGGGGAGCTGGTCGGCTGCGGAGCGGCCAAGAATTGCGGGAGCTGGGCCGAGCTCAAGCGCATGTATCTCAAGCCGAAGGCGCGCGGCGGCGGCATCGCGCTCGCGATGCTCGTCAAGCTGCTCGACTGGGCGCGCGCGGAAGGCTTGCCGCTCGCCCGCCTCGAAACGGGCAATGTCAGCGTCGGCGCGCTCAAGCTCTACCGGCGCGCGGGGTTCAAGGAAATTCCGGCGTTTCCGCCTTACAAGCCCGACCCTTTGTCGATATTCATGGAGCGCGCGCTCAGGTAGGATTCGCGGCCCATTTGATGACTCGGACAGGGGTAGCCCTTGGCGTTGGAACTTGGCCAGCTGAAGCGTCAGCTCAAAGACCTGGAGGAGCGCATGATCTCCTTGAGGGGGTTTCTTTGAGTACGACCAGAAGAAAGAACGTCTCGAAGAAGTAAGCCGCGAGCTCGAAGACCCGGCCGTCTGGCAGAAGCCCGAAAAAGCGCAGGAGCTGGGCAAGGAGCGCGCGCGTCTCACGACCGAGCTCGCCGACATGGACAAGGCCACCGGCGGCGTCGGCAGCGCGGTCGAACTACTCGAGCTCGCCGAGAGCGAGGACGACGCCGGCATGGCGCGCGAAATCGAGAACGACGCCGCCAAGCTCGAAGCCGAAGTGCGCAAACTCGAGTTCAAGCGCATGTTCCGCGGGGAGATGGATTCGCACAACGCGTTCGTCGACATCCAGGCTGGCGCGGGCGGCACCGAGGCGCAGGACTGGGCGCAGATGCTGCTGCGCATGTATCTCAAGTGGGCCGCGGCGCGCGGCTTCGACGCGGAAGTCATCGACTCGAATCCCGGTGAAGTCGCGGGCATGAAGAGCGCCACCGTCGAGATCAAGGGCGAATACGCTTACGGATGGCTGCGCACGGAGACGGGCGTGCATCGCCTGGTGCGCAAGTCGCCGTTCGATTCGGGCAACCGTCGCCACACCTCGTTCGCGTCGGTGTTCGTCTCCCCGGAGGTCGACGACGACATCAACATCGAACTGAACCCTGCGGACATCAAGATGGATGTCTACCGTTCGAGCGGCGCGGGCGGACAGCACGTCAACAAGACCGAGTCGGCCGTGCGACTCACGCACGGTCCGACCGGCATCGTGGGGGCCTGCCAGAACGAGCGCAGTCAGCACAAGAATCGCGCGACGGCGATGAAGATGCTGAAGGCGAAGCTGTACGAGCTCGAGTTCAACAAGCGCAACGCCGCGGCGAAAGTGCTCGAGGATTCGAAGTCGGACGTGAGCTGGGGCAACCAGATCCGTTCGTATGTGCTCGACCAGTCGCGCATCAAGGATCTGCGCACCGATGTCGAGATCGGCGATACGAACAAGGTGCTCGACGGGCACCTCGACCCATTCATGGAAGCATCACTCAAGGCGGGACTGTGAGCGACGCACCGGTAGACCCGAACAAGACCGACGAGAACAAGTTGATCGCGGAACGACGCGCCAAACTTGCTGCGATCCGCGAGCAGGCGAAGGCCAAGGGCGCGCCGGCGTTTCCGAACGACTACCGGCGCGACGTGCTGGCCTCGCTGCTGCAGACCGAATACGGCGACAAGCCGGCGGAGTGGTTCGACGCGAATCCACCCGTGAAGCTGCACGTCGCGGGCCGCATGATGTTCCAGCGCATCATGGGCAAGGCGAGTTTCGCGAAGCTGCAGGACCGCACGGGACAGATC
>JAEZCR010000193.1 GCA_023433465.1 Pseudomonadota bacterium | reverse complement strand
GCGAATCCAGCGGCCGACAGCAGCACGACGAACGCCATTGCGCCGGCGCGCCTCACTACTGGTACCCCTCGATATTGCCACCCCGCCCGAGCTGGTCGAACACCCAGCGGCCATTCGGCAACTTCACGAGGTTGAAGAGGTACCACTGATCGACCGTGCGATACGGCGGGCTCTCGCGCGCGATCATGCCGTCGAGCGTCGCGCGCAACTGTTTCATGCCGAATTCGGCCACGTCGACCTTCCCGTCCCCGTTCGCATCCTCGCCCTCGAGATTGGCCAGCGCGAGCGCGGCGATTTCGCCGGCCAGCAGCCTTGCTTCGTCGACCGAGGTGCTGGCCTGGACGTCCTTGCCCAGCAGCCCTATCAACTCGCAGCGCTCCACCACGCGCAGGATGTCGCGGGCGAACAAGGGCGCGGACTTCTGCACGTTGGGCGAGGCATCGGGGGACGTCGCCGCGAATGAGATGTGGTTGGACGCCATCACCAGGGAATGCTTGAGCCCGAACTCATCCTCGGAATTCGTCGCGTTGTCGGCGGCCGCCACGGCCGCCTTGAGCTGCGCGAGATCCGTGCTGCGCGCGGCTGCCTGCGCGAGCGCGACCACGTCTTCGGCCTGCTTTTCGGCCACCAATAGATAGCCCTGCTTGCCCGGTGTGACATGAACGCCCGTGAGCGCGTGGCCCAGGTGCACGTGCGCAATGGTCGGCGGCCTGCTCGTGCAGCCACCGGCCCCAAGCGCAATCAACGGCGCCAGCAGCAGGCACTTGAAAATTCGGTTCATCATTGGCTGATCTCCCTGACGAGTCGGAATCCCACCGAGGTGCCGCGGTATTCCGCATCGAAGCGGTTGCGGTAACTGGGCCGCACGAATGCGGGCGCGGTGAACCACGAGCCGCCGCGCGCCTCGCGCTCGCGGCAAGCCTCCTGCTGCACGGCGGTGCCGTCGCTCGGCGCCTCCGTGTAGCCCTCTCGCCAGCAGTCCTGCACCCATTCGAAAACGTTGCCGAGCGTGTCCACCAGGTCGACGGAGTTGGGCGCGAAGCTGCCCACCGGCGCGGCTCCGACGAAGCCATCCTGGCAATCGAAGGTGGTCCATCCGGGGTAACGCTGCGCGGCGCTGGTATCCGCGACGTTCGCATTCGCGCAGGCGTCGGCGGCCTGCTTCCAGGGCACGGCCGGCGAGCCGCCGCCGGCGAGATATTCCCATTCGGTCGCGCTGGGCAGCCGGTAGGTATGCCCGGTGCGCAGCGACAGCCAGGCCGCGTAGTCAGCGGCGTCCTGCCAGCTCACGCAGGTCACCGGCAGCGACGCGTCCTGCCCGGCGACCGCATTGCGCCAGCTCACGTCTTCGCGCACGCCCCATGCGCCGTCGTAGACTTCGCAGCCGGCTCGATTGCGCGGATATTCCGCGGCGAATTCCGCGAATTCGCCGACCGTCACCTCGTTGACGCCGGCGGCGAGCAGATAGCCGATGGTCACGACGTGCACGGGTTGCTCGGCGGGCAGCGCGCCGGCGCCGGCCGATCCCTGCTCGAAGGTCGCGGGCGCGAGCACGCGCATCACCGGGCAGGCGGCGCAGTCGCGGAACATCACGCCTTCGGTGAGCGGCGTCGTCGGCGCCACCTGGACGGGCCCTGGCGAATCCTGGAGCAGTGCGCGGCCGCCGATGACCGCCCCGATGACCGCAAGCACACCGAGTGCCACCAGCAGTGAGACCTTGGGCGCCGAGAAACGCGGCCGCTCTTCGCGAAGCTCGTCCAGGAACTGCTGTGCAGTGCGCGTGCGGCGCCTGCGCTCGAAGCGCAGCGCATGTTCGATGGCGCGCTGTTCGGACTGGCTGAGTCGGCTCGACGTCGGCACCGTCATGTTGGCCTCGCGCGCCTTGTTCGCGGGAGCGCGATCGAAAGGGTGGTCGCCCGTCAGCAGTTCGTACGCGATGCTTGCGAGCGCGTAGATGTCGTCACGCGGATCCGGCTCGGCACCATCGTGCATCTCGGGACTGGCATATGGCGGAGTGAGTGCGTTGAAGTCGCGCTCCCAGTCCTCGGTGGGCTCGTCGTCTTCCAGGGGCCGCCGCAGAAAACGCGCGATGCCGAAATCGATCACCTTGACGTCGCCCGGGCCGGTGACTATCACGTTGCCGGGTTTCAGATCGCCGTGAACGATGTGCTTGCGATGCGCGTAGTCGAGCGCGCCGGCGATGCTCGCGATGATGCGCAACGCTTCCTCGCGCGGTATCAACGCGTCGGCAGGTTTCGTCGGCATGCGGCGCCGCAGCGACGCGCCATCGAGATACTCCATGGTCATGAAGACCGTCTGCCCATCGCGATCGCAATCGAAGACGCGCACGATGTTGGGATGAGTGAGCGCCTGCAGCTTGCTGGCCTCGCGATGCATCACCGTCAGGGAGCGGCTCTGGTCCGGCAGCCGCGCGGTGAGCACCTTGACGGCCAGGTGCGGATCGCGTGCGCCCGCCTCCACCTTGCGCAGGTCGATCGCCTTGAACACATGGCTCATGCCGCCTTCGCCGATGAGCTTCACCAGCTGGAAGCGGCCTGCCAGCACGGAATCCACCCCGACCGGCGCGGCGCAGGTCGGTGGCGGACCCGAGCCGTCGTGCAGCAATTGGGTCGAGTCGGGATTTTCGAGTGGCTGGCTCATGACATGAGCCAATACGGGGGCGCGTTTGCCGTGGATGCCCGGGCCCTTCGGATCTGAGAACCCGCTCACACTCCACTGGCCGCGAGCGGCCCCTGGCAGATCAAAGTAGTTGGCTAATGAGCGGCCGCATCCATCGCTCGCGCGGCAGGCGGCAAAAACCCATGCGCTCGTAGAGCCGCACCGCGCTCTCGTGCCCTGGCTCGACCTCCAGGTCCAGCGCGCGGCATCCTCTGGCACGCGCAATCGTCATCGCCGCTTCGAGGAGTCGCGTGCCCAGCCCATCTCCTCGCTCATGCGGATCGACGTAGAGTTCATCGAGCCACGTCGTGGCGCCACCGTGTTCGAGCGTCCAAAGGAATGAGAGAACCGCGAGGCCCACGAGCCTGTTGCCGCGAGTCGCAACCAGAATGCGGCCGAGTTCGGGGCGCTCGAGCATCTGCAGCGTAGCCGGGCGCAGATGCTCTCTGGAGACCGGAACGGAGTTCTCCTGCAGTTGCAGAGAGAGCAATTCGAGCACGGACTCGAGTTCCGTCGCAACGGCTGTACGGATTTCGATCATGGTCGTGTCTCACTTCGGCATGGCATACGTCCGTAGCGTTACGAGAGACCACGCCTGATGGATGCACGAGCTTGTGGGTACACCTCACTGGCTGACGTTCGCGGGAGTATTCGCCGAAACCAATTCCGATGGCTTCTCTCCGCGTGTAATCCTTACCGCGCCGATTACTCGGTACAGTCCTTGCGGTTGTCGCGACATCGAAGAGCTCGTTCGAAATCATGCGCAGGCCAATTGCTCATCGTCCCGGCAGATTCGGACTTCTCATACCTGGACGAGGCAGATGGCAACTACTCTACCTACGTTGCGTCCCTGCTGATCAGCAATTGATAACCGGTGGAAATAGACGGATGCGCCTCCAACGGCTACGCCGGCACGTAGTTATTGAAAGCGCGTAGTGCGCGCCCTGGATGACCGTTCTATTGCGCAGTGTAACCCCCATCGATCAGCACCACACCGCCCGTCATGAACTTCGCCGCATCGCTCGCCAGGAACAGGATGCTCGACGCGATTTCCTGCGGCTGCGCAAGTCGGCCGACCGGATGAGCGGCTGCCAGGCCTGCCTGTGCTTCCTTGTTGCCGCCGGTGAACCGCTCGAACATCGGCGTGACGACGCCGCCTGGTGCGATCGCGTTGATGCGAACACCCATGCGCGCCGTTTCCAGCGCCGCAGCGCGGGTCAGCCCGTTCACGGCGTGCTTGCTCGCGGCGTAGATAGAAGCACCCGGCATGGCGATGTCGCCGACTACGGAGGAGACGTTGACGATCGCCCCGCCCTGCCGCGCAATCGCGGGGATCTCGTGCTTCATCGAGAACAGCACGCCCTTGACGTTGATGTCGAAGACGTGCGCGAAGTTTTCGGCGCTCTGCTCGACGAGCGGGCCAAGCGCGCCTTCGACGCCGGCGTTGTTGACCGCGACGTCGAGGCGTCCGAATTCGCGCATCGCCGCGGAGACCCAGGTCTTGACGACTTCTTCGCTCGCCACATCGCCGGCGATGAACTTCACTTGCGAGCCCCGTGCGCGCAACTCGTCCGCGAGCTGCTCGCCCAGCGCGACAGTCCTGCCAGTGACGATCAGCCGCGCGCCGGCCGCGGCGAATGCTTCTGCCGTCGCGCGACCGATGCCCGTGGTGGCACCCGTGACGAGGACGACTTTGTTCTCGAAATTCATGACCCGATCTCCTTGAGGCGCAAACGGCCCGTTTGACGAGGCGTCAACGTAAGCCATGGATGCCAGCACGAGAATTCCAGGTATGCGTAAGCGCAGTTTGCAGCAACGCACAGGTCCGCTCGCGTGGGACGACTTGCGCTGCGTCCTGACTATTGCCCGAACCGGATCGTTGAGCGGTGCCGCGCGTGCCCTCGGCATCGAACATTCGACGGTCTTTCGGCGGCTGAATGGCATCGAGAAGCGCCTCGGCGTGAAGCTCTTCGAGCGCACACGCAGCGGCTACCGACCGACAGCCAGCGGCGAGACAGTTGCGGCTGCCGCCGGCGGCATGGAGGCGCAGGCTCTGGCGATCGAACGGCATATCGTCGAAGGCAGCGCGCGGATGGCGGGAGTGATCCGACTGGCCACGAGCGAATTGCTCGCCGGCTTCCTGTTGCCCGGCCCGTTACGGGAGTTTTTGAAGTCACACCCGGGCATCGAGATCGAGCTCGACGTTTCCAACCGTGAGGTAGACCTGATGCGGCGTGAAGCCGACGTCGCATTGCGCGCTACCAATTCGCCGCCCGACCACTTGATCGGTCGACAGGTCGGGGAGCTTCGCTATGCGGTGTACGGCCTGCGTGGCGTGGCTGAGGCGGACACGCCGTTGAGTGCTCTGCCCTGGCTCGGCCACGACGAGAGCATCGCGCACCTGAGCGTCGCGCAGTGGCAGCGCTCGCAGTTCCCGGATGCGCGGCCGCGCGTGCGATTCAATTCTCTCTCGCTGATGGTGCAGGCTGCCGCCGAGGGCCTCGGCAGCGCGGCCCTGCCGGTATTCGCCGCCGAGAGGTTTCAGTCGTTGTCACGACTGACGCCCGTGCTCGATCAACCGAGAAACAAGCTCTGGGTGCTCTGCCACAAGGACATGCGCGACAACGCACGCGTGCGAGCTCTCTGGCAACATCTCGCCAGATCGCTCCCACACGTCCTCGTCTCGAGACAGTCAACGGCATAAAGTCGACAGCGCCGGGAGATCGTCATCTCCGCGCTCGTTCGCGAAGCGAACGCCTTTGCCGAAGGGGTGCGATCATCGTCGCCAGAACGTCGAGCGTGCCTGCACCCAGCCGCTTCGATCGCTGCGGCGACCAGCCGAATTTCCGGTCAGGCGTGTGCGTCGTGTCCTTGAATGGCATTTCGAGCGTGATGCTGAGCCAGCCGTACGCTTCGCAGAGATAGTTTGAAGCGATGGACAGATCGGCGTCTTCCGGCCTCGGGACCGGAAATTCCTGCTCGACCTGAAAGTCGGCGCACTCAGCCAACATCGCGGCCTTGAACTCGCGCACCAATCCGGCAATGGGCTCGCTGTGTGCGGTCGGTCCTTGCGGGCCGACGGCGAAGACGTGCGGCATGTCTTCCGTTCCGTGCACGTCCAGATGAAGGTCTGGAGGGACTGCGAGCATGCGCTGCCTCACGAAATACACCTCCGGCATAGTGCTCTCGTCAGGAGCGCTCCACGCGCGATTGAGGTCGACACCGGCTGCGTTGGTACGCAGATGCCCACGTCGGCTGCCGTCCGGATTCATGTTCGGAACGATATAGAACACGGCGCTCTCACGTAGCTTCGCTGCCGTTTCATCTTCGACGTCGAGGAGGCGTTCGAGAAATCCCTCGGCCCACCACTGCGCCATCACTTCGCCCGGATGCTGTCGCGCGGTGATCCAGACGACCAGGCTTTCCGCGGCAGGAGCGCCAACTCGCAGCAGGTCGATATTCCGACCGTCGAGTGATTTGCCGACGATCTCCATCTCTGCCCGCCCGGTCGCGAGGCATGTAGCGATGAGATCGTCATGGCGCTCCATGCTGTACGGCGCAAAGTAGGCAAGGTAGACGGAGTTGCTTTGCGGCTCGAGCTCGATGGTCAGTATTCCGTCGGCGTAGGAAGTCGGAACGCGCAACCAGGTTCTTCGATCGATCGAAGCAACTGCCCGATAGCCGTCCCATCCACCGACATAGGCCCCACCTGCGTTCTCGATCCTGAGCCTGCAGGGAACGCCCTTTGCTCCGCAAAGCCTGAAGTAGAACCATTGATAGTAACGGGCATGCTGATCCGGCACGATCTCGAGCCTCACGTTCGCCGGATCGCTCGAATCGAGAACTCTGATGTTGCCGCCGTCGAATGCGCTCGTGATCTGCATGGAGTCCACCGCGCTTCCATCGAGACTCCAGAGCTCGAGCGCGCGCAGCCCTGTATCCAATTCTTCCGTCATGACAGGTCACGCGACAATGTGCACTTCGTCATGCAATGCGCGCTGCTTGTGGAAAGTTCGAGCGGCGCGAGACAACGAGATGCTGGCTGCGCTCAGTCACGGTGCTTGCGGGACTCAGCCTGCTGGCCGCGGTCCTTCGACAATCATTGGCCGGAACGTCTTATCGAACTGTCGCGGGTTGTCGCGTCAGTTCACGTCCAGCGGCGCGGGGTAGTGCCCCGTCGGCGTGTCCGCATCGCACGGTACAGGGTATAGACGCTCGAGAAGATCGAGAATCTGGCCGCGTGACGCCAGAACGAATTGCAACGAGATCTCTGTGCTGAAGCGGAGTGCCCGCTCGACGTAGTCGTCGAG
>JAEZCR010000114.1 GCA_023433465.1 Pseudomonadota bacterium | reverse complement strand
CCCCCGCTTGGGCGGCGACGACGTTCGTGATCAACACGCCCGTGCGCACCGGTCCGCCCGTCGGCGTCAACACCGCCGCGGTCAACTCCCCGCAGGCCCCGCAGCCAGCGCCCGGTGACAAGCCCGCGCCGGCGAGCGAGCCCGGCACGCCCGCGCCCGGCCCGCAGGGCGGAACGCCCGACAAGACCGCGCCGCCCGGCACGGCCGCGCCCGAAGGCGAGGAAGAAGCCGACAAGGATCCCTACGAAGGAATTTCGCCCGAGGAAGTGCCGCCCGACCTGCAGTACAGCGCGGACTCGAGCGTGAGTTTCCCCACGAACATCTAGTCATGTACGGCCTGCACTTCGATCACCACACACTGTCCATCGCGCGCGATGGAGAGCTCGTCGCGCACGAGCCGCTGGCGATCGAGCTCGGCGTGCGTGAGCCGCGCTTCGGGCGTGCCGCGCTCGCCGCCTGGCGCGGCCGGCCGGATGCGGTGTCGCTCGGTCACTGGCGCGAGCTGGGCCGCGAGGAGAACGCGGCGCGCAACGTCGCCATCGAAGTGCTCGCGCACCTGCGCGCGCTGGCCGTGACCGAGCGCATCGACGCCATCGTCGCGGTGCCCGCCGGACTCGAGGCTTCCGCCCTGGCGGGATTGCGTGGCGCGCTCAGCGCGGCGGGCGTCGACGTGCGCGATTTCATCGACGCCGCGACGTTGACCTCGGCCGCGGTGGCTGAACGCGGGCAGTACGTGCTGCTCGAGGCCGGCTGGCGCTCGGCGACCGCCACGCGGGTCGCGGGCGGCGCGGAGTGTTCGTTCGAGGAATCCTTCAAGAGCGAGCGCGCCAACCTGCTCGACGTGTACGACCAGTGGCTGCAGGCCGTGGCCGCCATCATGGTCAAGAACACGCGGTTCGATCCGCTCATGACGCTCGACGTCGAGCAGCGACTGTTCGCGGACCTGCCGGCATTCGTCGCGCAGGCGGCGGTGCACGGCAAGGTCGAGGCGGCCGTCGAGGCCGATGGCTCGCGGTTCGCGGTCGAAGTCGAAGCGCAGCAGTTCGCCGACGCGGCCGTGGCGTTCTTCCGCGAGCTCGCGCGACTGGCGCGCTCGGCGCGCATCGCCGGACAGGCCGCGGCACTGGTGCTGCCCGACGAGTCGCGGCGCTGGCCGGGCTTTCTCGCGCGCCTGCTCGAGTCCGAGCAGGAAGGCCTCGTCATCGTGCCCGCGGGCCTCGCGGCGGTCGCCGCGTCGCTGCAGGCGGCCAGCCCGAACGCGGGACCGCGCCTGCGCCGCCAGGTCGCGCGCATCACGGACCATCAGCTCGCTGGCGACATCGAATATCTCGCGCCGCCGACGCCGTCGGCCGGGCGCGCGCTGCCGGTCACGCACATCCTGTTCGGCGGCGACTCGCGGCGCTTCCCGGATCTCGGCCTCGTCATCGGCACCGAGGACATCGACAACGAGCCGCGCATCGTGCTGCCGCGCGCCGCGGCCGGCGTTTCGCGCCGGCACTGTTCATTGCGGCGCGAGGGCGACCGCACCGTGCTCATCGATCACAGCCGTCACGGCACCTGGGTGAACGGCGCGCGCGTGCGCGAGAAGGCCACCGTGCGTCCCGGCGACCGCGTGCGCGTCGGCACGCCCGGCGTCGAGTTCACGCTGATCTCCGCCGCGGCGTTCGCGCCGCAGGCGCCGGCCGGGGAGGGCGGATGAGAAAGAAGCGCCGCGCCTTCGAAGTCTTCACGCTGTCGTTCCTCGACTGCATCTGCTGCGGATTCGGCGCGGTGGTGCTGTTCTACACGATCGTGCAGGCGCAGGCCGGCGCGCAGGAGATCCTGCGCATCGATCAGCTCACGGGCGAGGTGCGCAAGCTCGAGGAAGAAGTGAAGGAAGGCACGAAGAATCTCGTGCTCCTGCGCAACACGCTCGAGAAGACCGACCAGGACGCGGCCGAAGCGAAGGCGCGCGCGCTGCGTGTCGCGGCCGAGCTCAAGCAGCGTCGCGAGGAAATCCCGACGCTGGACGTCGACAGCGTCGCGCGCCGCGAGCACATCAACAAACTCATGGCCGACATCAAGTCGCTCCAGGAAGGCATCAAGCGGCTCGAAGGCGGCGCGCTCGACAAGGGACCCGCGGGCACACGCGTGAAGGCCTTCCGCGGCCGCGGCGATCGCCGCTACATCAGCTCGCTCAAGGTGAAGGGCAAACGCATCATGGTGCTGCTCGACACTTCGGCCAGCATGATGGACGAGGACGTCGCGAAGGTCCTGCGCCTGCGCAACCAGCCCGAGGCCATGCGCCGCTCCGCGCTCAAGTGGCGCCGCGCGCTCGACATGGTCGAGTGGCTGAGCGCGCAGCTGCCCGACAACAGCGAGTTCCAGGTTTACGGCTTCAACACGAAGACGAGGGCGGTGCTCGCCGACACGCAGGGCAAGTGGCTCTCCTCGAGCGATCCGCGCGTGATCAACAACGTGCTCACGGCCGCGCGCGCGATCACGCCCGCGGATGGCACCAGTCTCGTGAACGCGTTCATGACGATCCGCACCATCGAGCCGCAGCCCGACCAGATCATCCTGATCACCGACGGCTTGCCCACGCAGGGATCGGTGCCGCCCGCGCGCAAGTTCATCAAGGCCGCCGATCGCGAGAAGCTCTTCAACGACGCGATGAAGATCATGACGCGCGACCTGCCGATCGACGTCGTGCTGCTGCCGATGAAGGGCGACCTGCCCGCCGCGAACGCCTACTGGCAGCTCGCACGGCGCACCGGTGGTTCGTACGTCGTTCCCTCGCGCGACTGGCCGTAGCAGGAGTTACCGATGGCCCTGGGCAAACGCCGCGAATTCGAAGTCTTCACGCTGTCTTTCCTCGACTGCATCTGCTGCGGCTTCGGCGCGATCATCCTATTGCTGGTGCTGACCGACGTCGGCCAACCCATCGTCATCGAGCGCAGCGAGAAGGACCTCAAGGGCCAGATCGACGCCCTCCAGCGCCAGTTGTTCGAGCTGCGCGGCGAAACCGAGATCCTCAATCGCGAGATGCAGGGCCGCGTCAGGGAGCGCGATGCGGAACAGGCGCGCGCCGCGGCCATGGCCGTCGATCTCAACAAGATCCGCGGGGAGTTCAAGGCGAGCAAGGGCGAGGCCACGGTCACAAACATCGTCGAAACCGAGCTGGTCGCCGCCCACCAGACGCTCACCGCCGAGATGCAGCGCCTGCTCAGGAACGCGCCGAAGAAGATAGACACGGTGATGCAGGTCGGCGGCATCCCGGTCGACAGCGAATACATCATCTTCGTGATCGACACGTCGGGCAGCATGCAGGCCGACAACTGGGAGAACGCCCAGAACGTCATGAAGGAAATCCTCGACATCTATCCCACGGTCAAGGGAATGCAGATTCTCGACGACGAGGGCAAGGCGATGTTTCCGAGCACGCGCGGCCAGTGGTTGCAGGACACGCCGGCGCAACGTCAGAAGATCCTCTCGACGATGGTCAACTGGAAACCCTTCAGCAACTCCAGCCCGGTCGAGGGCATCGGCGCCGCCGTGCAGTACTGGTGGGCCGCCGACAAGAAGATCAGTGTGTATGTCATAGGCGACGACTACACCGGCGCCTCGAACGAAGCCGCGCTGGCGGCGGTGCGCAAATACAACCCGCTCGACCGCCAGGGTCGCCGACGCATCCGCATCCACGCGATCGGCATGCCCGCGGGCGCGAGCTCCCCGCCGTTTATTAACGCGCGCTTTGCTGGTTTAATGCGGGCCATGTGCGACGAGAACGAAGGCACCTTCGTTGGTCTCACGATCGGCGGACCGAGTTGCGCGATCAAGATCGACGTTCTCGGCCAGCCCCGCTGTGTAGGTTAGTCAGCCCACCTCGCGCCACGAGCCAGGTTCCAACATGCATCCGCGCCGCCACCGATTACTAACTACTTCACTGGTGGCGTGCGCGCTGCTGTTCGCCGGATGCATGAGGGTCGCCGTGCGGCCCGAGGGTGAACTGCCCGACGCGCTGGTAGTGACCACGCCCGCGAAGGTAGGCGTCGTCGTCTCGAACGAGATGGCCAACTACATCCACAAGGAAACCCGCGCGAGCGTGGACTACGAGGCGGAGCTCGGTCCCGCCCACAGGCGCATGGTCCAGCAGATCTTCGAGCAGGCGTTCGCCGAGGCCCGCATGTTCGACAGCGTCGACGCGGCGCGCGTCGAGCCCGGCCTTCAGGCGATCTTCGAGCCGCGCATCGAGCAGTTCTCGTTCGCGATGGCGAAGGAGACCGGCGGCGTGTACTGCGCGGTCACCATCCGCTACCAGATCCTGATCTACGCGCCGACCGGCGAGCTCATCGACACGCTGTCGCTCACCGGTTATGGCAGCGGCCCCGCGCCGCAGATCGGGAACGGCGAGGAAGAACTCAGCATGGCGGGCTACGCGGCGATGCGTGACGCGGCCGCCAAGTTCCTGACTCAGTTCACGACGCTGGAAGTGGCGAAGCCGTTGCTGGCGTCGCAGGCGCTGAAGCCCCGGGCCGCGCCCGAGCCGGGTTCGGCGGAAGAGCAGGCACTCTCGGCCGACGCGCTCATCGAGGCGGTGCCGATCAACGATCCGCCGGTGGTGCAGGCGCCGTCCGCGCCCGCTCCCGCGCCTACTCCGGTTTCGATTCCGCCGGCTTCTCCGGCTCCGGAGTCGGAGCCGTCGGAGTCTCCTCCGTCTCAGGAGCAGGCTTCTCCGCAGCTCCCGGCGCAGGCTGCGACTGCGCCCTGACCATCACGCGCTCTCGGAACACCACGTCCGGCGTGGGGACCGCGTTGCCGTTCTCGATGCGAGGCGCGTAGCGGGAACGCTTCATCGAACTCATCGAGTTCTTGACGATCGATTCCGGCACGTCGGTGGTCGGTGAGGTCACCTCGTCGACCCGCCCTTCGCGATCCACCGTAAAGCGCATCTCCACGACCTTGACCACCGACTCGGCGGGATCGAGCTGCGATCGGTCCACGCTGCTCACCGACGGTCGATAGGCGAGCACGCGCGGAGATTCCAGGTACGTCGTATCGCCCGCGGCGGAGAAAGCTTCCCACGCGGCGGCATAGGTCTCGTACGCGCGGCGGGTCGCGTTGGTCACGAGGTACCAATCCGCCAGATCCGTCAGCACCTCACCGCGCAATTTCTGGTCGACCGGCGAGTGCGAGCCGATGATCTCGAGCGCGGTAGTCAGGGTGCTCTCGCCGCGCCGCTGCTGCGTCCCTTCGATCATCACCGGGGCGCCCTGGCTGCCGGAATTGAACGTGGAACCGGTGTCGGCGCCCTCGACGCCGTAGAACAGCTCCAGCCGGTACGAGCGCGCGATGCCACGCAGCGGAGCGACGCGCCGCAGGTCGTTCGGGGGTGCGTTGCGCGAGAGGATGCTGAGCGACCGGTCGTAGGTGTTGCGCTCGCTCGTGAACCGGCGCTCGAACTCGTACCAGCGGGCGAGCTTGTCCAAGCGGTCGAGTAGCTTGATCGAGGCGCGCCCGTAGGCGGCTTCCTCGACCCGCAGGGCGTACATCGCTTCCTTCTCGGCCTCGAGATAGCGGCCGGTGGACAGGTAGGCATCGATCAGCGGGTCGATGAACTCGACCTGCCCGATGTTGTAGAGGCCATCGGTATTGCGCGACAGGTCGGCAGCCCGCTTGAGCGCCACGACGGCCGATTCGGGGTCATCCGCGCCGAGAAAGGCGATGCCCAGGCCGTGGAGCGGGCGGATCTGCTGCTTGTCGTTGAGAGTCGATTTCGCCTGCAGGATGCGCAGCGACCGCTGGTAGTTCTCGATGGCCGCCGGGAAGTTGCCCAGCTTGTAATGGACCGTGGCGAGATTCGTCAGTGGATTGGAAAGCTGGAGCTCGTCCGGCCCGAACTGCTCTTCCGTGAGCTGCACCAGCCGTTCGGCCAGCGGCTGCGCCGCGGCGTACTGGCGCGAATCGAACTGTGCGCGGAACTCCTTGTAGACCGCGATGCGTTCGGCGTCGGAGACGGCGAACGCCGGGGCCATGAGGCCGGCGGCCACGGTGGCTACGAGCCACCCGAGTTTCTTGCGTGCAGGCATGAATGCCGACTCTACCGCTTTTCAAACTCGAGTGGAGCAGGGCCCATGCCGCGACACCTTCCTACAGAACGCGGCCGGGAATCTGCGATATTCCCGGTATCAGGAGGCCAAATGTCCAGACAGATCGGGTACGTCGTAGGCAGTCTTCGCACTGAATCCTTCAACCGCAAGCTGACCCAAGCGCTGATCAGGCTCGCGCCCGCGGATTTCACGTTCAAGGAATTGAAGATAGGCGACCTGCCTCTCTACAACCAGGATGACGACGGGAACCAGGCGCCCGAGGTGCAGCGGTTCAAGGCGGAGATCCGCAGCGTCGATGCCGTCATCTTCGTGACGCCCGAATACAACCGCTCGGTGCCAGGAGTGCTCAAGAACGCGCTCGATCACGCGTCGCGCCCTTACGGCCAGAGTGCCTGGGCCGGCAAACCCGCGGGTGTTATCGGCTGTTCGCCGGGAGCGATCAGCACGGCGGTCGCGCAATCGCACCTGCGCGGCATCCTCGCCTATCTCGACATGCCGACACTGGGACAGCCCGAGGCGTACATCCAGGTGAAAAACGGCTTCTTCGACGAGGCCGGCAACGTCGCGGATCCCGAAACGCGCAAGTTCCTGCACGGGTGGATGGACAAGTACGTGGCGTGGGTGAAACGTCTCACTAGCTGATCCCGGGCGGAGTGGGCATAGTGAACGCCCCATGTTGTTAGCCCTCGATCTCATCGGCGTCTTCATCTTCGCGCTGGCCGGCGCGCTGGCCGGAGTCCGCAGGGGTCTCGACATGTTCGGCGTCATGGTGCTCGCCGTCGCGACCGCGCTGTCGGGCGGCATCCTGCGCGACCTGCTGATCGGCGCCGTACCGCCGGCATCGTTCCAGGACTGGCGCTACGTCGCTTCGGCCCTGCTCGCCGGATCCATCACATTCGCCTGGCATCCGCTGATCGAGCGCTTGCGAAACCCGGTGCGCGTGTTCGATGCCGCCGGTCTCGGGTTGTTCGCGGTCGTGGGCACGCAGCGCGCGCTGGAGTTCGGCCTGTCTCCCCTGATGAGCGCGCTGCTCGGGATGCTGACCGGCATCGGCGGCGGCGTGGTGCGCGACCTGCTGCTCACGAGGGTGCCGGAGGTGCTGGTCGGCGAGATCTATGCGCTGGCCGCGCTCGCGGCCGCGGTCATCGTCGTGTTGGGCGACTGGCTGCAATGGCCCGCCGGGCCGACCGGGATCGCGGCCGCCGTGCTCTGTTTCGTCCTGCGCATTCTCGCGCTGTACTACAACTGGCACATGCCGAGCGCGCGCGGTGCGAGATTCCCTCACGGCGAGTGAGCATCGATTCTTGTTAAGCTCGCGCGCGTGAGCACGACACCAAGAATCGCGTTGCTGGCCGGCGCCACGGGCCTGGTCGGCGGATACCTCCTCAATCACCTGCTGGATGCTCCTGACTACTCGCGTGTGTTCGCGCTGACCCGTCGGCCGCTCGGCAAGGAGCACCCGAAGCTCGCCAACCGCATCGTGACTTTTCCGCGCATGGCGGAGCAGTTGAAGGGCCTCACGGCCCAGGACGCCTTCTGCTGCCTCGGCACGACGATCGCCGACGCCGGATCGCAGGAGGCATTCCGCGCCGTCGACGTCGACGCGGTGATGCAGTTCGCGCATGCCGCGCGCGCGGCCCAGGTTTCGCGATTCGTCGTCGTCTCCTCGGCGCGCGCGGACTCGGGCTCGAAGAATTTCTACCTGCGCACCAAGGGCGAGATGGAAGAGGCGATCGCGACGGTCGGCTTCGCCTCGGTGGACATCATGCAGCCGAGCCTGCTGCTCGGAGCGCGCAAGTCGGGGCGTTTCCTCGAGGACCTGGCCAAACTATTCGCGCCGGTCTACGGCCCGCTGCTCACCGGCGAACGCGAGGTCCTGCGGCCGATTCCGGCGGAGACCGTCGCCCGCGCCATGGTCGGCGCGGCACGCGGTGGCCGGCGTGGCGTCTACCGCTACACCCACGGTGCACTGCGACAGCTCGCCGAGTACCGTCTGGCGCAACCCATTCCGGTGCAAAACGCCCAAAAGGCCGCTCGCTGACCCGGACCCGCCCGCAACCGTGACGCGGCGCGCATTTGCGCGCATTCGCATTCCGTAAAGTCCGGCGTGTTGCGCGCACGTCCTGACGACGTGGTTTGGACGCAACCCACGGTCGGGAAACGATGAGCTCCAATCCGTACAGCTCCGTCTTGCGCAGCGGACTCACCCGTCGTCTGTGGGTGATCATTTCGCTCGCCATGCTCATTCCCGTCGGCATCGCGCTGCTGGCGCGGTGGATGGATGCCGAAGAGCGTCGCGCCAACCTCCAGAACCTCGAGCTCGTCGCGCTCTCGCGCGAGAAGGCATCGACGCTGCTGTTCGATTCGCGGGCGATGCCGAAGGATTTCACAAACGGGCTCGACGGGCGTTACCTCGTCGTGCTTGACGCCGCGGGACGCGCCCGATTCAGCAGCAGTCCCGTTCCCGACGAGCTGGTGCAACTCTTCAGTCACCGCGCGCCACACGCGGTCGACGCGCCCGGAGGCGCGACGATCCTCGCGTGGTACGCCGCGGGGCGCGAGTGGCGCGGCGCCATGACGCACGTCCCGGCGCGCGATCCCTTCGATCCCGAATCCGCGAGTGTCGTCGTGGTGTTCGGGCCGGAAGCGCCCCTCGGCGCGACCATGACCGAGCTCGCGCCCATCACGCTCGGCCTGCTCGCGCTCACGATCGTACTCGGCTTCGCCGTGGCGGCGATCATCGGGGAGCGTTACATGCCTTCGCTGCGCGCGCTGCAGCGCGGACTCGCGCGCCTGCGCGAGCGCCGCTTCGAGACCCTGCCGCGATTCGCGATCGACGAATTCGCGCCGCTCGAGCGCGAGTTCAACCACACGTCGTTGTCACTGCAGCGGGACTGGCGCGCGTTCGAAATGCTGGGCGAGGTCGACCGCGCGTTGCTCGCCGCGAGCGAGATCGACCGCGCGCTCGACGTGGTCCTGCCGAAATTCCGCGATCTCACGCGCAGCCAGTGCGTGGGCGTGATCCTGCTCGATCCCACCGCGCACGCGCACGGACGACTGTTCATGGCCGCGCTCGGCGCCGAGGAACAGCCGGTGCAGCGCGTGACGTTCGATTCCGCGATGATCGCCACCGTGCGCGAGGCCTCGGAGGGACTCACGATCGCGCGCGTCGAGGAGAGCCGGCACTCGTTCCTCACTTCGATGCGCGACGCGGGCGCCGAATTCTTCTGGGCCTGGCCCGTGGTCGACGATGACCGCCTGAGCGCGATGCTGGTCGTCGGTTATCACACCGAGCCGGTGCGCGATACCGCGGCGGCCGGTTACGGCGCGGCTTTCGCGGAGCGTCTGCGCGCGGTGCTCTCGAACAGCGCGCGTGACGAACGCCTGTATCGCCAGGCGCATTACGATCCTCTCACCCAACTACCGAACCGCGCGTTGTTCCGCGACCGTCTGTCACAGGAGCTCGCGGCGGCCTCGACCGGCCTCACGCGCGGCGCGCTCATGTACGTCGATCTCGATCACTTCAAGCGCGTCAACGACACGCTCGGCCACGGCGCGGGCGACCAGCTGCTGTCGATCGTCGCCCATCGCCTCAAGGCCTGCACGAAGGAAGGCGACACGGTGGCGCGCCTCGGTGGCGACGAATTCACCGTGCTGCTGCGTAACGTCGGCGACTGCGACACCGTGCGGCAGATCGCCGACCGCGTGATCCGCTCGCTCGCGTTGCCCGCGAATCTCGGCGGCCGCGATTACCAGATGCGCGCCAGCGTCGGCGTCACGCTGTTTCCCGACGACGGCGTGGATCTCGAGGACGTGATCCGCCAGGCGGACCTCGCCATGTATCGCGCGAAGGCGCAAGGCCGCGGACGCGCGGTGTTCTTCGAGCGCGAAATGGCGCAGCGGCGCGCGAGCTTCACCGATTCTGGGCTGCACCGCGCGTTGCGCCGGCGCGAGTTCGCGTTGTTCTACCAGCCGCAGTTCACGCTCGCCGACAACCGGCTGTGCGGCGTCGAGGCGCTGCTGCGCTGGCAGACGCGTTACGACGGCATCAAACTACCCGGCGAATTCATCCCGGCCGCGGAACATTCCGGGCTCATCACCGACATCGGCGGCTTCGTGCTCGAGACCGCCTGCGCGCAATACGCCGAGTGGCTCGCCGCGGGAATCGCGCCGCGCAGCTTCTCGGTGAACGTCTCGGTCCAGCAGCTCAAGGACACGGGTTTCGTGCGGCTCGTGCAGGGCGCGCTCGACCAGAATCGCATCCAGCCGGGCTGTCTCGAGCTCGAGCTCGTGGAATCCGTGCTCGCCGACACCGAAGTCGACGAGCCGCTGCGCGCCCTGGCTGCGCTCGGCGTGAAGCTCGCGCTCGACGATTTCGGCACGGGATATTCGTCGCTCAACTATTTGCGCCGGTATCCCGTGCATACCGTGAAGCTCGATCGCAGCTTCCTCGACGAAGTGCCGCAGAACGAATCCGCCGGAGCCCTGGTCGAATCCGTCATCACGATGGCGCACACCCTCGGAAAACGCGTGACGGCGGAAGGCGTCGAAACGGGCGGACAGCTCGAATTCCTGCGCTCGCGCGGCTGCGAAGCCGCGCAGGGCTTCTTCCTCGCGCGCCCCATGTCGGCCGCCGCGCTCACCGAGATCCTCGAGTCGCGCGGACCCGGCTCGGAGATCGGCGATGCCCGCGCCGCGAGCTGACGATCGGGGACAGATCTATTTATCGACGATGAAAAGATCGTCGATAAATAGATCTGTAACCCTCCTGGTCATGCTGCTCGCGGGGTGCGCATCGGCGCCGGAGCCGAAGGCCTCGCAACCACCGGTTCAAATGCCCGTGACCGCCCCGGCGATTCCGCCGGTCCCGGAATGGAATGGCCGGAAGGGCTCCTCGCGCGAGCTCGGAACAATGGTCGCGGATTACGCGCTCACGATGCGGGGCGTTCCCTATCGTTACGGCGGCGCGACGACCTCAGGTTTCGACTGCAGCGGTCTCGTCTTCTTCACGCAT
>JAEZCR010000089.1 GCA_023433465.1 Pseudomonadota bacterium | reverse complement strand
AGTGGTGGGCCGTGTAGGGGTCGAACCTACGACCTACTGATTAAGAGTCAGCTGCTCTACCAACTGAGCTAACGGCCCGTCCGCAGGGGCGCGCACTCTACCAGAGCGAAAACGAAAATCCACCGCGGGACGCGAATCGGTGCTGGCGCAATTCAATCAACTACGATAAAAAGCGATCAAACACGATCGAATCGCATTGCAGCGCACGGGGGGATCCGAGCATGAGCATCGTCGCCAATCGGGCATCCGTGCCGGGCTTTCGCGCGTGAAATCGCTGTCCACAGCGACAGCCTTTGCGCTGGCCACGGCCCTCGCGGCAGCCAGCACGCCGGCCTCCCGGGTCGCCGAAGCCAGGTCGTTCGAATTCGCTCGCGGAGGCAATGCTGCCGGCATTCCCGCCTACGACGCCGGACGCGGATTCGGCTTCGACCCGGGGTCGACCCGCTTCTCGGTACGGCTGCCCGACGGCAATTATCGAGTCCACGTGCGCGCGGAGCCCGCCGGATCGCTTCGCAAGATCCTGGCCGAGCAACGCCGGCTGATGGTCGAGGACGGGTGCACCGAATGCAGTTTCGTGGTCAACCTGCGCTCCGCCGCGCTTCCGGCGCTGCCCGAAAATGCCGCCGGTGGTACGGAAGTCCGGCTCAAACCACGCGAGATCGGCAGCGCCACCTGGGACGATCGGCTGTCCATCGAGTTCTTGCCCGGTGCCACCGGGCTGCGGTCCATCTCGATCGAGCCGGTGGAAATTCCGACGCTGTACCTCGCGGGCGATTCCACGGTGACCGATCAGGCACAGGCGCCGAATGCGAGCTGGGGCCAGATGCTGCCGCGATTCCTCGGCGCGGGGCTCGCGGTCGCGAACCACGCCGAATCCGGCGAATCGCTCAAGTCGTTCCTGAGCGGGCTGCGCCTGGACAAACTTCTCTCGACGCTGCGCGCGGGCGATTGGGTGATGATCCAGTTCGCGCACAACGATCAGAAGACCCAGTGGCCGCAGACCCACGCCGACGCGGCGACTACCTACCCTGCGTATCTGCGCGCGTACATCGCCGAGATCCGCCGCCGTGGCGGCACGCCGATCCTCGTCACGTCTCCCGAACGCCGCAACTTCGACGCGCGGGGCCGCATCGTGCCCACGCTCGAGAAATATCCCGACGCGATGCGCGAGGTCGCGCGCACCGAGAGAACCGCGCTCATCGATCTCAACGCGATGAGCATCGCGTTCTACGAGGCGCTGGGGCCGCAGGCTGCGGCGCGCGCGTTCGCGGACGATGGCCGGGATCGCACCCACCACAACGAGTACGGCGCGTACTCACTGGCGCGCATGGTCATCGAGGGTGTGCGCGCCGCGGACGCAGCCTTGCTGGCCGGTCTCGCTTCGCACCTGGCGCCGGACGCGGGGCGCTTCGATCCCGCTCATCCCGATCCGCCTTCCACAGCCATGAACCTCGAGGCAGCACGATGAACCACGCGTTCCGCATGCAACTCAAGCCCGGCAACGCCGCCGAATACAGGAAACGCCACGACGAGATCTGGCCCGAGCTCGCGCAGCTGCTGCGCGATTCCGGCATCCATGACTACTCGATCTTTCTCGACGAGCAGACGCTGCAACTGTTCGCGGTGCTCAAGCTGCGCGACGACCACGAGCGCGAGCAGCTCCCCGACCATCCGCTCATGCGCCGCTGGTGGGATTACATGAAGGATCTGATGCAGACTCATCCGGACGGCCGCCCGGTCGAATGGCCGCTCGTGCCCGTCTTCCACCTGGATTGACTTCGTTCGAGGACTCTTCGTGCCCAAACTACTTCACGGCATCGACGCCGCCGACATCGACCGCACCATCCACCTGCTGATCCGCAATCTGGTCGAGATCAAGGACACTTCCGGCGAATTCCTGCTGCGACTCGAAGACGGCCGGGTCATCGACACGAAGGGCTGGAACGACTGGGAGTGGACACACGGCGTCGGACTGTATGGCATCTGGAAGTACTACCAGCAGACGAACGACGCGCGCTGCAAGCAGATCATGCTCGACTGGTTCCGCGACCGGCTCGCGGCGGGCCCGCCGACCAAGAACATCAACACCGTCGCGCCGTTCCTCACCCTCGCCTATCTGTACGAGGAGAAGCCGGACGCCGGCTGGCTGCCCTATCTCGATGAATGGGCCGAGTGGCTCATGGACGGCTTGCCGCGCACCGAGGAGCAAGGCTTCCAGCACATCGTGTTCAACTCGGTGAACAACCAGCAGCTCTGGGACGACACGCTGATGATGAGCGTGCTGCCGCTGGCGAAGATCGGCAGCTTGCTGGGCCGGCCGCATTACATCGAGGAAGCGCGCCGCCAGTTCATGCTGCACGTCAAATACCTGGTCGATCGCAGGACCGGACTGTGGTTTCACGGCTGGACCTTCGATGGCCGGCACCACTTCGCGAACGCACGGTGGGCGCGCGGCAATTGCTGGGTCACGATCGCGATTCCGGAGTTCATCGAACTGCTCGACCTGAAACCCGGCGACGGCCTGCGCGAGTTCCTGCTCGAAACCCACCTGCAGCAGATCCGCACGCTCGTGCAGCACCAGGATGCGGGCGGCCTGTGGCACACGCTCATCGACGATCCGGGCTCATATCTCGAGGCCTCCGCCACGGCCGGCTTCGCGTACGGAATCCTGAAGTCCGTGCGCAAGGGCTACATCGGCGGGGAATTCGAGGAGGCCGGCATCCGCGCGCTGAAGGCGGTGCTCGCCAACATCGATGCGACGGGTGAGCTCAAGAACGTCTCGTTCGGCACGCCGGTGTTCGACGATCTCGACGGCTACCGGAAGATTCCGTTGACGTCGATGCCGTACGGACAGGCGATGGCGATCCTCGCGCTGGGCGAATTCAAGCGCGCATTCGACTGACGAGAAGAACTGGACGGGGGAGCGATGGCGCAGCGAAAGGTCAAGACAGGTCATTACATCGCCTATGGGAGCAACGACTTCCTCGGCGCCGGCGCGATGTCGATCATCGGCGTCTGGATCCTGTTCTTCTACACCACCTTCTGCGGGCTCACGGCCGCGGAGGCCGGCATCATCTTCGTCGTCGCGCGGCTGCTCGATGCGTTCTTCTCGCCGGTCATCGGCTACATCTCCGATCACTTCCATCACACGCGCCTCGGCCGGAAGTTCGGACGACGCCGGTTCTTCATCCTGCTGGCGATTCCGCTGCTGCCGAGCTTCGCGCTCATGTGGGTCGAGGGTCAGACCTTCTGGTACTACCTGATCACCTACGTCTTCTTCGAGCTCGTCTACGCGATGGAAATCATCCCGTACGAGACGCTCGCAGCGGAGATGTCGCCCAACTACAAGACGAAGGCAAAGTTCGCGGGCGCGCGCATCATCTGCGGACAGATCGCGAACATCGCCGCGTTGTGGCTGCCCGGCGTGATCGTCGCGCAGCTCGGCGGCAAGGAATCCGCGCGCACGTTCCTCTATCTCGGCATCGTGTTCTCGGTGTTCTTCGTGTTCGTGGCCCTCGCCGTCTATCTCTTCACCTGGGAGCGCGCGCGCGAGGAGATCCCCGGCCATGACAAGCCACCGGAGCGCTCGCCGTTCAGCAATCTCACGCAGCTCTTCGAGGACCTCGCGGCGACGATGCGGATCCGCGCGTTCCGCCTGCACCTCGGCATGTACCTCGGCGGCTACATCAGCCAGGACATCCTGAACGGCGTATTCGCGTATTTCATCGCGTTCGCGCTGGCCGGCAGCGTCGCGATGACGTCCGACATCACGACGGTGATGGCGATCGCGCAGCTCGTCTCCGTGATCGCGACGATCTGGCTGTTCGTGCGCATCCACCCCGCGCCTTCCTACCGGATGGCCATCATCCTGTTCGGGGTCAGCGTCATCGGCCTGCTGGCGCTCTACGCGGGCGGCGTCACGAACATCATGTGGTTCTTCGTCGTGGTCGCGGTCGCGGGCCTCGGACGCGGCGCCCTCAACTACATTCCGTGGAGCGTCTACAACTACATGCCGGACGTCGACGAGATCGTCACCGGCCGCAGGCGCGAAGGCGCCTTCGCCGGCGTCATGACCTTCGTGCGCAAGCTCATGCAGTCGGTGGCGATCTTCGCGGTGAGCCAGATCCTGAACGTGGCCGGCCTCATTCCGAAGAGCCTCTCGCAGCCGCAGTCCGTCGTGGATGCTGTGGTCTACATCATGGGATTCGGCGTGCTGGCGGTGCTCGTGTTCGGCTTCATCGTGTCGTTGCGATTCAAGCTCGACAGCGACACACACGCCGTTCTCATGGAGGAGATCGAGCGCTTCAAGAAGCACCCGGGCACGGAACCGACACCAGAGAATCGCGCGGTCGTCGAAGACCTGACCGGATGGAAATACGAGCAGCTCTGGGGACGCGCGAAACGTTAGGGAGAAATGGGGTGGCCGATGGGACTCGAACCCACGACAGCCGAGATCACAACCCGGGGCTCTACCAGCTGAGCTACGGCCACCACAGAAAACATCGCCCGAAAAATACAAACAATGGCGCGCCCGGCAGGAGTCGAACCTGCGACCACCGGCTTAGAAGGCCGGTGCTCTATCCAACTGAGCTACGGGCGCACAGCCGGAACGGAGACTACCTGACTTGCGTCCGGCACTCATCGGTTGGT
>JAEZCR010000071.1 GCA_023433465.1 Pseudomonadota bacterium | reverse complement strand
CGTCGTCACCGGCCGCGTGTACATCCTGCCGACGCGCGCCGGCATGGCCTTCGCGATGCTGGTCTTCGTGATGCTGCTCGCAGGGCTCAACTACTCGAACAGCATCGCGATGATGGTCACGTTCCTGCTCGCGGGATTCGGGCTCATCGCGATGCACCTGACGCATCGCAATCTCGTCGGCCTGGTGCTGCGCGACGTGGCCACGGTCGACGCCTTCGCGGGCGAGCATGGCCAACTACTGCTCACGCTCGAAAATTCCTGGGATACGCCGCGCATCGGCATCGAGTGCGAGACGGATGAATCCGAGTTCGTGGCGCTCGACGTGCCCGCGGGCGGCAAGGCGCGCGCGGACCTCTCGTTGCCGCTGACGAAACGCGGTCGTGTGCGCATCGACCGGCTGCAGCTGTCGACCCGTTTTCCATTCGGCCTGTTTCGCGCGTGGACCTACGTGCACCACGAAACCGCGCTGATCGCGTGGCCCGCGCCGCGCGGCCGGCGCGAGCCGCCCGCGGAAGCCTCGAGCGGTGGCAACGCGCCGTCGGTGCATCGCGCCGGGGATGAGGAATGGGCGGGCCTGCGTGAGTTCCGCAGCGGGGACTCTCCGCGCCAGGTCGCGTGGCGCGCGTACGCGCGCGGCCGCGGACTGCTCGTGAAAACCTACCAATCGCCGGCGGCCCACCACCGCACGTTCAACCTTGCCCAGGTTCCCGGCGCCGATCTCGAATCACGGCTCGAACAGATGTCGGCGTGGGTCATGGCGGCGCACGCGCGCGGCGAGCGTTATGGGCTCCTGCTGGGCGAACAATCGATCGAGCCCGACAGCGGCAACAAACACCGTGAGAACTGCCTGCGCGCGCTGGCGCTATTCGGGCCATGAACGCCGTGACCGACCGTTCGCAAGTCGCCACCACGCTCGTCTTCATCGGCGGCCTGCTGCTGGTCGCGGCGGACGCGCCGCTGTGGTGCGTCGGAGTCGCCGCCGCCGCGGCCGTATGGCGCCTGGCGACGACGTTGCGTGGAACGACGCGACCGAATCCGGGCAAGATCATGCGCATCGTGTTCGGCGTCGTCACCGCGATATTCGTCGGCGCTGTGCTGATGAGTTTCCGCACGCTCAATGGCCTCGGGGCCGGCACGGCGCTGCTGGTGCTCATGGGCGCGCTCAAGCTGATCGAGGCGCGTACCCGGCGCGACGACGCCATCGTGATCGGCGTCGCCCTCTTCCTGCTCCTCGCCGCCACGCTCGCGGACCAGTCCCTGTGGCGCGTGCCGCTCTATCTACTGCAGCTGTGGGGCGTCATCGCGGCAATGGCGCTCGTGGCGCACGCCGGAACCGCGTTCACCCCGCGCGCGGCGCTGCGCCTCTCGGCTCGCACACTCGCGATGTCGGTGCCGCTCGCGGCGCTCGCGTTCCTGTTCTTTCCGCGCTTCGCCGGCCAGTTCTGGGCGCTCGAGCGCGGCGGCCAGGCTTCGACCGGGCTCACGGACGAGATGGCGCCGGGAAGCATCGGTTCCCTCGCGATCGAATACGACCCCGCGTTCCGCGTGCACTTCGAGGGCGCGACACCGCCGCGCGCCGCACTGTATTTCCGGGGTCCCGTGCTCAACTCGTTCGACGGGTTCACGTGGCGCCGCGAGCGTGGCCGGATCTATCCACGCGAGGAGATACAGGTCGCGGGTCCGCCGGTCCGCTACCGGATCACGCTCGAGCCGAGTTATCGGCGCTTCATGGTGACCCTGGACACCATCGTCGAGCCCCCGCGCCGCGGCGTGTTCTTCGCGCACGACCGGCAACTCACCGCGATCGTCGACATCACGCAGGTGCGCAGTTACGACGCCGTGTCCTACCTGCGCACCCGCTCGACCGCGCCGCTCTCGGCCAGCGCCCGCCGCTTCGAAACGCGGCTCGACACCGATCACAATCCCCGGGCGCGAGCCCTCGCGCTCGAGATACGCGCGCGAACGGGCAGCGACGCGGAGTATTCACGCGCGGTGCTCGACTGGTTCGGCAGCCAGGGACTCGAGTACACGCTCGACCCCGGCAAGACCTCGGTCGATTCCGTCGACACGACGTTGTTCGACAACAAGCGCGGCTTCTGCGCCCACTTCGCCTCCGCCTACGCGATGATGATGCGTGCGGCCGGCGTTCCGGCGCGCGTCGTCACCGGCTATCTCGGCGGAGAATGGAATCCGTCCGGCGACTATCTGATCGTGCGCCAGTCCGACGCGCATGCCTGGACCGAGGTCTGGCTCGACGGCGAAGGCTGGACGCGCATCGATCCGACCGTGGTCGTCGCGCCGGACCGGCTGCAGCGCGGGATCTTCGACGTGTTTCGCGAGTCGCTGCCCGCGACCAGTTTCATCATCCAGCGGAACAACTGGCTGCACCGGATCGCGCTTGCGTGGGATGGCGCCAACCAGTGGTGGCAGCAACGCGTCGTCGAATTCAACCTGCGCTCGCAGTTCGATCTGCTGTCGAAGCTCGGCATCGGCTCGCCCGACTGGAAACACCTTGGATGGATCTTCGCGATCGTGCTGTGCGGCTGGATCGCCTGGGTGAGCCTCGCCCTGCGGCGCAGCGTCGCGCGCGTCAAACCCGACCGGATCGGTCGCGCGTGGCTGCGGGTCACGCGCAAGCTCGCGCGCGTGGCGCCGGCGCGCGCCGGGGACGAAGGACCGTATGCATTCGCGGCGCGCATCGCGGCGGCGCGGCCCGAGCTCGCAGAGCGCGTGCAGGCAATCGCGGCGCGTTACGCACGGCTGCGATTCGGCGCGCCGCCGGCACGCGCGGAGGTCGAGGAGTTCGAGCGCGAGGCGCGCGCGTTCGGCTAGCGGTCGGCGTGGGCCGGCACGCGCATCAGCAGCGCGCCGCCGATCACGAACAGGAGGATGATCGACACGATCGACGCACGCGCATTGTCGGTCGTCGCTGCGACGATCGCCATGAGCAACGGACCCAGCACCGTCGCGAACTTGCCCATCATGTTGTAAAAGCCGAAGAACTCGGCGTTCTTGCCCTCGGGGATCAGCCGGCCGAACAGCGAACGCGACAGGCTCTGCACGCCGCCCTGCACGAGGCCTACTGCGATAGCCAGAGCGTAGAACTCGGTTTCGGTATCGAGGAAATACGCGTACACCGTGATGCCGGCGTACACCGCGAGGCCGATCAGGATGCCGCGCAGCGGCCCGATGCGGTCGCCTAACCACCCGAACAGCAGCGCCGCCGGGAAGCCGACGAATTGCGTTATCAGCAGCGCCAGCAGCAGGCTGCCGGAATCGAGCCCTATCGACAGTCCGTAAGCCACCGCCATCTTGATGATGGTGTTCACGCCGTCGATGTAGAACCAGTACGCGATCAGGAAAATGACCACCGTGCGGTACTGGCGCACGTGCGTGATGGTGCTCGCAAGCTCGCGGAAACCCACCGAGATCGCGGCGCCGACGCCGAGCCGTGGGCCGGCCTGCTGCTCGACGACACGCCGCATGAGCGGGATCGTGAACAGCAGCCACCAGATCGCGACGGTCACGAAGGATGCGCGCACCGCCTGGCCGGCGTCCGCGAGACCGAACCATTCCGGCTTCTGCACCATCATCACGTTGACCAGGAACAGCAGGCCGCCGCCGAGATATCCGAGCGCGTAACCGAACGCCGAAACGCGGTCGTATTCCGATGGCTTGGCGACGTCGAGCAGCAGCGCGTCGTTGAAGACCACACCGCCGTTGAAACCCAGCGTGCCGAGCACGAACAGGACCGCGGCCCAGAGCCATTCACCCTGGCCGATGAAATACAACGCGCCGGTCGCGCCGACGCCTAACAACGTCCAGGCGAACAGGAACTGCTTGCGGCGACCGCCCCGGTCGGCGATCGCGCCGAGGATGGGCGCGAGGATCGCGATGATGAGCCCGGCCACCGAATTGGCGACGCCGAGGCGCGACGTCGTGGCCGTCGCGGAGACGTCAGTGCTCCAGAACTTCTGGAAGAACACCGGGAAGAAACCGGCCATGACCGTGGTGGCGAAAGCGGAATTGGCCCAGTCGTACAGCGCCCAGGCGAAGACCTGTCTGTTCCTGAAGTATTCCAGCACGCCCCGAGAGTAGCAGGATCGGGGACAGATTTATTTATCGCCGATACCTCGCCGTTATCGTCGACAAATAAATCTGTCCCCGATCCTCCCGATCCTCATCAGCCCTGATGAGACTCGCGGGTCGCCTGGAATTTGATTCTGGGCCAGCGTTCGATGGTGAGCTCGAGGTTCACTCGCGACGGGGCGAGATAGACCAGCGCGCCCGAGTGATCGATGGCGAGGTTGTCGTACGCCTTCGTGCGGAATTCCTCGAGATGTTTGTCGTCGCCGCAGTAGACCCAGCGCGCGGTGTGCACCGCGACGTTGTCGAACACCGCGGACACCGCGTATTCATCCTGAAGCCGGAACGCCACCACCTCGAACTGCAACTGCCCCACGGCGCCCAGGATCATGTCGTTGTTGCGCAGTGGTTTGAAGAGCTGCGTCGCGCCCTCCTCGCACAGCTGGTCGAGGCCCTTCGAGAGCTGCTTCATCTTGAGCGGATCCTTGAGCACCGCGCGCCGGAACATTTCCGGGGCGAAGTTGGGAATGCCGGTGAAGGTGAGCTTCTCGCCCTCGGTGAACGTGTCGCCGATGTTGATCGTGCCGTGGTTGTGCAGACCGATGATGTCGCCGGCGTAGGCCTCGTCGGCGGCCTGGCGGTCCGAGGCCATGAACGTGAGCGCGTCGGACACGCGCACTTCCTTGTCCTGGCGCACGTGGTACATGCGCATGCCGCGCGAGTACCTGCCCGAGCACAGCCTCATGAACGCGATGCGGTCGCGGTGCTGCGGATCCATGTTCGCCTGGATCTTGAACACGAAGCCGGTGAGTTTGCCCTCTTCCGCGTTCACCTCGCGCTGCACGGTGGCGCGCGGCAGGGGCGCGGGCGCGTGCACCGCGAAATGCGCCAGCAACTCCTCGACGCCGAAGTTCGAGATCGCGGAACCGAAGAACACGGGCGTCTGCCTGCCCGCGCGGTACTCGTCCACGTCGAACTCCGCGGTGCCGCCGCGCACCAGCTCGATTTCGTCGTCGAACTGTTGCGCGCGCTCGCCGAGCAACTCGCGGCCCTCGGCGCTGTGCAGCCCCTCGATCACGCGGTTCGAACCACGCTCGCCGCGGCCGGCCGCTTCGTACACGTAGATCCTGTCTTCGAGGAGGTGATAGATGCCCTGCAGGTCGCGTCCCATCCCGATGGGCCAGGTCACGGGCGCCGTGCGGATCCTGAGCACGCTCTCGATCTCGTCGAGTAGTTCGATCGGCGCGCGTCCCTCGCGGTCGAGCTTGTTGATGAAGGTCATGATCGGCGTGTCGCGCATGCGGCACACTTCCATGAGCTTGATCGTTCGCTCTTCGACGCCCTTGGCGCAGTCGATGACCATCAGCGCGCTATCTACCGCCGTCAGCGTGCGGTAGGTGTCCTCCGAGAAATCCTCGTGGCCGGGCGTATCGAGCAGGTTGATGATGTGACCGCGGAACGGGAACTGCATCACCGAGGACGTGATGGAAATTCCGCGCTGCTTCTCGAGCGCCATCCAGTCCGAGGTGGCATGCCGCGCGGCCTTGCGCCCCTTGACCGTGCCGGCCATCTGGATCGCGCCGCCGAACAACAGCAGCTTTTCGGTCAGGGTGGTTTTGCCCGCGTCGGGGTGGGAGATGATGGCAAAAGTCCTTCTTTTGCTTATCTCTCCGATACTTGCATCAGCCGTCATAACCCATCGCTCGGCAAAAGGCGGCGCATGATACCAGCCCTCGGGCCGGTCGGTGCCGGGTGAGAAAGCGCGGAGTCAGCGACGGGCTATCAATTCGCGGACGACTTGATCTCGAGCTTCAGCACGATGGCGTCTTCGCGTCCGTCGGCTGCCTGGTAATACCCGCGGCGGATGCCGATCTGCTCGAAGCCGAGCTTCTGGTACAGCCGGATCGCCGCGAGATTTGTCGGGCGCACCTCGAGGAAAGCCTCGCTGACGCCGCCGGCCGAGGCGCGTTCCAGCAGGTGTTCGAGCAGGCGCCGGCCGAATCCCAGGCTGCGGAATTCCTCGCGCACGCAGACGTTGAGGATGTGGGCTTCGCCAGCACCGAGGCTCATGACGCCGTAGCCGATGATCTGGCCGGCCATGTCGAGCGCGCGGCACGAATAACCGACCCGCAGGCAGTCGCGGAAGATGTTCTCGCTCCACGGAAACGCGTAACTGCTCTTTTCGATCGCCGCGACATCGGGAAGGTCGAGCTCCATCATCGGCCGGATGTGGACCTCCGGCGCTTCGCGCATGTTTTCGCGTGCGGCGGCCATCAGTTGCCCAGCGACGCGTAGGTGGCGCGCGCGAACTTGAGGTCTTCCCACGCCTTGCGCTTGTCCGCCGGCGCGCGCAGTAGATAGGCCGGGTGGTAGGTGATCACGAGCGGCGTGCCCGCCTCTCCGAAGTGATGCAGCTTGCCGCGCAGCCGGGCGAGCGGCACATCCGTCGCCAGCAGGTTCTGCGCGGCGATGCGCCCGACGGCGAGCAGGATCTTCGGCTTGAGCAACGCGATCTGCCGCGAAAGATACGGCAGGCAGTTCGAAACCTCCTCCGGCTTCGGATCGCGGTTGCCCGGCGGCCGGCACTTGAGGATGTTCGCGATGAACACCGTCTCGCGCGGCAGTCCGATGGCGAGCAGCATCGCGTTGAGCAGCTGCCCCGCGCGACCGACGAAGGGCTCGCCCTGCCGGTCTTCTTCGGCGCCCGGCGCTTCGCCGATGATCATCCAGTCCGCGCGCGTGTTGCCCACGCCGAACACGGCCTGAGTACGCGTCTTGCACAGATCGCAGGCGGTACAGGCCGAGACCTGCTCGCGCAGCGGACCCCAGTCGCTGGCGAGCTCGATGCGCGGCGCCGGCGCCCGGATCGCGGGTATCTCGACGTTTCGCGTCACCTGCGGCGCGATCGGCGTGCGCGCGATCGCAGCAGGCGCGAGCTCAACTTGCGCGGTTTCCGGCGGCGCATGACGCGGCACCCAGCGATCGATGCCGAGGGCATCCAGGTACGCGTTGCGCAAACTACCCGGCTGCACGATCAGCTCGCGTCGGCGCTTCGGGGGCGCCGCAGTTTCCGGCCTATCCACTGCACCGGACCGTAGGTCGCATACGAAACGAACATCGCGAACAACATCGTCGGCGGATCCACGCTGATCAGGAACAGCATCGGGACGATCACGAAGCCGATGTACGAGTATTTCACGCGCGCGGTGACGTCGATCTGCTTCAAGCTCAGGTAACTGAACGAGGACACCATGAGTGCCGCCGCGTAACCCGTCACCGCGAACGCGAGCACGAGGCCGGGCAGTCCCGGCTCGCGCCACTTGGCGAAGAACCACACGAACGCCGCGACGGTGGCCGCGGCCGACGGGCTGGGCAGTCCCTGGAAGTAGCGCTTGTCGCCGCTCGCGGTGTGCGTGTTGAACCGCGCGAGGCGCAGCGCCGCGCACAACGCGTAGAAGAACGCGATGATCCAGCCGAACTGGCGCCATTCGTGACCGTACTCGCCGATGCGGATCACACCCCACTGGTAGACCAGCACCGCGGGCGCGAGACCGAACGCCACCATGTCCGCCAGGCTGTCGTACTCCTTGCCGAACGGACTCTCGGTGCGGGTCCAGCGCGCGACGCGGCCGTCGAGGCCGTCGAAGACCATCGCGATGAACACCGCCGCGCCTGCCACCGCGAAGTTGCGGTCGATCGCGGCGACGATGGAATAGAAGCCCGAGAACAGGCATCCGGTGGTGAGCAGGTTCGGCAACAGGTAGATGCCGCGGCTCGGCGGATTCTGCTGCTTCGCGTCGGGGTTCGTGGGCTCTGGATTCACGTCGGGATCATAGGCGAATCAGGCGACCTGATACACTCTCGCGCCCCTATGCGCTGGTCCCAATACCCGGTCAACACGACCAAAGAAACTCCCGCCGATGCCGAAGTCGTGAGCCATCAGCTCATGCTGCGCGCGGGCCTCATTCGCAAGCTTGCCGCCGGGCTCTACAGTTGGATGCCGCTCGGACTGCGCGCCATGCGCAAGGTCGAGAAGATCGTGCGCGAGGAGATGGATCGTGCCGGCGCGCTCGAGCTGCTGATGCCGGGCGTCATTCCCGCGGAATTGTGGGTCGAGTCCGGCAGGTGGGAGCAGTTCGGCCCCGAATTGCTGCGCATCAAGGACCGCCACGAGCGCGATTTCTGCCTCGGGCCGACGCACGAGGAAGTGATCACCGACATCGCGCGCAACGAGCTCAAGAGCTACCGCCAGTTGCCGGCGAACTTCTACCAGATCCAGATGAAGTTCCGCGACGAGCGCCGACCGCGCTTCGGCGTGATGCGCGCGCGCGAATTCCTCATGAAGGACGCCTACTCCTTCCATCCGAGCGAGCAGTCGTTGCAGGAAGGGTACGACGCGATGCATCGCGCCTATACGGCGATTTTCACGCGGCTGGGTCTCAAGTTCCGCTCGGTGAAGGCGGACACGGGCGCGATCGGCGGCAGCGGCTCGGAGGAATTCCACGTGCTCGCCGAGTCGGGCGAGGACGCGATCGTCTTCTCCGATGGCGACCAATACGCGGCGAACATCGAGCTCGCCGCCACCGTCCCTCCGTCGACTCCGCGCGCGGCGGCGACCGCGGCGATGACGGAAGTCGCGACGCCCGACGCCGGCACCATCGAAGCGCTGACCGTCTTCCTGAAGGTGGACGCGAGCAAGGTCGCGAAGACCTTGTTAGTCGAGGGAACCGACGGTGGCGTCGTGGCGCTCGTCGTGCGCGGCGATCACGTGCTGAACGCGGTGAAGGCGCAGAAGCTGCCCGGCGTCGCGAACCCGCTGCGCATGGCCTCGGGTGCGGCGATTGCCGCGGGCACTGGCGCGGAGGCCGGCTACATCGGGCCGGTGGGATTCAAGGGCAAGGTTTACGCCGACCATTCGGCGGTCGCGCTGTCGGACTTCGTCTGCGGCGCGAACAAGAAGGATGCGCACCTGACGGGCGTGAACTGGGGCCGGGACCTGCCCGAACCCGTCGCGGTCGACATCCGCAACGTCGTGCCGGGGGATCCCTCACCCACCGGCAAGGGCACGCTCTCCATCGCGCGCGGCATCGAAGTCGGCCACATCTTCCAGCTCGGCAAGAAGTACAGCGAGGCCATGGGGGCCACGGTTCTCGACGAATCGGGCAAGCAGGCGACGCTGTACATGGGCTGCTACGGGATCGGTGTGACGCGTGTCGTAGCCGCGGCCATTGAACAGAATCATGATGCCCGCGGCATCATCTGGCCGGACGCGATCGCGCCCTTCCAGGTGGTCGTGGTTCCGCTCAACGCATCGAAGTCGCAACGTGTCCGGGATACCGCAGAACGCCTCTACAACGAATTGCTCGCCGCCGGCTACGACGTGCTGCTCGACGACCGCGACGAACGTCCGGGCGTCAAGTTCGCGGACTCCGAGCTCATCGGAATCCCGCACCGCGTGGTCGTGGGCGAGCGCGGACTCGAGGCCGGCAAGATCGAGTACCGCCACCGGCGTGCCGAGGCGGCCGAAGAACTTCCGCTGGCCGACGCGATCGCCGCGTTGCGCGCGAAGCTCGGCTAGCTATCTAATGCGGGGCATGCGCTTCCTGCTGCCCCTGATCGCCCTGCTCCCGCTCGCGTTGGCTCCGACCATTTCCCTGGCGGCGCCGGCGGCCGATGCGCAGCGCGAGCCGGAGTTGAAGAGCGCCGTCCAGCACGCGATCGATCAGGCTGAATGCTTCGAGGATCGATACGACTCCGCTGTCTGGTACAAGATGATGGAGCCGCGGCTGCGCAAGCGCGTGCCGGATCGCGAAGAACGCATGACGATCCTCAAGAACGTCTTCTGCGAGGCGAACCGCCCGGGCGAGACGCGGATTCCTCCCGGCCTCGTCATGGCCATCATGGAGATCGAGAGCAATTTCAACCGCTACGCGGTTTCCTATGCGGGCGCGGTGGGTTTGATGCAGGTCATGCCCTTCTGGCCGGAGAATCTCGGCATGCGCCGCCACCAGCTCGTGAAGGTGCCGGAGAACATCCGCATGGGCTGCGCGATCTTCCGGTTCTATCTGAAGCGCGAGAACAACAACATCGCGCGCGCGCTCGCCCGTTACAACGGCAGCGTCGGCAAGCGCTGGTATTCCGACAAGGTGATCAACCAGTGGACACGCTGGAACGGCGCGGACGACCTCGGCCGTACGCACCATGACCGTCACGCGGAGCTGAATCCCGTCAGCCGCTGAGCCTCGGACGCATCGCTCGGCGCCGTCTCGACACCCGTGACCTTCGATGCGGGCGACCCTTCCCATAACCACGCGATGAACTGCTCGACCACGGGCTGCTCGCCGCAGGCCAGCACTTCGACCCGTCCGTCAGGTAGATTGCGCGCGAAACCCTTCAGGCCTAACGATTCCGCCTTGCGAACGCAGGTCGCGCGGTAGAACACGCCCTGGACCCGGCCCGACACCAATGACCTGCGGCAAACCATGCCGCATGTTTATCATGGAGAACCATGACCGAGATACTCATCGTCTATTACACCCGCTACGGCGCCGTGGGCGAACTTGCGCGACATGCGGCGCGCGGCGTCGAAATGGTGCCGGGTTGCAGCGCGACATTGCGCACGGTGCCGCCCGTGAGCGCGGAAAGCGAACGCCCCGTGAAGACTGTTCCCGATGCGGGCGCGCCCTACGCGACGCTCGAGGATCTGCGACGCTGCGACGGCTTGTTGTTAGGCAGTCCGACGCGCTTCGGCAACATGGCGGCGCCGCTCAAGTACTTCATCGACGGCACGTCGTCCCTGTGGCTGGACGGCTCGCTCGCGGGCAAACCCGCCGGCGTGTTCTCCTCCTCGCAGACCATGCACGGCGGACAGGAGACCACGCTGATCACGATGGCCCTGCCGCTGATCCACCACGGAATGCTGTTCATGGGAGTGCCCTTCACGGAGAGGGCGCTCAACCAGACTCGCAGCGGCGGCACGCCCTACGGGCCGACCCACGTCGCGGGCCTCGCACCGCAGCCCGCGACCCTGAGCGACGACGAGATCACGCTCGCGCAGGCCCTTGGCAAACGTGTCGCCGAGGTCGCGGCGACGCTGGTCGCGGGCGCGCGGCGCGCAAGTAGATAGCCGCACGCTCGCTGCCGTCAGCCGCCCGACTTCGCATCCACGATGCCGCGGATGAACGGCACCGTGAGCCTGCGCTGCGCCGCGAACGCCGCGTCGTCGAGCGTATCGAGGATGTCGCACAACGAGCGCATGTCGCGCGGAAAACGCCGCTGCAGGTAACGAGCGGTTTCGGCCGGCAGTTCGAAGCCGCGCAACTGCGCGCGCAGCGCCAGCGCCTCGAGTTGTTCGTCGTCATTGAGCTCGCGCACCACGAACGCGGTCGCCGACGCCAGACGCGACTTGAGATCGGGCAGGTCGAAATCCACGTGCGCGGCGTTCTCGCGCGCCGCGAACAACAACGTCGTGTTCCGCTCCAGCGCCCGCTGCCACAGCGAGAACAGCTTGGCTTCCCAGTCTTCGAGGCCGGCGATGCACTGCACGTCGTCGTAACAGGCGACGTCGAGCGTCTCGGCGCCATCGAGCGCCGCGGGGCCGAACGGCAGCAGCGCCTCGAGCGGCAGATAGGCGGCGCGTGCATCGGCGGGGACGGCGGCGCACACCGCCTGCAACAGGTGCGATTTTCCCGCCGTGTGAGGACCCGCGATCCACGTCGCGCCGGCCGGCCGCGTCGCGGACAGGTTGCGCAGGTGCGCGACGAGCTCGCCGTTGCGCGCGGTGAGGAAACTCGCGAAGGTCGCGCGCTCCTTCAATTGCACGCCGAGGGTCAGCTGTCTCATCGGGAAACTCGCTGGCCGCTTACGGCCCGGTCGCGAGCGCGCGACGCGTGAACAACGTCAGGTAATCCGCGCCCGAGGCGATGGTGGTGAGCAGCGTCACGATGGCGAGCGCCGTGACCATCTCGGGCGTCGGAAACCCGGCCGCGGCGCCGAGAATCGCGGCCAGTGCGACCGCGAGCTGAAAACCCGTGTTGATCTTGCTCAGCATCGTGGGACGGCCATGCAGCGGACCGAACCAGAGCCGGTAGATGACCGCCCCGCCGCCGATCATGACGTCGCGCGCGACGACCACGGCCGTGAGCCACCAGGGCAGCAGGTTGATCCAGGTCGCCGCGAGGAACAGCGAGACCAGCAGTAGTTTGTCCGCGAGCGGATCGAGGATCTTGCCGAGGTGCGAGGTCCAGTTGAACCGCTTCGCGAGCCAGCCGTCGAGCCCGTCGGAGATCGCGCACACCGCGACGAGTCCGAGCGCGGTCCAGTATTCGCCGGCGTACAGCGCCGCGATCGTCGGCCAGATGAGCGCGATGCGTACGAGGCAGATGAAGTTGGGAAGGTGACGCAACACGTTTCTAATTCAGGCGGAACGCGAGATGTCCTCCCGCTTTCGGATCGATGCGGGCGAGATACGGGCTCGTCCCGAGCGAGTCGAGCAGCACGTCCGCGCCGCCGCGCACGACCACCGAGAACGTGGCGCGCGATCCGGCCGCCTCGGCGAGTTGCACGCCGCGCACGCCGTTCGCCTCGGCGAGCATCTGCGACACCCGCGCGTAGTCGCGCAGCCCGGGCACGCCGTCGATCTCCACCAGCAGTTCGACTTCGGGCAACGATGCGTTCGCGATGTCCTGGCGCGCGAAGATGTCGGCCGCGGCGTTCACGCCTTCCTCGAGCGCGCCGCTCCAGGTCTCGCTGACGCCGGGCGCCGTGAGCACCCAGCGCCATGCGCCGCCGCCCGGCACCGCGTCGCCGTAACCCACGAGCAGCGCGTCGGCGCCGAGGCGCTGCGCGGTCGCGAGTCCCGTATCCGCCGGAATGTCGCCCATGTTAGGCAGGCCCACGCCCTCGGGCCGCGCCACGCGGATCGGCTGACCGCGGCGATTCGCGGTCGCATCGAGCGTGCCTTCCACCTGCCGCCGGGATTCGAAGGTGCCGCTCGCCGGTCCGCCCGTGAGCACGATGAGCACGAGCGGCCGCTCGCTCGACCAGAGCGTGCGGCCCGCGGCAAGAATGTCGCGCTCGAGCGCGGCCGCGTCGAAGACGACCTGGACGCCTGGGCCACTCGACGGCGGCCGCGTGAGCAGCACGTACTGCTGCGCGTTCGCCAGCAGGCCCGCGAGGGCGGGATCGTTGGCCGCGTCACGCGCGCCCGTGGCGCGCACCAGCACCTGGCGCAGCGCGGCCTGCGCCTGCACCGCGGCGTCGGTTTGAGCTGAAACGGTCGCCTCGTACACGCGTACCTGGCGAACGGCGGAGGCGTCGCGCGCGACGAGCAGCAGCACGGCGCCGACGAAACTGACGATGAATGTCCGCATTGGCTACAATATCGCACGTTTTTTCCCGGGCTGTCGTGCCCGCACACACAAGCCATTTCATGACCGAATCCGGACTCACCTACCGCGATGCCGGCGTCGATATCGACGCGGGCGACGAGCTCGTCGAGCGCATCAAACCAGTGGTCAGGCGCACGATGCGCCGCGAGGTCCTCGCCGGAATCGGCGGATTCGGCGCGCTCGTCGAGGTCCCGCTCGACCGCTACCGCAAACCCGTGCTGGTTTCCGGGACCGACGGCGTCGGCACCAAGCTCAGGCTCGCGATCGACACCGGGCGACACGACAAGATCGGCATCGATCTCGTCGCCATGTGCGCGAACGACGTCGCCGTCTCGGGCGCCGAGCCGCTGTTCTTCCTGGATTACTACGCCACCGGCAAGCTGCGCGTGGAGGTCGCCGAGGCTGTGATCCGCGGCATCGCCGAGGGTTGCGAGCTCGCGGGAGCCGCGCTGGTCGGCGGCGAGACCGCCGAGATGCCCGGGATGTACCACGGCGACGATTACGACCTCGCGGGCTTCTGTGTCGGTGTCGTCGAGCGCGACCGAATCATCGATGGCGCCACCACGGCCGCGGGCGACGTCGTGATCGGGCTCGCCTCTTCCGGGCCGCATTCGAATGGTTATTCGCTGATCCGCAAGCTCGTGTCCGTGGCGGGCGCGAACGAGACGACGCAGCTCGACGGCAAGCCGTTGTTCGACCGGCTGCTGACCCCGACGCGCATCTACGTGAAGTCGATGCTCGCGCTCGCGCAGAAGATCCCGGTGAAGGGATTCGCCCACATAACGGGTGGCGGTCTCACCGACAACATTCCGCGCGTCATTCCGGACGGGCTCGAGGTCGTGCTGCAACGGCGCGCCTGGGCGCGCGATCCGGTGTTCGACTGGCTTGCCGCCGCCGGCAAGGTCAGCGCCGCCGAGATGTATCGCACGTTCAACTGCGGCATCGGCATGGTGGTCGTGGTCGCCCCGACGGACGTGGACGCCGCGCTCGCGCAACTGCGCGCGACGGGTGAAACCGCGACCGTGATCGGCGCGCTCGGCCGCGGCTCCCGTGGTGTGGTGATCGAAGAATGAAGCTGCCCGTCGCGGTGGTCATCTCCGGCCGCGGCAGCAACATGGAAGCCATCGCGCGCGCGGCCCTCGCGCCCGGCAGCCGCTACGAAGTAGTCAGAGTCATCGCCGACCGCGATTCCGCCGGCGGCCTCGCCCGCGCCGCCACGCTCGGCGTGCCGACCTCCGTCGTGCCCGTGAAGCAATTCCCCGATCGTGCGACGTTCGACGCCGCGCTCGCCGCCGAGATCGACGCCAGCGGCGCCCGGCTCATCGCGCTCGCGGGTTTCATGCGGATACTGTCGGAAGGCTTCGTGCAGCGGTTCGCGGGAAGGCTGCTCAACATCCATCCGTCGTTGCTGCCCAAATACAAGGGGCTCGACACCCATGCGCGTGCGCTCGCGGCCGGCGATTCGCACCACGGCGCCAGCGTGCATTACGTCACGCCCGAACTCGACGGCGGTCCCGTGATCATGCAGGGGCGGCTCCGGATTCGCGCCGGCGACACGCCGGATAGCCTTTCAGCCCGCGTTCACACGCTCGAGCACATCATCTACCCACATGTCTGTTCGCTCATTGCCGCGGGCCGGGTCGTCTGGCGCGAAGGTTCCGTGTATTTCGACGGAGAACCGCTCGTCGAGCCGCTCATCGAGGAAAATGATGAAGCTGCTTGAACGCGCCCTCCTCGTGCTCGCGTTCTGCGGCGGCAGCGCCCTCGCGGATCCGGTCGACATGAAGCCGTTCAAGGCGAGCTACGTGGTCGAGTGGAAAGGCATCTCGGCCGCCAGCACGACGATCGAGCTGCGCGCGACCGGCGACGGCACTTTCGAATACGAGACGATGAACACGCCCCGCGGGGTGTTCCGCATGGCGCTGCCGGATTCCCTGTCGCAGACCAGCACGTTCAAGATCGTGGACGGGCAAGTCGTTCCGCAGCGGTTTCGGGGCACGGATGAAAAGGAGCGGCCCGTCGATCTGCGCTTCGACTGGAGCCGCAAGCGAGTCACCGGAACCGCGAAGGGCAACGCCGTGGACGCGGAGTTGCCCGCGGACGCGCAGGATCCGATGTCGCTGCAGATCGCCTCGCTGCGCAATCTCCAGGAACGCAAACTGCACGACACCGTTTCGCTGGTGGACGGCGACGGCAAGGTGAAGGAATACCAGCTCAAGCTCGAAGGCGAAAAGCAGATAGACACCGCGCTCGGCCGTCTCGATACCCTCGTCTACACCAGCCAGCGCGTCGGCTCAGACCGCCTCACGCGCACCTGGGTCGCCCCGGCGCTGGGCTATCTACCCGTGAAGGCCGAACGCACGCGCAAGGGCAAGCTCGAATTCACCCTGCTGATCGAAAGTGTCCACTAGGGTCTAGGTTTTCGGCAGCGTCACCCCAGTCTGCCCCTGATACTTCCCGCCGCGATCCTTGTACGACGTCGAGCAGACTTCATCCGACTCGAAGAACAACATTTGCGCGACGCCTTCGTTCGCGTAGATCTTCGCGGGCAGCGGCGTGGTGTTGGAGAACTCGAGGGTCACGTGGCCTTCCCACTCGGGCTCCAAAGGCGTTACGTTTACTATTATCCCGCAGCGCGCATATGTCGATTTTCCGAGACAAACTACCAGCGTCGAGCGTGGTATCCGGAAGTATTCGACTGTCCTAGCTAGTGCGAAGGAGTTAGGCGGAATGATACACACGTCGCCGTTGAAGTCCACGAAACTCTTTTCGTCGAACGCCTTCGGATCCACGATCGTGGAGTTGATGTTCGTGAAGATCTTGAATTCGCGCGAGCAACGCACGTCGTAGCCGTAGCTCGACGTACCGTACGAAACGATCTTGTGGCCGTCGGTCGCGGTGCGCACCTGCTCGGGCGCGAACGGCTCGATCATCTTCTGCTGCGCCGCCATTCGGCGGATCCAATGGTCCGACTTGATGCTCATCTGACTCCCTTTCGCGGGCTAACTTTCTTCTACGACGATCTTCGGAAACAGCGTCGACCGATCCTTCGCGCGCCGCGCGAGCGCGGCGGCGGTCCGGCGCGCCATCGTGAAATACGGCGCGGCGTGCGCTGACTCCGGCGCGGCGACCACGGTCGGCGCGCCGCCATCGGCTTCCTCGCGGACCCGAGCGTCCAACGGTAGTTCGCCAAGCAGTTCGACGCCGTACTGCGCGGCCATGCGCGCGCCGCCGCCGGCGCCGAACAGGTGTTCCACATGGCCGCAGTTGCCGCACACGTGCACGCTCATGTTCTCGACCACCCCGAGCACGGGCACGTTGACCTTCTCGAACATCTTGAGGCCCTTGCGGGCGTCCGCAAGCGCGATGTCCTGCGGCGTCGTCACGATCACGGCGCCCGCCACCGGCACGCGCTGCGCGAGGGTGAGCTGGATGTCGCCCGTGCCGGGCGGCATGTCGATCACCAGGTAGTCGAGATCGCCCCATTCGGTGTCGTTCAGGAGCTGCGTCAGCGCCTGCGTCACCATCGGCCCGCGCCACACCATCGGCTGCTCGGGATCGATGAGGAATCCGATCGACATCGCCGCGACGCCATGCGCCATGAGCGGCTTGATGCGTTTGCCGTCCGGCGACGTGGGCTTCTGCCCCGCGAGACCCAGCATGATGGGCTGGCTCGGACCGTAGATGTCCGCGTCGAGGATGCCGGCGCGCGCGCCCTGGCGCGCCCACGCCAACGCGAGATTCGCCGCGACCGTGGACTTGCCGACGCCACCTTTTCCGGACGCCACCGCGACGATGTTGCGCACGCCGGCGAGTGGTGAGAGCTGCCGCTGCACGGCATGCGCCGCGATCTTCGCGACGACTTCGATCTCGACGTTCGCGGGCGCGCCGCCCGCCTTCAGATGCGCGGCGAGGGCCCGCGTGAATTCCTCGCGGTAATCGTCGATGGGGAAACCCAGTGCCACGCGAACGTGAGCCCGTTCACCTTTCAGCTCCACGGAATCGACGGCTTTCGCGTTTCCGAGCGTCGTCCCGACGAACGGGTCGGAATAACTTTCGACCAGTGCGCGAAATTCGGCGGAAAGCTCTGCAACCATAAGAATTCTGAATGTCCGCCGGGACAACGGGGGGGCCGGATTCTACCGAATCGGCTGCCGTGGGCGAGACATGTGGCATAATTTTTGTAGCAGGGACAGAAGGACGGCAAGCTTGTATCAACCCGTGAGCGCATCGCAGGACCGGAGTCGGTGGGCGCCAGGCGGGTCACCCGTTCCATGAGTTTTTTCACCAACATCCGGGCAGACCGGTTCATCACGGAGCTGAAGGAAGCGACCGACGTCGCGGCTCCCCAGACGCAAAAGGCCATCGCGAAGCTTCGCGAGCTGGGGCCGGGCGCGATCGAACCCGTCACGGCCGCACTCGCCGACGCCGACAAGATCGCGACCGTGGCCTACATCGAGGTCCTGACCGGGCTCGTCAATCAGAAGACCTTCCCGAAGTTCATCGAAGCGATGGTCACGGGCAGTCCGCGCGTCGTCGCGGGCGTGGCCTGGGCCCTCTCGAGCAGCCGCGCCTACCCGCCGACGATGCTGCTCGATGCCCTGAGCACCGAAGGAGTCGCGAAATCCGCGCTGCTCGACGTCATCAATGCGCATCGGTCGCGGCTCTCGGTGCGCGAAATCCTGCAATCCGCGTACAAGCAGGAGGCGAACGAAAAGGCCGCGCTGTTCCGCATCCTCGGTGAGATCGCGACCGACAACGACCTGCCCGAGCTGGTCGGCCGCCTGAACGGCAAGGATCCGGTCGCGCGCCTGCACATCATCAACATCCTGTCCCGTTTCCCGAGACCGGAGGTTTCGCGCGCCCTGCAGCAGCAGCTCAACGACACGAACAAGCTCGTGCGTTCGGCGACGCTGTCCGCGCTCGCGAAAATGGACGGCGCGATCGACGTCGAAAAGGTTTGCGCGCTGCTGCGCGATCCCGAGATCGACGTCCAGAACAAGGCCGTCGACGTCGTGATCCGCGCCAACGATCCGGAGACGATCAAGTATCTGATCCCGGTCCTCAAGGACGAGAACGAGTACGCGCGCCGCGCGGCCGTCGAAGTGCTCAACGAGATCGGCAACTCGAAGTCGGTGAAGGATCTGCTCGAAGCCGTCGCCGACGACGACTGGTGGGTGCGCAGCCGCGCCGCCGACGCACTCGGCAAGATCGGCGGACCGAAAGTCGTCGAGGCCGTGTTGCACCTGGTCGGCGACGAAGACGAAGACGTGCGCCGCGCCGCGGTGGAAATCCTGAACCAGACGAAGGACGACCGCGCGGTGGGCCACCTCATCGACGCGACGAAGGACAAGGACTGGTGGGTCAGCGAACGCGCCGTCGACGCACTGGCCGAAATCGGCAGCAAGCGCGCCGTGCCCCGCCTGCTCGAGATGCTCGAGACCACGCCCGCCCGCTCGTTGCCCGTCGTGGTGCGCGCGCTCGGAAGGCTCGGCGATCACAAGGTCATCGACTCCGTGATGCCGATGCTTCAGCGCGACGAGAAGGACATCCGCATCGAGGCGATCTCCTCGCTCGCGAAGCTCGCCGACGAGCGTCGTCTCGAAGCGATCCGCGTGCAGATCCAGGGTCAGACCGCGGACGCCGAGCAGACCGTCGCGCAGGCGGCGCTGCGCGCGCTGTCGGATCTCGATTCGCGCTTCTCGGTCAGTGGCTCGCGCCTCTCGTCGACGCAGAACCGGATGCCGACCTCCATCACGCCCGGGCATCGTTCCGAGGGAGCGACGCAGGCGCCGAGCGTGCCGCACTCCGCGCCCATGGCGCCGCCGCCTGCCGCGCGGCCACGTCCCGATGCCGTCCCGCCGCCGGCCGTCACCGCGCAGCAGCCCGCGCGCACGCTGCTCATGTCCGAGCAGGAAGTACAGCGCTCGATCAAGCAGGCCGAGCAGATGGCTGGCCCGCAGAAGCTCGACATCCAGACGCTCAAGCCCGGCGACATCATCGAGGGCCGCTACAAGTTCGTCGAACGCATCGGCAAGGGCGCGTTCGGCACGGTGCTGCTCATGGAAGACACCGTCGTCGACGAGCGCCTGATCCTCAAGTTCCTGAACCCGAACGTCTCGGAAGACGAAGAGATCATGAAGCGTTTCGTGCATGAGCTGCGGTACAGCCGCAAGATCACGCACCACAACGTCATCCGCATCTACGACTTCCTGTTCATCCAGGGCAATTACGCCATCTCGATGGAGTACTTCCCCTCGCATACGCTCGGCAGCGAAGTCGTCGGCGAGAAGCCCATGCCGCTGGCGCGCGCGCTCGGCTTCGGCATCGACATCTGCACCGGCATGGAGGTCGCGCACGCGGTGGGCATCGTGCATCGCGACCTCAAGCCCGCAAACGTGCTGATCAACAACGAAGGCCTGCTCAAGATCGTGGATTTCGGCGTCGCGGCCGCGCAGCGCGAAGGCGACACGCAGCTCACGAAGACGGGTTACGTCATCGGCTCGCCGAAATACATGGCGCCCGAGCAGATCCTCGGCAAGAAAGTCGACCAGCGCGCGGACGTGTATGCGCTCGGCGTCATCCTCTACGAAATCATGACCGGCGTGCCGCCCTATGCGCGCGGCGATCACATGTCGGTCATGTACCAGCACGTGCAGGGCAAGGCGCGCCCGCCGCGCGAGCTCAACCCGGCCCTGCCCGCCGGGCTGCCCGAGGTCATCATGCAGGCCATGGCCGTCGACAAGGACAAGCGCTTCCAGACGATGCAGGAACTTCGCGCGGCCTTGGAAAAATACCGCTAAGTACCTGACACTCGCGAAGAATCGCGCAGTGCGTCACACTTGGGGTCCGCCTCACCGTCGCATGCTTGGGTGAGACATATTTGACCCGGAGAGCGCCCCACCGTGGCCCGTATCGATGCGTTCCTGAAGCTCGGTATGCAGCAGAATTGCTCCGACGTGCACCTGGCCGTCGGCGTTCCGCCCATGCTGCGCATGAACGGCGACCTGATGCCGATCAAGTTCCGTGATGTCGGCGACCAGGAGCTCGAAAGTTACCTGACCGAGATCTTCACGAAGAACCAGCACGATTACTTCTCCAAGGGCAACGATCTCGACTTCTCGTACGTGACGGCCGATGGCGGGCGCTTCCGCGTCAACGTCTTCCGCAAGGAAACCGGCATCGGCGCCACCTTCCGCGCGATTCCGCAGGACATCCCCAGCCTCGACAAGCTCGCCCTGCCGCCCATCGTCAAGAAGCTGTGCGACTACCACCAGGGCATGGTGCTGGTCACCGGCGCGACCGGCACGGGCAAGTCGACCACGCTCGCGGCGATGATCGATCACCTGAACACGACGCGGCGACTCAACATCATCTCGCTCGAAGATCCGATCGAGTTCGTCCACCGCAGCAAGCAGAGCCAGGTCATCCAGCGCGAGCTCGGCACGCACATCCCGACGTTCGCCGAAGGCGTGCGCGCCGCGATGCGCGAGGACCCGGACGTCATCCTCGTCGGCGAATTGCGCGACGCGGAGACCATTTCGATGGCGATGACCGCCGCCGAAACCGGACACCTCGTGCTCGGCACGCTGCACACGACCTCGGCCGCCAAGACCATCGACCGCATCATCGACGCGCTGCCGATCGAGGAACGCGAGCAGACCAAGAGCTTCCTCTCGCAGAGTCTGCTCGCCGTGGTCACGCAGATCCTCGTGAAGACCGCCGACCAGCGCGCGCGCAAGGCCATCTGCGAAACCCTGGTGATGACGCGCGCCGTCGCGAAGCTCATCCAGACGGACCAGACGCACCAGATCCCCAACCAGATCATGACGGGCAAGGATCTCGGCATGAGCCTCATGGACCAGTCGCTGCTCGACGCATTGGCCCGGAAGGAAATCGACCCGGACGACGCCGTGACCTACGCGTCGGACCGCCGCCCCTTCCAGCGTTACGCGACGGATACCTCGCTCACGCCGAAACTGGAAATGGCGCCGCCGAACGCGGCCTCAGGTGGTTAGGCCGAGGTCGCGCTCATGCCCGTCATCGACGAATACCTGAAGGAAGTCCTGTCCAAGAAGGGCTCGGACCTGCACTTCCTGGCCGGCGATCCGCCGCGCATCCGCCTGTACGGCGACCTGCAGCCGCTGCGCCCCGATCGGCTCGAAAAGGAATTCGTGCAGAACACGTTGTACGAAATCATGCCGAAGACGGCGGTCAAGCGCTTCGAGGAGCACGACGGCGCGGACTTCGCGTACAACATGGGCGAGTACGGCCGCTTCCGCGTGAACGTGATGCGCCAGCTCAACGGCATGGGCGCGGTGATGCGCGCCATTCCGTCCAAGGCGCTCTCGCTCGAGCAGCTCAACCTGCCGCCCGCGATCCACCAGCTGTGCCGGGCCAACAACGGCCTCATCCTCGTGACCGGCAAGACCGGCTCGGGAAAGTCCACGACGCTCGCGGCGATGATCGACGACATCAACTCGCGCATGAAAGGACACATCCTCACCATCGAGGATCCGATCGAATTCGTGCACAGGCGCAAGAACTGCCTGATCAGCCAGCGTGAGGTCGGAGTCCATACGAAGGGGTTCGCCGCGGCGCTGCAATCGGGCTTGCGCGAGGATCCCGACGTCGTGCTGGTCGGTGAGTTGCGCGACTACGAAACCATCAGCATCGCCGTGACCGCCGCCGAGATGGGCATCCTCGTGATGGGCACGCTGCACACCAACGGCGCCGCGCAGACCGTCGACCGCATGGTCAACGTGTTCCCGGCGGACAAACAAAGTCACGTGCGCACGATGCTCTCGACCTCGTTGCGCGGCGTGGTCTCGCAGCAGCTGCTGCAGCGGGCGGACAAGAGCGGCCGCGTCGCGGCCCTCGAGATCCTCGTGAACACGCCCGCGGTCTCGAACCTCATCCGCCAGGGCAAGCTGGACCAGCTCGAGACCACGATGCAGTCAGGCAGCCAGTTCGGCATGCGCACGATGGACAGCGCGATCGAGGCGCTGCTCAACCAGCGCACCGTGACGGGCAAGGAGGCCTACAAGAAGGGCATCAACAAGTCCAAGTTCGAGCCTTTCAAGGATCAGGGGTAGCCCAATCGGAGCCGATTCCCGCCTTTCCCCCTTATAATCCCGGGCCCTTTCAGGACCCGGTTCTTCATGTCCCGCAAGATCCTCGTCACCAGCGCGCTGCCTTACGCCAACGGCTCGCTGCACCTCGGCCACATCATCGAAGCCGTCCAGACGGACATCTGGGTGCGGTTCCAGCGCATGCTGGGCAACGACTGCATCTACGTCTGCGCCGAGGATTCGCACGGCACACCGGTGATGATCAAGGCGCAGTCCGAGGGCATCACACCCGAGGAACTCATCGCGCGCATGGCGGCCGAGCACGTCGCCGACTATCAGGGCTTCCTGATCGGCCACGACCATTTCCATTCCACGCATTCGCCCGAGAACCAGGCGATCACGTCCGACCTGTATCTCAAGCTCAAGGCGGCGGGCCACATCACGACGCGCAGCGTGCGCCAGGCCTACGACGAGAAGGCCGGCATGTTCCTGCCCGATCGTTACGTGAAGGGCGAATGCCCGGTCTGCCACACGGCGGACCAGTACGGCGACTCGTGCGAGAACTGCGGCACCACCTACACGCCCGACAAGTTGATAAACCCCTATTCGACGATCTCGAAGACCACCCCCGTGTGGCGCGAGTCCGAGCACTACTTCTTCAAGCTGGGCGACTTCGAGAAAGTGCTGCGCGAGTGGCTGGAGGGCGGCGGCGCGCGCCAGGCGGAAGTGCGCGCCAAGCTCGACGAGTGGTTCACCGCGGGCCTGCAGGACTGGGACATCTCACGCGACGCGCCCTACTTCGGCTTCGAGATCCCGGGCGCACCCGGCAAGTATTTCTACGTGTGGTTCGACGCACCGATCGGTTATCTCGGCAGTTTCAAGGCCCTGTGTGAAAAACGCGGGCTGAACTACGACGAGTACCTGAAGGCCGACAGCACCGCCGAGCTGTATCACTTCATCGGCAAGGACATCAGCTACTTCCACAACCTGTTCTGGCCGGCCGTGCTGCATGGCTCGGGTTGTCGCAAGCCGACCGCGGTGTTCGTGCACGGCTTCCTGACCGTCAACGGCGTGAAGATGTCGAAGACGCGCGGCACGTTCATCACGGCCGGCAAGTACCTGTCGCTGCTGCCGCCGGAGCCGCTGCGTTTCTACTTCGCCAGCAAGCTCAACGCGGCGGTCGAGGACATCGACCTGTCGCTCGACGACTTCGTCGCGCGCGTGAATTCCGACATCGTCGGCAAACTCGTGAACATCGCGAGCCGCTGCGCGGGTTTCGTCCAGCGCGGCGGCGGCAGGCTCGCGGCCGAACTACCCGATCCGCAGCTCTACGAGGAGTTCGCAGCCCTGCGCGGTACGATCGCCGATCTCTACGACGGCCGCGACTATTCCGCGGCGCTGCGCGGCATCATGGGTCTCGCCGATCGCGCCAATCAGTACGTGGATTCGAACAAGCCCTGGGCGCTCGCCAAGGATCCGGCCAAGGCCGCCGAAGTCCTCGCCGTCTGCACGCAGGGCATCAACCTGTTCCGCGTGCTGATGAGCTACCTTGCGCCGGTGATGCCGCAGATGGCCGAGAAGGCCGGCAAATTCCTGCGCATCTCGTTCGCGGACTGGAATTCGGTGGCGACGCCGCTGTTCGATCACCCGATCGAAGCGTACGAACCGCTGGCGGTGCGGCTCGATCCGAAAGTGGTCGCGCAGCTCGTCGAAGCACCCGCGGCCGCCGAAAAGGCGGACGCGAAATCGGGCGGGACACAGGCGAAGCAGGCGAAGAAACAACCCGCCGCCGCGAACGCCGCCGCTCCCGCCACCGCGGCGGGATTCGCGAACATCGACGACTTCGCGAAGCTCGACCTGCGCGTCGCGAAAGTGCTCGACGCGAAACACGTCGACGGCTCGGACAAACTACTGCAGCTGACGCTCGACCTCGGCACCGAGCAGCGCAACGTGTTCTCGGGCATCCGCGCCGCGTACGATCCGGCCAAGCTCATCGGCCGACAGGTCGTGATGATCGCGAATCTCGAGCCGCGCAAGATGCGCTTCGGCGTCTCGCAGGGCATGGTCCTGTGCGCCAGCGCCGATGACGGACCGGAAGTGTTCCTGCTCTCGCCCGACAGCGGCGCGACGCCGGGCATGAAGGTCACCTGAGTCTCATGCGCTCGCAGGGCGCCGCCGCCATGCTCGTGCGCGCCGCACTTCCTGTCCTGCACAGAATCGAGCCGGAGCTCGCGCATCGGCTGGCGCTCGGCGGTCTCAGGCTCTCGCGACCGGCATGGCGCACACCGCCCGTTGCCGCGGCTCTCGCCGTCGACGTGCTCGGCCTGCGCTTCGCGCACCCGGTCGGTCTCGCCGCGGGCTTCGACAAGAACGGCGACTACCTGGACGCGCTCGGCGCGCTGGGCTTCAGTCACATCGAGATCGGCACGGTGACCCCGCGCGCGCAGCACGGCAATCCTCGCCCGCGCCTGTTCCGATTGCCGCGCGCGCAGGCGCTGGTCAATCGCATGGGCTTCAACAATCGCGGCGCCGCCTACGTCGCGGCCAACCTGCGTGCGAGCCGTTATGCAGGCGTACGCGGCGTGAGCATCGGCAAGAACGCGGACACGCCGCTCGAGCGCGCCGTGGACGATTACGTCGAAGCATTCCGCACGCTGTATCCGCACGCGGATTACTTCGCGCTCAACGTTTCCTCGCCCAATACGCCTCGGCTGCGCGAGTTGCAGACGGGTGACGCGCTCGCCGCCATCATCCATGCGTTACAGGCCGAGCGAGACCGCCTTGCGCACGAACACGGACGCCGCCCGCCGCTGCTCCTCAAGATAGCTCCCGATCTCGCGCCCGGGGAAATCTCCGCGATGTGCGCGCAGATCCGCGATCTCGGCATCGAAGGCGTCATCGCGGGCAACACCACGGTGCATCTCGAAGAGGTCGACGGCATCCAGGTGCGCCACCGGGGCGGCGGCCTCAGCGGGCGGCCGTTGCAGGCGCGCGCGTTGTCGCTGGTCAGTGCGTTGCGGGCCGGGATGGGTGCGACGTTTCCAATCATCGGCGTCGGCGGCATCATGGATGCGGAATCCGCGCGCGCGATGCTGCGCGCGGGCGCGAACCTGCTGCAGATCTACACCGGATTCGTATACCGCGGGCCCATGTTGCTGAGCGAAATCCTCGAATCCTTGTCCGCGCCGGCGGGAGTCACGCATGACGCCTGAACTCTCCGCCGCGGACGTCGACGCACTGCTGCCGCAGACACAGTGCACGCGCTGCGGCTACGACGGCTGCCTGCCATACGCGCGCGCGGTAGTTAGTGGCGGGGCGGACATCAACCAGTGCCCGCCGGGTGGCGACGAGACGATCGCCAAGCTGGCCGCGCTGACGGGCAAGGCGCGCAAACCGCTGAATCCGGCGAACGGCATCGAAACTCCGCCCATGGTCGCCGTCATCGACGAGGAGCGCTGCATCGGCTGCGCCAAGTGCCTGCCGCCCTGCCCGGTCGATGCCATCGTCGGCGCGCGTCGGCACATGCACACGGTGCTGGCCGAGACCTGCACGGGTTGCGAGCTGTGCATCGCGCCCTGCCCGGTCGACTGCATCTCGATGATCCCGCGCGCGACGGTTCCCGGCGTGTCACCGCGGTTGCCACCGCCGGACGAATCGCGGGCCCGTTACGCCGCGCGCAACGAGCGCATCGCGCGCCGCGCGGCGGAGAAGAGCGCGCGTCTCGCGGCGAAGAAGAACGCGGCCTACGAACCGGGAAGACCATGAACGCCGCCAAGCGGCGCGCGATTTTCGAGAAGTTCCGCGCGGCCAATCCTCACCCGACGACCGAACTCGAATACACGACTCCGTTCGAACTGCTCGTGGCCGTGATCCTTTCGGCGCAGGCCACGGACAAGAGCGTGAATGCGGTAACCCGTAAGCTGTTCCCCGTAGCCCGCACGCCGCGCGCGATCGCCGACCTGGGCGTCGATGGATTGACGAAATACATCCGCACGATCGGCCTCTGGAAGGCCAAGGCGAAGAACATCGTGGCGACGGCGTCGGCAATTGCAGACGAACACGGGGGCGAAGTGCCGCGCTCGCGCGAAGCGCTCGAGGCGTTGCCGGGAGTAGGACGAAAAACTGCGAACGTCGTCCTGAACACGGTTTTCGGAGAACCCACAATTGCGGTCGACACACACATCTTCCGCGTCGCCAATCGGACGAAGATCGCGCCGGGGAAAACGCCGCGAGACGTGGAGGATGCGTTGATGAAGTTCACGCCCGGGGAATTCGCTCATGACGCTCATCACTGGCTCCTCCTGCATGGGAGGTACGTATGCAAGGCGCTGAAGCCCGCGTGCGCCGCGTGCCTCATAAACGCGCTGTGCGAGTACGGCCCCCGACTCCGGATTATCGCTCGCGCCTCCAGGAGCACTGGATGATCTACGAGGGCACGTCGCGCGATCAGCTGCGCGAGATGTATCGCGCGGCATGGCGCAAGTTCAAGGCGGAGCAGCCGCTCTCGGCGCTGGAAAAGCAGCTCGTCGCGGTGATCTCCGAACATCCCGAGTACCACGTCATCGTCGAGTACGCGGCCGCGGGCCGCGCGAACTACTCACCGCGCGGCGGCCAGCTCAATCCCTGGCTGCACATGGGGCTGCACCTCGCCATCCGCGAACAGGTGGCCACCAACCGGCCGCACGGCATCACCGAGTTGCACGCGAAGCTGTCCGCACGCACGGGCGACGCGCACGAGGCCGAGCACCGCATGCTCGAGGTGCTGGCCGAGGCGCTGTGGGAAGCCCAGCGCGCCGGCAAGTCGCCGGACGAGAACGCCTACCTCGAGCGCCTGCGGACGCTGTGATCGCCCGGCAGGCTGGCCAACGCCGGGCAACCGCCCGAATTGTGTGAACCAGTACCCACCCCGGTAACCGGTCGAACCGGGCTTCCCGGAGGCCGGACTACACTCCAGAAAGCTACGGTCGGGCCCGCTTGCGCCCGCCGACCTTCGAGAGGTTCAAGGGATGGGTCTGTCGGAAACCATCGTCGCCGCGATCATCGGCGCGCTCGCCACAATGGCGACCGCCACCATTCAGCTGCTGAAGAACCGCGCTTCCCCCGAGGGTCGGCCGAAGAAGAACCGCATTCGCTCCACCTTTGCCCTCTTCGCCCTGGTGCTGGGCGCCATGGTGGGCGGGTATTTCTGGTCCGAGCTGCGCGCCGTCGGCGCGCGCGAGGAGATCGCCGCCCTGAGGGCGGACCTGAAGCTCGCCGCGAAGAACGAGGCTGCCACCGACGCCGCCGATGCCCCCGCTCCGGGCCAGCCTGGCGCGCCGCACCCGGCGCTCGCCACGCGGGTGGGCGAGACCGCCAGCGCGGAATCCGTGGCGCATCTGCCTCCCTGCCGCGTTACGCCGCAGGCCGAAGAGGCCGGTCCCACGCCGTGCACCGCATCGCTCGCGACGGTCATCGCAGTCTGCGCGACCGTGCCTTCGGCGACCCATACAAAGGCCGTGCACGTCCATTCGCGCGTGCCCATGAGCGACGAGCCGTGGCTGGAACGGGATGCGGGCGCGCCGACGCTGGGCAGCCTGCACATCGCGGAGTCGTACACCGAATATCCGACGAGCGCCGACCGGCGCGCGGTGTGCCTGGATGTATCGAACTGGAGCGTCGAGGAGACACTGGCCGTGCGTCTCGTCGTCGATTACACGTTCGGACCGCCGCCCGTCACCGAGCTGACCGCGGCCGCGCCGACCGGTCTCAGCCTCTGAGACTTCCCCGGGACTACGCCTTCTTCGGCATGTAGAGGTCCGTGATCGTCCCTTCGAAGGCTTCCGCGGAGAGGCCCACCGTTTCGGAAAGCGTCGGGTGCGCGTGAACCGTGAGGCCGATGTCGGTCGCGTCCGCGCCCATCTCGATCGCCAGCGCGACCTCCGCGACGAGCTCGCCCGCGTTGGGCCCGACCATGCCGCCGCCCAGCACGCGGTGCGTCACCGGGTCGAACAGTAGTTTGGTCATGCCCTCTTCGCGGCCGAGCGCGAGCGAACGGCCGCTGGCCATCCATGGGAAGCTGCCCTTCTTGAAGGGCGTGCCGTTCTTCTTCGCATCGGTTTCCGTGAGGCCTACCCAGGCGACTTCCGGATCCGTGTACGCCACCGACGGGATCACGCGCGCGTCGAAGTAGCTCTTGTGGCCCGCAGCCACTTCTGCGGCGACCTTGGCCTCGTGCATCGCCTTGTGGGCGAGCATCGGCCCCGGCACGAGATCGCCGATCGCGAACACGTGCGGCAGGTTCGTGCGCATCTGCTTGTCGACCGGGATGATCCCCCGGTCGCTCACATCGATATCGGCGTTCTCCAGCCCGATCCGTTTGCCGTTCGCGCTGCGGCCGACGGCCACCAGCACACGGTCGAACGTGTCGTTGCGCTTGCCGCTCGCGTCCTCGAACGTCACTTCGAGTCCTTCGGGCTTCGCGGCGCAGGCGGTGACCTTGGTGTTCAGCAGGATCTGCTCGTAGCGCGCCTTCAGGCGCTTCTCGAGCGGCCGAACCAGGTCCGGATCGGCGCCGGGCATGAGCTGCGGCGTGAGCTCGACCACCGACAACTTCGCGCCGAGCGACGAGTACACGGTGGCCATCTCGAGTCCGATGATGCCGCCACCGATGACCAGCAAACGCTTCGGCACGCCGCCGAGCTCGAGCGCGCCGGTCGAATCGATGACGCGCGGATCGTCGGGAATGAACGGTAGTTTGATGGGCTCCGAGCCGGCCGCGATGATGCACTGCTCGAAGCGGATCTTCTGCGTCTTGCCGTCGCCGCCGATGACTTCCATGACGTGCGGGCTCGCGAACCGGCCGATGCCGTTGACCACCTCGACCTTGCGTTGGCGCGCGAGCACCGAGAGACCGCCGACCAGCTTCTTGACGACGCTGTTCTTCCACTCGAGTAGTTTGGGCAGGTCGATCTGCGGCGCGCCGAACGCGACGCCGTGCGCTCGCATGTCGGCGACTTCGTCGATCACCTTGGCGGCGTGCAGCAGCGCCTTCGAGGGAATACATCCCACGTTGAGACAGACGCCACCCAGCATGGGCCAGCGCTCGACCAGCGTGACCTTGAGGCCGAGATCCGCGGCGCGGAATGCGGCGGTGTAGCCGCCGGGACCCGCGCCGAGCACGAGCAACTGGGTCTCGCGGTCGTGCGGCACGTCGGGCTTGAGCGGTCGCGACGGTTTGGGCGCGGCGGTCGGGGCCGGCGCGGCCGGGCGCGCAGCCGGGGCCGGAGC
>JAEZCR010000065.1 GCA_023433465.1 Pseudomonadota bacterium | reverse complement strand
GGAAGAGCGTGACTTTCGATACACGTTCGAGATGTTGGGCGAAGCCGCGCTGACGCGCGCGGACGCCGAGCCGTATCGCGAGAAGAATTCCGCGGCCATCGCCGCGGTCGGCCGTGCGGTGGGGAAGCGCGAATCCATCACCGTCCGGCACAGCATCTCGATCAAACTATCCGCGCTGCATCCGCGTTACGAGTTCGCGCAGGCGGATCGCGTGATGAAGCAACTGTGCCCGGTTGTGGAGCAGCTGGTGCGCGAGGCGCGCGACGCCGGCATCGGCGTCACGCTCGACGCGGAGGAGGCCGACCGGCTGGAGCTCTCGCTGTTGCTGGTCGACAAACTACTTTCGGGGGAGGTCACGCGCGGATACGCGGGTTTCGGGCTCGCGGTGCAGGCCTACCAGAAGCGGGCGCGCGCGACGCTCGAGTGGCTCATCGGCCGGCTGCGCGCCACGGACCGCCGCATCACGCTGCGGCTCGTGAAGGGCGCGTACTGGGACAGCGAGATCAAGCGCGCGCAGGAACGCGGGCTCGCCGGCTACCCGGTGTTCACGCGCAAGGCGAACACCGACGTGTCGTATCTCGCATGCGCGCGTCTGCTGGAGAGCGCGGGGGACCGTATCTATCCTCAGTTCGCGACTCACAATGCGCACACCATCGCGCACGTCGCGGAAGTCTTCGGTGGCGATCCGAACCGCTTCGAATTCCAGCGCCTGCACGGCATGGGCGCCGAGCTCTACGACAGCGTGGTCCGCGGTCCCTGGGGCAAGTACGCCTGCCGTGTTTACGCGCCCGTGGGCGCGCACGAGGACCTGCTGCCGTATCTCGTGCGTCGGCTGCTCGAGAACGGTGCGAATACTTCGTTCGTCAATCGCATCGTCGATGCGAGCCTGCCGGCCGAGGAGGTCGTTGCGGATCCGATCGCCGAGGTCGACGCGCTCGAACGGGTCGCGCATCCGCGCATTCCGCTGCCGTCGGGACTCTTCGGCAGCGAACGACAGAATTCGAAGGGATTCAACTTCGCGGACGGTCAGGCCGTCGATGCGCTGTTGCGCGAGTGCGAACGCGCATCAAGCCACACGTGGAGCGCGGCGCCGATCATCGATGGTCAGACGATGACCGGTGCGGCCAGCCCGGTCACCAACCCGGCACGCATCGCGGACGAACTCGGTGGCGTCGTGAATGCGGACGCCAGGACCGTCGCCGAGGCGATCGGGATCGCCATGCGCGCGCAGGACGAGTGGGATGCGATGGGTGGCGAGAAGCGCGCGGCGATTCTCGAGCGCGCGGCCATACTGTTCGAAGAGCACACCCCGCCGCTCGTCGCCCGCTGCGTGCGCGAGGCGGGCAAGACGCTCCCCGACGCGATCGGTGAAGTGCGCGAGGCGGTGGATTTCCTGCGTTACTACGCGCAGCGCGCACGCCGGGATTTCTCGCACGAGACGACGCTTCCCGGACCCACCGGCGAACGCAATCTGATGCGGTTGCGCGGCAAAGGCGTGTTCGGCTGCATCAGTCCGTGGAACTTCCCGCTGGCTATCTACACGGGACAGGTTGCCGCGGCGCTCGCGGCCGGGAACACGGTCGTCGCGAAGCCGGCGGAGCAGACACCTCTGACAGCGGCTTACGCCACAGGCCTGCTGTTGCAGGCGGGCATCCCGGCCGAGGTTCTGCATTTCGTGCCCGGCGATGGCGCGACCGTGGGCGCCGCGCTGACGGCCGATCCGCGCCTCGCGGGTGTCGTGTTCACCGGCTCCAATGAAACCGCGAGGATGATCGAGCGGTCGCTGGCGGCGCGGCCGGGGCCGATCGGCACGCTGATCGCGGAAACCGGCGGCCTCAACGTGATGCTGGCGGACAGCTCCGCGCTCGCCGAGCAACTCGTGCTCGACGTGGTGCAGTCGGGCTTCAACAGCGCCGGACAGCGTTGCTCGGCGCTGCGCATCCTGCTCGTGCAGGAAGAGATCGCGCCGCGGGTGCAGACGCTGCTCGCCGGATGTATGGACGAGATACACGTGGGTGACCCGGCGCATCTATCTACCGACGTCGGCCCGGTGATCGACGACGACGCACTGAGGATGCTCGAGCAGCACGCGTCTTCCATCGTCAGGAACGCGCGCTGGAGTCATCGAGCGCCGGAAGGACCGAAGGAGGGACGTTTCTTCGCCCCGCTGGCGGTCGAGATCGAATCGCTCGCGAACATGCGCGAGATCTTCGGGCCGATCGTGCACGTGCTGCGATATCGCGCGCGCGATTTCGACGCGGTGGTTGCCGAGATCAACGGGCTCGGCTACGGCCTCACGCTCGGCATCCACACGCGCATCGACGGACTCGCGCAGCGCATCGCGCGCTCGCTGCGCGTCGGCAACGTCTACATCAATCGCAACATGATCGGCGCGGTGGTCGGCGTGCAGCCCTTCGGTGGAATGGGTCTTTCCGGAACGGGACCGAAAGCGGGCGGACCGCATTACCTGCACCGCATGGCGACCGAGCAGACCATCACCACGAACACGGCAGCGATCGGCGGCAACGCCGGATTGCTTTCGCTCGCGGCGCGCTGAAGGCGGACGGCGGGAACCTCGCGGCGCGTAGCACGGCGCCGCTAGGTTCGCGCTGCCCAAAGTGAGCACTGCGTCGCGGGGCGCGTGCGCCGAAGCGAGCGGATTCCCCTAACGTTTCCCCCATGCCAAGCCGATAGCGGAGTGACGCATTTCGGTTCGGGGTCGGCAGGGCAATGCAGGGTAGTCAGACGCGCCGCTGGTTCAACGCGGTTCCGGTAACCGGGCGCTTTCACATAATGCTGGTGATTCTACTGCTGTCGCAGGCGGTCATCGTTGGCGGCTGTCTGCGCGCGATGGATCAACATACCGAGGCGGGCATGGATCTCGCGCGCGTCGCGGCCGTACAGCGCGCGCTCGATCGCACGCGTACGTTGCATTCTGAGGGGGTCGCGCAGCTGCAGATGGCCGGTTCGCCTGGTGCTCCGGCCGATGTTCCGCGCGCGCTGCGCGCGCAGCTCGACGCGGTCTGGGCGTTACCGGCGTCCGCCGAAGTCACCGCGATCACCGACACGCTGAGGCAGCCGGCGGTCGAATATCTCGAAGCCGTCGAAACCCACTACCGCTCCAGCGCGGGTGGGGGCGCCGACTGGGCATTCGCCAGCATCGAACCGAGGCGGATGGCGCTGGAAACGGCGCTGGTCGAGTCGATGGAGCGCATGCGCGGCGTCCTGCATCGCATGGAAACCCGCGTCATCGCGGAAGCCAACCGTTCGAGCGCCGTCACGGCGTGGGTGATCGGGGGTGGACTGCTCGCCGCGGGCATCGCCATCGCCATCTTCCTGTTCATCGCGAACTCGCTGCAGAAGTCCATCCACTCCGTCGCCGAGGTCGCGCAGGCGCTCGCGGCCGGCGACATGGACAATCGCTGCGACGTTTCGGGCGACGACGAAGTGAGCGGACTCGCGCGCATGGTCAACCTGCTCGCGGACACGATGCAGGGCATGCTCACGCGCCTGCGCAGCGAGGCGGGGCGCAGCTCGTTCAGCAACCAGCTCGTCGAAGCGCTCGAAATGGCCGACTCGGAGGCGGAGGCCGATCGCGTAATCGCGCGCGCGATGGGGGCCATTTCGGAAGTGCACCCGATGGAATTGCTGCTCGCCGATTCCTCGCGCGCGCACCTGGAGCGCGCGTGCGTGCATCCCAAGACCGGATCGCCTAACTGCTCGGTCGATTCACCGTACAGCTGCATCGCGGTACGGCGCGGTCATCCGCAGATCTTTCCCGACGCCGAGGCCCTCAATGCCTGTCCGAAGCTGCTGGGACGCATGGGTGGAGCGCTGTCGGCCGCCTGCGTGCCGGTGAATTTCATGGGCCGCGCGCTCGGCGTGCTGCACGTCGCGGGCGCCAAGGGCAAACCGCCGAACGCGGAGCAGATCGCCCAGCTGACGGCGCTCGGCGTACACGCGGGCAATCGCATCGGCACGTTGCGCGCGTTCGAGCGCTCGCAGTTGCAGGCGAGTACCGACAGCCTGACGGGGCTCACCAATCGGCGCGTGGCGGAGGAAGTGCTCGCGAACCTGCTCGCGGTCGATTCTGCGTTCGCCGTCGTCATGGCGGATCTGGATTTCTTCAAGCGCCTCAACGACACGATGGGTCACGACGCGGGCGACCGCGCGCTGAAACTGTTCTCGGACACGGCGCGCGGCGTGGTGCGCGACCGCGATCACGTGGTGCGATGGGGCGGCGAGGAGTTCGCGCTGGTGCTTCCCGGCGCGAATGCCGAGCGCGCGCTGGAAGTCGTGGGACGACTGCGCGCCGCGTTGGCGCAGGCGCATCTCGTCTCGGGCACGCCCATCTTCACCGCGAGTTTCGGCATCGCGGATTCCACGATGGCGCGCGATCGCGAAGCGCTGATCCGGCTGGCGGACGAGGCGTTGTATCGCTCGAAGCAGGCGGGGCGCGATTGCTGCACGGTGGCCGATCCGCTGCTCGTGGGTTCGTCGGCGCTGCGCCGCGAGCGAGATCAGGGCGCGGTCGTCGATATCGTGCAGGTGGCGCGCGGAACCTGATCCGCGGTGGGGACGCTAATCCCCACTTTTTACACCGGCACCTAATCCCCACCCGGGGTGGGTTGGACTTCGCAGGTGAATTTGTCGTTGCGCCATTCGACCTGGGCCGTCATTCCCTTGTTGAGGAAGCTGACGCTCGGGGCGACGAATTTCGTGCCTTTGGCCCCGGGTTCGACCCAGGCGACGACGGTTTCACCGCCGCGCTGCAGGCGGGCGTTCGGGGGATCGGTGTGGAAATACTTCACGACGATGGGATCGGCGCGGTTCGCGCATGCGAACGTGTACGGGCCCTTCGAAGGCACGAGTTCGTAGAGCGCCTGCAGCTCACCTATACGCGATTGGTAGCCGCGGCCGACGCAGGCCTGCATCGCGTCGGGTTGCTTCGAGCAATCGTCGCGGGTCCTGAGCCAGTTGTCCTGCTCGGCGCGCAGCGCCTTCCGGTCCTTCTTCGCCTTGGAAGACGCGGCGCGAAACACTTCGTCCAGCTTGCGGTCGAGCGCGGCGAGATCGGGGTCCTTGCAGATCAGCGCCTGCACTTCGCCCTGCGATTTGCGGCAGTCGAAAGTGGGGCCTTCGGCGGCGGGCGCCGACAGCGGCAGCAGGGACACGATAGTTAGTGCGATGGAAACCAGCGTGACGCGTCGCATTTCAGCTCCCGAAGTCGAAGAACCGGCGCGGCGAATCGCGCTCGGTGTCGCGCACGCAGCGGCGGTCGATGAGTTTCCAGCTCGCGCAGTCGACGGTCATCGTCAGCGTGCCGCAGGTGGGCAGATCGCCGGTAACGGCTTCCGGTGCGAGCGAAATCGCCGCGGATGATATTCCGGGATTGTGGCCGATGACCATGAGGTGGCCGATGCGTGGTCCGGTCGCGCGGATCGTTTCGATGATGTGATCGCCATCGGCGAGATACAGCGAGTCCTCGGCCTGGAGCCGGCGCGCCGCGACGCCGAGCACCTTGGCGAAGGTGGCCGCGGTCTCGCGCGTGCGCACGGCCGCGCTGACGAGGATCAGCTCCGGGACGAGTCCGCGTTCGTGGAATCGCCGCGCCATCTCGCTGGCCTCGCTGTGGCCTTTGCGACTGAGCGGGCGTTCGAAGTCGCGCACGCTCGCGTCCTGCTCCGCGTTCGCGTGCCGGACGAGCGTCAGCCGCTGCGGCTTGTCAGTGGTCAAGATCGTATCTCGATGCGTCCCACGGACTCGCGCACTTCGAAGATCCGCAAGGGCTCGTATGCGGGAGGGGACAGGGCCTCGCCGGTGCGCAGGCAAAAACGCGCGCCGTGGCGGGGACAGGTGATTTCCGAATCCTCGATCGGGGCATCGTCGAACGGCGCGTCGTCGTGGGTACAGCGGTCTTCGAAGGCGTAGAGGTTGCCATTAACCCGCGCCACGCGCACGCGGTAGCCGTCGAATTCGACTTCCAGGCGTTGCATGGCGGCGAGGTCCGCCGCGCTCCCGATATCGACCCAGTCGGACATGATGTTAGGAGTTTACCGCGGCGTCAGAACATTCCGGTCTGCAGGCGCGCCGCCTCGGACATCATCGACTGGTTCCAGGGAGGATCGAACACGAGCTCGACGTTCGCCACCGCGACCGTGGGGATGATCTCGAGCTTCTGCTTGATGTCCTGGACCAGCACGTCGCCCATGCCGCAGCCGGGCGCCGTGAGCGTGAGGCGCACGTTGATCGCGCGCTGTCCGTCGGGCTGCAGGCTCACCGTGCATTCGTAAATGAGGCCGAGGTCGACGATGTTGATCGGGATCTCGGGGTCGTAGCAGGTCCGCAACTGGTCCCACGCGATCGCGAGCACGTCGTCCTCGGTGGCGTTCGGCGGCAGCTCGGGTGGTTTGACGACTTCCTTGCCGATCGCGTCGGCGTCCGCGCCCGCGAGCCGGAACAGGTTGCCTTCCATGTACAGCGTGAAGCTGCCGCCGAGCGCCTGCGTGATGAAGCCAGACTGGCCGGACTTGAGCTCGATCTCGATGCCCGCCGGGACCATGACTGCCTTGACGTCACGTTGCAGGACGAACGGTTCGTTGTCGTAGGTGCGCATGTCGAAACTTGGCCTATCTATTCCGTCTGCACCGCCGCGGGGCTGCGTTCGAGCGCGGCGTTGAGCGTGTGCCACGCGAGGCTCGCGCACTTCACGCGCACGGGAAATTCGCGCACGCCGGACAACGCGGCGAGTTTGCCGAGGTCCTCGGGCACCGGCGCGTCGTGTTTCGTGAGCACTTCGTGGATCTCGTTGAAGAGGTGCACGATCTCGGCGCGTTGTTTGCCCTTGACAGCCTCGCACATCAGCGACGCGGACGCGACGGATATCGCGCAACCCTTGCCGTCGAAGCGCAGGTCGCTGACACGGTCGCCGTCGAGCCGCAACGTGACGTGCAGCCGGTCGCCGCACAGCGGGTTGTGCCCATCGGCGGACGAGTCCGCGGGGTCGAGACGACCGAACTGCCGCGGACTCTTGTTGTGATCGAGGATGACCTCGCGATACAAGTCCTTGAGGTCCATCAGCCCCACTCCATCAGAAAAATACCTCGTGAGCCTTGTTCAGCGCCGCGACCAACGCGTCGATGTCGGACTCGCGCGAGTAACACGCGAACGACGCGCGCGCGGTGGCCGGCACATCGAAGAATTCCATGACTGGCATCGCGCAGTGATGTCCCGTGCGGACCGCGACGCCTTCCGCGTCCAGGATCGTGCCGAGATCGTGCGGATGAATTCCGTCGACGACGAACGAGATCACCGCAGCCTTGTCGGGCGCCGTGCCGATGATGGTGAGGCCCGGCACGCGCTGCAGCTTCTCCGTCGCGAGCGCGAGCAGGCGCTGTTCGTGCGCATGGATGCGCTCGATGCCGATCGATTCGATGTAGTCGATCGCCGCCGCCATGCCCACAGCTCCCGAGATGTTGGGCGTGCCGGCTTCGAACTTGAACGGCAACGCGTTGTAGGTGGTCTTCTCGAAGCTCACCGTCAGGATCATGTCGCCGCCGCCCTGCCATGGTGGCATGGCTTCGAGCAGTGACTCGCGGCCGATCAGCGCGCCGATGCCGGTGGGTCCGTACATCTTGTGCGCGGAGAATGCGTAGAAGTCGCAGTCGAGCGCCTTCAGGTCCACGCGCTGGTGCGGCACGGCCTGCGCGCCATCGACCAGCACCGCGGCGCCGCGCGCGTGCGCGAGGCGCGTGATCTCGCGCACCGGCAGCACCGTGCCGAGCGCGTTCGAGACGTGCGCGCAGGCGACGATTCGCGTGCGCGGAGTCATGCTCGCGGCGACGTCGTCGAGCGAAACGACGCCGTGTTTGTCCATCGGCACGGCTTTCACGAGCGCGCCGGTCTGTTCCGCGACGAGCTGCCAGGGAACGATGTTCGCGTGGTGTTCGAGCGCGGTGAGCAGGATCTCGTCGCCGGGTTGGAGGCGAGGGCGCGCGTAGGACTGCGCGACAAGGTTGATCGCTTCGGTCGTGCCGCGCGTGAAGATCACCTCGCGAGTCGAAGCCGCGTTCACGAACGCACGCACGCGCTCGCGCGCGTGCTCGAACATCTGCGTGGCTTCCTGGCTCAGGCGGTGGACGCCACGATGCACGTTCGCGTGGTGCATCTTCTCGTACTCGTCCACCGCGTCGATCACGGCGCGCGGGCGCTGCGACGACGCCGCGCTGTCGAGGAACACGAGCGGCTTGCCGTTCACCTCGCGCGCGAGGATCGGGAAGTCGCGCCAGATGCGCTGCGCGTCGTAAGCCGCCGGGGCGGCCTTGCTTGCGGAAACGCTCACGATCGTTCTCCCACGAGGCCGAGCGCGGAGACTTCGAGGAGCTGCTGCGAGACGAGCCGCTCGACTTCGCGGCGCAATTCCGCGGGCTCGATCTTCGACACGGCGTCTTCGATGAAAGCCCACTGCAGGAGAGACTGCGCGGTGGTGCGCTCGATGCCGCGCGACAGCAGGTAGAACAGCATCTGCTCGTCGAGCTTGCCGGTGGTCGCGCCGTGTTTCGCCTTGACGCGGTCGGTGTAGATCTCGAGTTGCGGACGCGCGGCCGCTTCGGCGCCGCTGCCCGTGAGCAGGGTCTTCAGCGACTGGTCCGAGTCCGCGTCGAACGCGTTCTCGCGCACGATCATCTTACCGTTGAACGCGAGCTTGCCGCGCTCGGTGGCGATGCCGCGGAACACCTCGCGCGTCGCGGTGTCGGGCGCCGCGTGTTCGATCTCGGCGAATGTATCGAGCGACTGCAGGCCGTTCGCGATGCTGGCCGCGATGAACTCGCAGCGCGCCGCGCGGCCGGCGAGCTTGATGAAGGCGGTGGAGCGCGCCGCGACGCCCCCCAGCGTGATGGAGCGGAAGCGGTAGTCGGCGTTCTCGCCGACTCGCGTGATCAGCGTGTCGAACACGCTCGCGCCATCGGCGCAGTTCTGGATGCGGGTGTGATCGACCTTCGCGCCCGCGTTGAGCGCGATGTCGACCGCGGCATTGACGACGGAGTCCTTCGCGTCGGCACTCACGTGCCGCTCGACGAGATTCAGGAACGAGTTGCGCCCGGCGTGCACCTGCATGCGCGGATAGGCGATTCCCGCCGTCGCGGCGGAGGCGGCCACGAACACCACCTCGACCGCGGCCTTCGAGCCTTCATTCAACGCCACGTGCAGCACTTGCCTGCCGCGCACCGCATTCGCGCGCGCGAGCGAGAAGTCGATGCCCTCGGATGCGAGATCGGCATCGAGGAGCGCGGCGGCCGCGCCGGCCGTGTCGTGATCCAGAACCGTGACGCCCGCGTGGGAGTGCGGGCCGGAAAGAGAGGGCACGAAATGCCCGTCGACGAAGACCCAGCGCGTGAAGCCGGGTATGACAGGCGGTAACGATTCCCGCGGAATGACGGGACTGGCGGGCACGGCTTCGGGGGGCGCCTTCGCGAGCGCGCGCAGGTTGGCGTACCGCCAGTTCTCGTCGCGGTTGGTCGGCAAACTATTCGTCGCGGCCACGGACATGTCAGGCGACCTCGAGCACCCAGTCGTACCCGCGCCTCTCGAGCTCGCGCGCCAGGTCCTTGTCGCCCGACTTCGCGATCTTGCCGCGGGCCAGCACGTGCACCTGGTCCGGCACGATGTGATCGAGCAGGCGCTGGTAGTGCGTGATCAGCAGCACGCCGCGGTCCGGCGCGCGCAGGCTGTTGACGCCCTTCGCGACGACCTTGAGCGCGTCGATGTCGAGTCCCGAATCCGTTTCATCCAGCACCGCGAGCGCGGGCTCGAGCACCAGCATCTGCAGGATCTCGTTGCGTTTCTTCTCGCCACCCGAGAAGCCTT
>JAEZCR010000034.1 GCA_023433465.1 Pseudomonadota bacterium | reverse complement strand
TTTGAAATCTGTCCCAAATAGATCTGTCCCCAGGCCTGCCACAATCCTGCGCGCGATGCCGAGGGCGTGCGCGTCGTTCTCGGCGAGGTGATCGACGACGCCGGATAGTTTGGCGTGGACTTCGCCGCCGCCGAGCTCCTCGGCCGTCACGACTTCTCCGGTGGCGGCTTTCACGAGCGGCGGACCGCCGAGGAAGATCGTTCCCTGGTTGCGCACGATGATCGATTCATCGCTCATCGCCGGCACGTATGCGCCACCGGCGGTGCACGAACCCATGACCACCGCGATCTGCGGGATGCCCGCCGCGGACATGTTGGCCTGGTTGTAGAAGATGCGCCCGAAGTGCTGCTCGTCTGGAAACACCTCGTCCTGGCTCGGCAGGTGCGCGCCACCGGAGTCGACGAGATAGATGCAGGGCAGCCGGTTCTCCTCGGCCACGCGCTGCGCGCGCAGATGTTTCCTGATCGTGACCGGGTAGTAAGTGCCCCCCTTCACCGTCGGATCGTTGCAGACGATCATGCACTCGCGCCCCGAGACCCGACCGATGCCGGTGATGATCCCGGCGCCTGGAGATTCATCGTCGTACATCCCGTTCGCCGCCAGCGGCGAGAGCTCGAGGAATGGCGCGCCCGGATCCAGCAGCATTTCCACGCGGTCGCGCGGCAGCAACTTGCCCCGGGCCACATGTTTCGCGCGTGCCGCCTCCCCGCCGCCCAGCGCCGTTCTGGCCAGCCGGGCCTTCAATTCGTCGACCAGTGCACGCATGGCCGTCCCGTTGGCGGCGAATTCCGGACTTGTCCTATCGACTTTGGATTCGAGCGGCGGCATGATTGTCCGACAATAGTACAATTGACGAATTGAAGGCAAGCGACGCCCGCCCATGAACCCACTCGATCGCTGCGATTTCGATTTCGGCCTCGGCGAGGAGCTCGACGAGGTGCGCGCCCAGGTGAGGCGTTTCGCGCGCGAGCGCATCGCGCCACGCGCCGAGGAGATCGACCGCACCAACGAATTTCCCCGTGATCTGTGGCCCGAGCTCGGCGAAGCCGGCCTGCTCGGCATCACCGTGCCGGAACGCTGGGGCGGAGCCAACCTCGGCTACCTCGCGCACATCGTCGCGATGGAAGAAATCTCCCGCGCCTCGGGATCCGTCGGCCTCTCGTACGGCGCGCATTCGAACCTGTGCATGAACCAGATCGTGCTCAACGCCACGGACGAGCAGCGCGACCGCTATCTACCGAAGCTCGTGTCGGGCGAACACGTCGGCGCGCTCGCGATGAGCGAGCCCGGCGCCGGCTCCGACGTCGTCGGCATGCAGCTGCGCGCCGTCAGGCGCGACGGCGGCTACGCCCTCACCGGCCGCAAGATGTGGATCACCAACGGCCCCGACGCCGATGTCGCGGTCGTGTACGCGAAGACGGACGCATCCGCCGGCCCGCGCGGCATCACCGCGTTCATCGTCGAGAAAGGCTTCGCGGGTTTCTCCACCGCGCAGAAGCTCGACAAGCTCGGCATGCGCGGCTCGTCCACTTCCGAGCTCGTGTTCGAGGACTGCTTCGTGCCCGAGTCCAATCTGCTCGGCGGATTCAACCAGGGCGTGCGCGTGCTCATGAAGGGCCTCGACTACGAACGCGCCGTGCTCGCGGGCGGACCGCTCGGCCTCATGGCCGCGGCGCTCGACCTCGTACTGCCCTACGTCCACGAACGCAAGCAGTTTGGCCAGCCCGTCGGCACCTTCCAGCTCATGCAGGCCAAACTAGCCGACATGTACGCCTCGCTGAATGCCGCGCGCGCCTATGCCTACGCGATCGGTCGCGCCTGCGACGCGGGTCGCTGCTCGCGCCAGGACGCGGCCGCCGCGATCCTGTTCGGCGCGGACCGCGCGACGCAGATGTGCCTCGAGGCGATTCAGGCGCTGGGTGGCAACGGATACATCAACGACTACGCCGCGGGACGCCTGCTGCGCGACGCCAAGCTTTATGAAATCGGCGCCGGCACGCAGGAGATCCGTCGTATGCTCATCGGACGCGAGATCTACGAGCTGACTGCCTGACGCATGGCGCGATCCCCGAAGAACGACACGAAACGCAACGGCGCCGCCGAGTTCGAACCCATCCGCGTCGAGCCTGCCTACCGCAAGGTGGCCGCCGCGCTGCTGGAGCGCATCACCGACCGCACGATCAACGCGGGCGAACGCCTGCCACCCGAGATCGAGCTCGCACGACAGTTCGGCGTGCATCGCGGCACCGTGCGCGAGGCGCTGCGCGAGCTCGAGACCAACGGCGTGCTCAAGCGCGAGCGCGGCTCGAAGCTGATGATGGTCACGCGCCCGGAGCGCGGCGACGTCGCCGCAAGCGTGTCGCGGGCGATGTCATTACACGACGTCACCTATCACGACGTCTGGGAAGCACTCATGGCTTTCGAGCCGCCGATCGCCGCGGCCGCGGCCCGCAACCGCAAGCAGGATGACCTGCAGAGGCTCGATGCCCTGGCGGCCCGCGCCGAAGGCGGCCTCACTACCGGCGAGGCGGTCGAGCAGACCGCCGACTTCTTCCGCGCCATCGGCGAAGCCACGCACAACGGCGTCTTCATGCTGGCGCACGAACCCATCATCCAGCTGCTCGTGCCCTCGCTCGGCGCGATGATCGACAAGGTTCCGCAGGCGCAGGGCCGCATCTCGGCGGCGCAACGCAGGCTCATCAGCTCCATCCGCGAACGGGACGCGGCCGGCGCCCACGACTGGATGGAGAAACATATCCGTGATTTCCGTCGCGGTTTCGAGATCGCGCGCATCGCCCTCGAGCGCCGCGTCGGCGCGTGAACGGCGGCCCTACGCCGCCCTATGGACAAATCCGGCTCCCGACGACGATCATCAGATGCGGATAAAAACCAGAGGGAGTCCACGTGTTCGAACTACCCCGGCTGCGCCGGCCGCGCGCGCCATCGATCCTGCTCGCCACCGCATTGAGCGCCGCGTTCATCCTTCCCGCCCTCGCCCAAACTACCCCGGCGGCGCCTCTGCCAACGGTGACGATCGAGGACCTCTTTTCCGAATCCAACATCGTCGACGTCGACATTTCCCCCACCGGCAAGACGCTCGCGGCGGTCGTCCGGCGCGACAGCGAGGACGCCATCCTCCTGGTCGAGTTCGCCACCGGCGAGAAGAAGATCATCGCGCGCATCAACAAGGACGCCTTCGGCGACCAGATCGACGTGCGCATGGGTTACGTGTCCTGGAAGACCGAGAACCGCCTGCTCTTCCAGTTGCGCAGCCGCGCCGATGAAGGACTGGACTATTCGCGGCTGTCGCGCGGCAACCTGCTCAAGTTGGGTAATCGCCTGTACGCCGTCGATCGGGATGGCAAGAACACGGTCGCGATGCTCGGGGAGCAATTCAACGACGCCCTGGTCGGCGCCGCCGACACGAGCGACGTCGCATCGATGCTGTGGAAGGATCCCAAGCACATTCTCTTGCGCATCGGCGGCTGGGACGGACGCAGCCTGTTCAAGGTCGACGTGGACACGGGCCGAGGCAAGGTCGTCGAACCGCAGAAGGAAAGCATCATCGACTGGTGGCTCGATGTAGACGGCCAGCCCATCGGACGCATCGAATACTCCGCCGGGACGCTGCGTTACTACCGCCGTCTCGAGGACGGCAAGTGGAAGAAGTACCACAGCATGCGACGCCAGGAAGTCGAGGAGCAACCCGAGTTCATGAATCTCGGGCCTTCCGACGATCCCACGAAGTTCTACGTGCTCGCGCGGCCGGAGGGCCGGGATCGCATGGGCATCTATCTATACGACCTGCCGAGCGAATCCTTCGGAGACCCGGTCGTCGAGAATTCGCGCTACGACATCACGTTCGCGCGCACCGCCGCCGACGGCAAGCAAGTCCATTATCACTGCTACGTCGAACACACGCGCATTTGCGATTTCGCCGATCCGAAGTTGAATGCATCCATGCGCGGCATTCGCAAATTCTTCGATCAGTCCGCCAACGTGTACATCGTCGATGCGTCCGAGGATTCCAGCATCATTCTTCTCCTGGTCGATGGGCCGGTGGACGCTCCGGCGTACTACTACTACCTGGTCGACGAGAAGAAGATCGAACTCCTCGGCTGGCGGCAGGGTGCGCTCGCCAAGAAGGCACTGGCCAGCGCGACGGTCGTGAACTACAAGGCGCGCGACGGGCTCGAGCTGACGGGATACCTGTCCTATCCACCCGGAGCTCGGGACGCGAAGAACCTGCCGCTGGTGCTGATGCCGCACGGCGGCCCCCAGGCGCGCGACCAGCTCGAATTCGATGCTTGGGTCCAGTACATCGCGTCGCGCGGATACGCGGTGTTCCAGCCGAATTTCCGTGGCTCCGCCGGTTTCGGCCAGGCCTTCGAATCCAAAGGCCACCGCGAGCGCGGCCTCAAGATGCAGGACGATCTCACTGACGGTGTGAGGGCGCTGATCGACCAGGGCATCGTCGATCCGGATCGCGTGTGCATCGTCGGCATGTCTTACGGCGGTTACGCGGCGCTCGCCGGCGCGACGCTCACACCCATGGCGTACAAGTGCGCGGTGTCGGTCGCCGGCGTCACCGATCTCGATGAATTCATCCGCTGGAAGAAGAAGAAATACGGCGACGACTCGGAGGTATTCGCGCATTACGTGCGCACGGTAGGCGATCCCGACAAGGACAAGGAATACATCCGGTCGATATCGCCCGCGTATCACGTGGATGCCATCAAGACCCCGATCCTGCTCATCCATGGCGACGAGGACGAGATCATCCCGTTTTCACAATCGGAGAGCTTCCAGAAACTGCTCGAGAAGTCCGGCCGAAAGGTCACGCTGCTGCGCCTCGAGGACGAAGGTCACGGCGGATTTTCCAGGAATACCTCGAAGGTCATGCTGACGACGATCGGCGATTTTCTCTGGAAGCACCTGGGACAGGGTCACGGTGTGACCGAGCCGCCCAAGCGCTACGTTTTCAAATAACGGAACGCATCGCAATCGTCCGGCAGGACAGGCTACAGTGCGTGCCTCACTGCGACGGGGGGCGATGTCATGCCGAGAAAGAAGAATGCTGTTGGCGAAATGCCGCGGCGCGATTTCATGCGCGGCGCCGCCGCGGCCACGGCCGCCTTCACGTTCCTGCCCGGCCTGTCGCATGGAAGGCAGCGTCGCATCTCCGCGAATGACAAGGTGAACATCGCCGCCGTGGGCGTCGGCGGCCGGGGCCGCTCCGTCATGCAGGCGATGTCGAGTCAGAACCTCGTCGCGATGTGCGACGTCGACTGGGCGTACGTCGACAACCGTTTCGCGGACATCACCACGCAGATCGAGAACGCGACGAAACGCGCCAGAGACGCCACCGATGCCGCGCAGAAGGAGCGCGCGCTGCAGCAGGTGACGACGTGGCAGGCGCTGCAAGCACAGATTCCGAAGTCGAAGCGTTACATCGACTTCCGCGAGATGCTCGACAAGCAGAAGAACATCGACGCGGTCATGATCGCGACCCCCGATCACGTGCACGCGCACATCGCGCTCGCGGCGATGGATCTCGGCAAACACGTGTACGTGGAAAAGCCGCTCGCGTGGTCGGTGGACGAATGCCGGCGCCTGGCGCGCAAGGCCGCCGACACCAAACTACAGACGCAGATGGGCAACCAGGGTCATTCGTCGCACGACGCGCGCGTCGTGAACGAATACATCCAGTCCGGCGCGATCGGTACCGTGACAGAAGTCCACGTGTGGACGAACCGGCCGCTGGCCTACTGGCCGCAGGGCATTCCGCGCCCCGCCCCGCTGCCGCCAAACGCGAAGGACCTGCCCTGGAACATGGACGGGGTGATGAAGCGCGCCGCGGGTTCCTTCGGCTCGTACGCTCCGCCGGACAAACTGGCCTGGGACTTGTTCATCGGGCCGGCGCGCTGGGTCGACTATCACCCTGTCTACCATCCGTTCAACTGGCGCGGCTGGACCGACTGGGGAGTGGGCGCGATCGGCGACATGGGCGCGCACCTGATCGACTCGGCGTTCTGGGCGCTGGATCTCGACTACCCGACCACGGTTGAGACCGTCTCCACGCCTTACAACCGCGACACCTATCCACTCGCGACGACGAGCTACTACGAATTCCCGGCGAAGGGCGCTCGCCCGGCCGTGAAGATGACCTGGTACGACGGCGGTCTCACGCCGCCTAAGCCCGTGGAACTGGGCGCCGAGGAACTGAACAAGGGCGGCGGCACACTGTTCATCGGCACAAAGGGCAAGCTGCTGCACGACACCTACGGCTTCAATCCCCGCCTGCTGCCGAAGTCGCTGCACGACAGCGCGGGCAAACCGCCGGAGACCATCGCGCGCATTCCGACCAGCCACGAGATGAACTGGGTTGATGCGATCCGCGGCACGCAGAAGACTTCCACGCCGTTCGAGTACTCCGCGAAGCTGACCGAAATCATGCTGCTGGGCGTGGTCGCGTTGAACGCCGGCAAGAAGATCGAATACGACGGAGCGAACATGAAGGTCATGAACGTGCCGGATTCAGATGCGCTGTTGAAACGAACGTACCGTGCGGGATGGGAATTGGGCTGAGCACTGCACCCGACGGCAGGGGCTCGTCCGTTTCAGTGGCATGAAACTCGCGCGACATCACATCGCTCTCGGAATCGCCTTCGTCGGAACGGCGTTGGTGTTGGTCACGGGTTGCACGCTCATGACGCAGCCCGGGGTCGCGGCGGCGGCGTCAACGCCCGTACGGGTGGATCCGGCGGCGCTGGAGAAGCACGTGCGCATGTTGTCGGTCACGCTTCATCCACGCAGCGTCGACAATCCCGCGAACCTGCAGGCGGCCGCCGACTACGTGCTCGAGCAACTTCTCGCCACCGGCGCGCGCACCGACGTGCAGACGGTGAAGGCGGACGGTATCGACTATCGCAATCTCATCGCGCGGTTCGGGCCGGAAGATGGCCCGCTCATCGTCATCGGCGCGCACTATGACTCCTGCGCCGACACGCCCGGGGCGGACGACAACGCGAGTGGAGTCGCGGGATTGCTCGAACTCTCGCGGCTGCTCGCGGTCGATCCGCCGCCGCATCCCGTTGAACTGGTGGCCTATGTTCTCGAGGAACCGCCCTACTTCCGCACGGACGCGATGGGCAGTTTCCAGCATGCGCGCGAGCTCGCGCGCGCGGGACGCGAGGTCCGGCTCATGATGTCGCTTGAGATGATCGGGTACTTCCGCGATGAACCGGACAGCCAGAGATTTCCCATCGGCGGACTGTCGGCGTTTTATCCGGACGCGGGAAACTTCATCGCGATCGTCAGTCGCTTCGGGGACTTCGGCGAGACCCGGCGTGTCAAGGCGCTGTTCCGCGGCGCCAGCGATCTGCCGGCGGAATCGATCAACGCGCCACGCTCGGTGCGCGGGGTCGACTTCTCGGATCATGCGAGCTACTGGCGGTTCGACTATCCGGCGGTCATGATCACGGACACCGCATTCCTCAGGAATCCTAACTACCATCGTGCCGGGGATACACCCGAAACGCTCGACTACACGCGCATGGCGCAGGTCGTCCAGGCGGCCCATGCGGTCGCGATGGAATTCTGAGGCACTCGGGCCTCGAAAAAAGACCTGAATTCGCTGCAACCCGTTGGCGGGGCGTGCCGTCACAACGGGCATGCGCAAACGTCACCGTTTCCTGGCCTCACTGTTGCTGCTCGCTTCCGCCACCTGCGCGGGCGCCGTCACCGCCGAATTCAGCCCTGGCCGCCCGATCATCGAACCCACCGAGACCGGCGCGGAGCTCAACTTCGACCTGTTGGTGCGGAACGACGAGGCCACCCCTCTCTCGCTCTCGCACGTCACCGTGACCTATCTCGACGATCGCGCACGCACGATCCTGCAGCGCGAGCTGAGCGGCAATGGATCCGCTCCGGGCATCCAGACCATCGCGAATCGGCGCATCGAACCGGGCTCGGAGCAGCTTTTCTTCAATCCGTTTCCGCGCGTGGCGTCGCGGCCATTGCCGGCGAGGATTCGCGTAAAGCTCACGCTCAGCGGCGACGGCGACACGAATCGCGAAGTGGAAATCGAAACCGTGCCCTCGACTCGCAAGGCACCGGTCATCGGCATGCCACTCGCGGGCCGCGTGCTCGCATGGGATGGTCACGACGAACTCGCGCACCATCGTCGATGGAACTACTCGCTGCCATTCCTGCGGGAACTCGGGTTCGCGAGCAATGCCATGCGGTATTCGTACGATTTCGTGCGTACCGAAGACACGGCGAAATCCGACTCTCTGAGTCTCGGCGCGCCGGTGCTCGCGGTCGCGGACGGTACGGTGGTGAGCGTGGTCGAGAAACACGCGGACGATGGCAGCTTCGATCCGCGCGACAGCCTGAAGGACATCAACGCGCTGTGCGGCAACTACGTCGTGCTGGATCTCGGTGGCGATACCTTCGCGTTGTATGCCCATCTGCAGCGGGACAGCGTCGTCGTCGAGCCGGGCCAGCGCGTACGGCGCGGTGAAGTCATCGCGCGGGTCGGCCATTCCGGCAGCTCGATGTTCCCGCACCTGCATTTCCAGCTCATGGACGGACCGGACTTCCGGGCCGAAGGCGTGCCCGCACTCTTTCGGGATTTCGTGCGCGTGCGCGGCGAGGAAAGAACGAAAGTGGACCGGGGCGCGATTGGTACTGGAGATGTCGTGGAATCGCGCGCGAACTAACCACTTTTGCGGCGGCGCGGGCTTTGCATAATTCCGCCCCTACGCGAAATCGGCGGCGCGCTGGGGGTAACCCTGGGCTATGCTAAGGGCCAGCCCGGTAACCGGTACGCCATGGAACCTTCAGAACTGCTGCGCCTGCGCGCCGCGATCCTTCGGGATCCGGGCAATGCCGAACTTCACTACCTGCTCGGCGCGGAGCTCGCGCAGCGCCGCGAATACGGCGAGGCCGTCGCGCAGATGCGTACCGCGCTCGACATCAACCCGAAGCTGCACTTCGCGCGACTGCAACTGGGGCTCCTGTACCTCACCATGTCGCAGCCGGACGATTCGCTGGCGATCTGGGCGCCGCTCGAAGACCTCGACGAGACCGCCGCGCTCAAGGCGTTCAAGCGCGGGCTCGAGGCGTTGATCCGCGACGACTTCAATGCCTGCATCGGCTTCCTGCAGAAGGGCATCCTGCTCAACAAGCAGAACGCCACGCTGAACGACGACATGTCGCTGCTCATCGAGCGCGTACGCGACGGCAGCGTGATCGCGGAACCCGTGCGCCCGCAGAGCCCCTCCACGTTCACCCCCTTCGGCGAACCCTCCCGCACCAAGCACTGAAGACGGTGCCTGGCACGGAAATCCCGGGAGAAGGCGCGCCCATTGCGCCTGTGGCGCGGTCTTGTTATCAAGATCCGGTGAGCGCCGCCGAAGATTTCAGCCTTCCCGCCTGGGCCTATACCGATCCCGAGTTCCTCGCGCTCGAGCGCGAGCGGGTCTTCCGGCCCTCGTGGCAGCCGGTCTGCCACGTCTCCGAGATTCCGCAGCCCGGCGATTACCAATGCTTTGATTTCATCGGCGAGATGCTCTTCGCGATGCGCGGCAACGACGGCGGAGTGCGCGTCATGCACAACGTCTGCCGACATCGCGCGGCGCGCCTGCTCGATGGGCCGCGTGGCAGCTGCACGCGGCGCATCGTGTGTCCGTATCACGCGTGGTCGTACGATTTCGAAGGCCGGCTCGCATCGGTCGGCGGCGACCGCTCGGCTTTTCCGGATCTCGACATCGAGCGCGAATCGCTGCCGCAGGTGGAATCCGAAATCCACGGCGGGTTCGTGTTCGCGCGGCTGGCGCCGGGCGGCCCCAGCGTCGCGGAAATGCTGGCGCCGTACGCGGATGAGATCGCGACTCACCAGTTCGAGAAGCTCGAACCCATCGGCCGCGTGACCCTGCGCCCGCGCACCGTGAATTGGAAGAACGTCGGCGACAACTACTCGGACGCGCTGCACATCCCGGTGGCGCACCCGGGCCTCACCCGGTTGTTAGGCGCCTCGTACCGCGTGGAGTCGAAGGAATGGGTCGACCGCATGCATGGCGACATCACCGACAAACCTTCGCGCAACTGGGCCGAGCGCGCGTACCAGAAGTATCTGCCCGACGCCCCGCATCTCGCCGCGGACAAGCGCCGCACGTGGGTGTATTTCAAGCTGTGGCCCAACTTCGCGTTCGACGTCTACCCTGACCAGGTGGACATCATGCAGTGGATCCCGATCTCGCCGACGCAGACGCTGATCCGCGAGATCGGTTACGCGCATCCGGATACGCGTCGCGAGATGCGCGCAACGCGTTACCTCAACTGGCGCATCAACCGGCAGGTGAACGCGGAGGACACGGTGCTGATCCAGCGCGTGCAGGACGGCATGGCGTCGGGCAGTTATCGCGTCGGGCCGCTCGCGAGCGGTGAGGTCGCGCTGCGCAGCTTCGGCCGGCGCATGCGCGCGCTGATCCCCGAATGCGACGCGGCCGAGCCGCCGGCGGCCGGCTGGTCGCGGCGCAGAGCTTGACCGCGCGCCGGAAGTTAGGCCCCGTACTCGCGACCGTCGTGGTCGCGGGCAACATGATCGGCTCAGGCATTTTCCTGCTGCCCGCGACGCTCGCGGGCGTCGGCAGTCTCACGGTGCTGGGCTGGATGATCGCGACGGTCGGCGCGCTCGCGCTCGCGCTGCTGTTCGGCAAGCTCGCGCAGCGCAAGCCGCTGGCCGGCGGCCCGGCGACCTATGCCTTTGACGCCTTCGGTCCGTTCGCCGGATCACAGGCGAGCCTGTGGTACTGGGCCGCGTGCCTGATCGGCAACGTCGCCATCGCGCTCGCCGCGGCGAGTTATCTCTCAGCGTTCTTCGGCTTTCACGGCACGCCCGCGATGAACGCGTTCTTCACGATCGTGTTGCTGTGGCTGGTCACCATCGTCAACCTGGTGAGCCCGCGATTCGTCGGCCAGGTGGATGGGCCGCTGCTCGTCGCTGGCATGATCCCGCTGCTGCTCGCGATCACGGTGGGCTGGACGGCGTTTGATCCGGCACAATTCGTCGAGTCGTGGAACGTGAGCGGGCAACCTGTCTACCAGGCGCTGCCGAATTCGCTGGTGCTCGTGTTCTGGGCGTTCACGGGGCTGGAGAGCGCCTCGGTCGCGGCAGCCGTGGTCGACAATCCCGAGCGCAACGTGCGCATCGCGACCATTTCCGGCGTGCTCATCGCCGCGCTCATCTACATCGGCGCGAGCATCGTCATCTTCGGGCTGGCGCCCGCGTCGGAGCTCGCGGCATCCAACGCGCCGTTCGCGCTCGTGGCCGCGAAGACGCTGGGGCCCGTGGCGGGGCCGCTGGTGGCCGTGTGCGGCGGATTGAAGGCGCTCGGCACGCTCACGGGATGGGTGCTGCTCACCGCACAGGTCAGCCGCGCGGCCGCGGATCATGGATTGCTGCCGGCCGTGTTCGCGCGCACCCGGGAAGGTGACACGCCGGTCGCCGGCCTCATCATCGCAGGGTTGTTAGGCACCGTGGCCATCGTGGCGACCATCGCGCCGACGTTCGGCGAGCAGTTCGGCCTTCTGGCTGAAGCTTCCACGATCTTCGCACTGCTCACGTACCTCGGCGCCTGCGCGGCCGCGCTGCGTTACCGCGTGCGCGGCGAGCTCGCGCTCGCGCTGATCGGCGGCGCGTTCTGCGTTTTCGTCATCGCGTGGTCGAGCGCGCCGGTGCTCATCGTGACGGGCGCGTGCCTGGTGTTGTTCGTGTTGCTGTACCTGCCGCTGTCGCGGCGGCGTTACCTGCTGCCGGATCCGACGGTGCGCACCGGCGAGTACGCGCAATTGCGCGAACGGCACGACGATCCAAACGCCGGCTGAACAATCCCCACTTGTTGCTCCGGCACCCCAGTCCCCATCCCCACTTTTTACACCGGCACCTCAGTCCCCACCCAACGCTCTGGCGTGCCAGTCCATGTGCTGACCGATGAACGTCTGGATGAAGAAGTAGCCGTGGTCGTAGTCGGTCTGGCGCTGCATCTCGAGCGGCTGGCCGCTCGAACGGCAGGCTTCGACGAGCAGCTCGGGCTTCAGTTGCTCGGCAAGAAACTTGTCGGCGGTGCCCTGGGTGACGAACAGCGTGCCGGGGAACTTGTGGCCCGCGCGTAATAGTTCGGTCGCGTCGTACTTCGCCCAGCCCGAGCGGTCCGGGCCCAGATAGCCGGTGAACGCCTTGAGTCCCCACGGCACCTGCATCGGCGCGCAGATCGGCGCGAACGCGGACGCGGACTTGTACTTGTCCGGGTTCTTGAGCGCGATGGTCAGCGCGCCGTGCCCGCCCATCGAGTGGCCGAAGATACCGGCGCGCGACGTATCCACGTTGAAGTTCGCGCCGACCACGCCCGGCAGCTCGTCCACGACGTAGCTGTACATCCGATAATGCTTCGACCAGGGCTGCTGGGTCGCATCGAGATAGAAACCCGCGCCGATGCCGAAGTCCCAGGACTCCCGGTCGCCGGGCAGCGTGACGCGTGGGCTCGTGTCCGGCGCAACCAGCGCGATGCCGTGCCGCGCGGCATGTTCGAGTGCGCACGCCTTCGTGACGAAGGTCTCCTCGGTGCACGTGAGCCCCGCGAGGTAATAGAGCACCGGCACGCGGCGCTCGCTCGCCTGCGGCGGCGTGTAGACCGCGAAGCGCATTTCGCAGTCGTTCGTGGCGGAGGCGTGCTTGAAGTAGCCCAGCACGCCTCCGTGGCAGCAATGCCGTGAAATCGTTTCGATGGGTGCCAAGAAAACCTCAGGTTTTGAGCGTGCCCTTCTGCTTCGCGATGTGCGTCGCGATCGCATCCATGAGCGCCGGCGACAACGCATCGTAAGGCGGCAGGCGCAGTTTCTTGAGCCGGTCTCGGATCTTCTTCATGTCCTTCGGCCGCGCGGCGCCGGCCTCGATGATCGACGACACGAACGCGGCGAACTCCGGCTTGTTCCAGCCCTTGTCCTTCGACAATTCCACGTGCACGAAATCGAGCCCGTAGAACGGATGCGCCGTGTTCTCGATGCGCCCGTACATGTGCACGCCGCACTTCACGCACGCATGGCGCTGGATGGTCGCGGACGGATCCACGACGGTCAGCTTCTGCGCGTTCGCCATGACGGCGACGTTCTCCTTCGGCACGACGGCCACCACGGAGAACACCGCGCCCTTGGGCTTCCAGCACTTGGTGCAGCCGCAGGCGTGGTTGTGCGCGACGTTGCCCTTGATGACGACCTGGACGGGTTCCTCGGCGCAGTGGCAGGTGAGCGTGCCGCCCTTGAACTTCTTGTTGCCCGCCTTGACGCCCTTGTCTATCGACGGATGGAGCTTGATGGCCATGACTTCCCCTCGCCCCTTCTCGCAGAGGCTTGTTGGTTAGAAGACGACTACCGAACGGATGGATTCACCCTTGTGCATGAGATCGAAAGCATCGTTGATCTTTTCGAGCGGCATCTGGTGCGTGATGAGGTCGTCGATGTTGATCTTCTTGTCCATGTACCAGTCGACGATCTTCGGCACGTCGGTGCGGCCGCGCGCACCGCCGAACGCCGTACCCTTCCACACGCGGCCCGTCACGAGCTGGAACGGGCGGGTCTTGATCTCCTGGCCCGAGCCCGCGACGCCGATGATCACGGAGACGCCCCATCCGCGGTGGCAGCATTCGAGCGCCTGGCGCATGAGGTCCACGTGGCCGACGCACTCGAAGCTGTAGTCCGCGCCGCCGTCCGTGAGTGACACAAGATAGGGCACGAGGGCGCCCTGCACTTCCTTCGGGTTGACGAAGTGCGTCATGCCGAACTTCTCGGCCATGGCCTTTCGCGCCGGGTTGATGTCGACGCCGATGATCTTGTTGGCGCCCGCGATGCGCGCACCCTGAATCACGTTGAGACCGATGCCGCCGAGTCCGAACACGACGACGTTCGCGCCGGGCTCGACCTTGGCCGTGTTGATCACCGCGCCGATGCCCGTGGTGACGCCGCAGCCGATGTAACAGATCTTGTCGAACGGCGCGTCTTGGCGGACCTTCGCAAGCGCGATCTCCGGCAGCACCGTGTAGTTAGAGAACGTGCTGCAGCCCATGTAGTGGTGGATCTTCTCGTTGCCGATCGAGAAGCGGCTCGTGCCGTCGGGCATCACACCCTGGCCCTGCGTCGCGCGGATCGCGGTGCACAGGTTCGTCTTGCGCGACAGGCAGGATTTGCACTGCCGGCACTCCGGCGTGTAGAGCGGAATGACGTGATCGCCTTTCTTGAGCGTCGTGACGCCCGGCCCGACGTCGACGACGACGCCCGCGCCTTCGTGACCGAAGATCACCGGGAACAGTCCTTCCGGATCTCCTCCCGAGCGAGTGAATTCATCGGTGTGGCAGATGCCGGTCGCCTTGATCTCGACCAGCACCTCGCCGGCCTTCGGCCCCGCGAGATCGACCGTGGTGACTTCGAGTGGTTGACCCGCTTTCCAGGCCAAGGCAGCACGTGTTTTCATTCTTCGCCCCTTCGTCGTGGACCACTGAATGGTAATGGGGACATTCCTCGTTTCCTAGCAAAAGGGGACAGACCTCAGTCCCATATGCCGCTAGCATCCCGCCCCATGAACGAAGTTCATCTCTCCGCGAACGAAGGCTTCGGCCGCGGCGCCGAGAGTTATTCACGCGGTCGGCCGGACTATCCGACCATGACGCTGGATTGGCTGCGTTCCGATCTCGGCGTAATGCCGGGCATGACCGTGGTCGAGCTGGGCGCGGGCACCGGAAAGTTCACGCGAACCCTGGTGAAGACGGGTGCGAAAGCAATCGCCATCGATCCGGTCGGCGAAATGCTGAAGGTGCTGCGGCGCGAGTTGCCGGCCGTTCCCGCGGTGCAGGCCACGGCCCAGAAGCTCCCCTTCCCCGATGCCACCGCGGACGCGGTGATCTGCGCGCAATCCTTCCACTGGTTTGCATCGCCGAGATCCGCCGCGTGCTCGTCCCGGGCGGCATGCTCGGCCTGATCTGGAACGTGCGCGACCTGTCGGTCGGTTGGGTCGCGGCGCTCACCCGCATCATGGAACCGTACGAGGGTGTTGCACCGCGGTACACCATGGCGAGTGGCGCCGCGCCTTCCCGGCGCCTGGACTTGGCGAGTTACGCGAGCGAACGATTCCGCACGCGCACATCGGCCCGCCCGATAAGGTGATCGTGGATCGCGTGGCGTCCGTCAGCATCATCGCGGCGCTCGATGATGCGACGCGTGCGCGTGTACTCGACGAAGTTCGCGCGCTGGTCGACACGACCCCGACGCTCGCGGGACATCGTGAAGTCACCTTCCCGTACGTGACACACGCCTACTGGTGTCGCGCGCTCACGGCGAAGTAATCAACTCTTCGCACGCCGGATGAAACCGGCGCCCGCGCTGCGCGCCGCATCCGCCTCCCCTTCCAGCCACTCGCCGAAAGCCTTGAGCTTGCGACTGTGTTGCCGCGCGGCCGGATAGAGAAACCAGAACGCCCGATCGTCGGTGCCGACGAAGTCATGCGCGGGAATCAGTCTCCCGGAATCCAGTTCGGCGCGGAACAGCAGCGGCGAACCGATCGCGATCCCCTGCCCGGCCACGGCGGCGGCGATATCCAGGTACTCATGCGCGAGACTGGTGCCGAACTTGTCGCGCGACGGACCCGCATGGAAGCCGCGCGCGCGAAACCACATCGTCCACCAGTCCGGTCGTCCGAGCAGCGGCACTTCGAGCGCGCGTTTGGGATTGGCCAGCGCCGCGGCGGCGCCCTTCAGCTTCGGCGAACACAGCGGCATGAAGATGCTGGGCAGCAGTTTCACCGCGCGCATGCCCGGCCAGCGGCCGTGTCCGTTGCGGATCGCGGCATCGAACCGGCCGTCGTTGAGATCCTCGGCATCGCCGGAGACGTCTATGCGCAGGGCGATGTTCGGGTGCCGCGCACGAAAGTCTCCGAGTCTGGGAGTCAGCCAGCTCGTTCCGAAGCTGGGCAACGTGGTCAGGGCCAGGCGTGACTCGTCCACTTCGACCGCGCGCACGAAGCTGGCACGCAACGCGGCGAAGGCATTCATGGCCTCTCGCGCGATGACCGCACCGGTCTGGGTGAGCTCGACACGCTGCGCATGCCGGTGAAACAGCGGCATGCCGAGCTGCTGCTCGAGCTGGCGCACGTGATAACTGACCGAAGCCGCGGTTGTCCCGAGTTCGGTCGCGGCCTGCGCGAAACCGCCCAGCCGAGCCGCGCATTCGAATGCCCGGATGGAGGCCAACGACGGCAGTTTGTCCGGGGAGACCATAAGGATGCCTTAGGCTACGTGCCAGCTTGCCTACTGGTCAATGACGGCCGCACACGCCAAAGATCGTCGCGCCCTCCACACCCGGAGCCGATGATGCAACTGACCCGTCGTGCCCTGCTGCAAAGCCTGTCCGTCGCCGGCGCGGCCTGCGCGTTCGGCGCGCCGCCCCTAACTACATCCGCTGACGGCCGCGAGCAGGACTGGAAGTGGCTGGAAGGCAACTGGAACGTGTGGCACGAGCGCCTGCGTGAACGCCTGGTGGGCAGCACCACCTGGGATGAATTCGGCGGCAAGTGCGCCAGCTTCCCGACGCTGGGCGGCCTCGGCAACGTCGACGATTGCCTTCTATACCTGCCGTCGGGCACTCACCGCGCAATCGCTCCGCGCGCTTTCGATCCCGCGACGGGCACCTGGTCCATCTGGTGGTTGGACGGCCGCATGGCCGGCAAACTGGACCCGCCGGTGCGCGGCGGCTTCACGGGGAACGAGGGCGAGTTCCAGGGCACGGACGTACACGAGGACATCCCGGTCACCGTGCGTTTCCGCTGGCACGAGACGAACAGCAAACGTCCGCACTGGGATCAGGCCTTCTCCACCGACGGCGGGAAGAATTGGGAGATCAACTGGCGCAACTACTTCACGCGCACCGGTACCGCACCGATCAGCGTGCCGCTCGATGCCGGCGAGACGGTCGCGGCCGAGGCCGCGGACTGGACTTTCCTCGCGGGCCAGTGGCGCGCCCGCAATCGCAAGCGCAGGGGGGACGGTAGTTGGGAGGAATTCGAAAGCACCCTGGTGAATCGCCCGGCGATGGGCGGCCTGGGAAATTTCGGTGACAACATTTTCGAAGCGCCGTCGGGCACGTATCGCGGCGTCAGCATGCGCGCCTTCGATCCGGTCACGAAGCTGTGGCGCAGCTGGTGGCTGGACGGCCGCACGCCGCGGGACATCGGGCCGCCGCTCCGCGGCCGCTTCGAGAACGGCGTGGGCACGCTGACGGGCGAGGAGATCGTCGGAGGCCGGAAGGTGCAGGTGCGCTCGCAATGGTCCGACATCACGGCGAACTCCACGCGCTGGGAACAGGCCACTTCGAGCGATGGCAGGACCTGGCGAACCAATTGGACCGCGGAACTCCAACGCGCCGGCGGCTGATCGAACTACAGGATCGACGCGCCCTCGTCCGCCGGGGTCGCGCCTTCGCGCAAACGCGTGAACAGCTCGCGCCCGACGCCGTAGGTCGTATCGAACACTTCCGGCTTCACGGGCTCGCGCGCCGCGAGCGCCGCTGCTTCGAGCTGTACTTCGAGCACCCCGGCGCGCGCGTCGAGGCGAATGATGTCGCCGTCGCGCAGTCGCGAAATGGGGCCGTCCGCCGCGGCCTCGGGCGTGAGGTGAATCGCCGACGGCACCTTGCCCGACGCTCCCGACATGCGCCCATCGGTCACGATGGCCACGCGCCGGCCGCGGGCCAGCAACCCCGACATCGCCGGGATCAGCTTGTGCAGCTCGGGCATGCCGTTCGCGCGCGGACCCTGCCCGCGCACCACCGCGATGAAATCGCCGTCGATGCCTTCCTTGAGCGCGGCGGCCAGCGCCTCCTGCGATTCGAACACTTTCGCGGGCGCCGTGATCTCCCACAGCGAAGGATCGCAGGCCGAGGTCTTGATGACCGATTTGCCCAGATTGCCGCGCAGTAGTTTGAGACCGCCGTCCGCGGAGAACGGATTCGACGCCGGCCGGAGGATCTTCTCGTCGTGAGACTTTTCGGGAGCGTCGCGCCACACGAGCTTGTTGTCGATCAGGAACGGATCCTTCGCATATGCGCGGAGTCCCGGCCCCCACACCGTCATCGCGTCCTCATGCACGAGCCCGGCGCCGATCAGCTCGCGCGTCACGAAGCTCATGCCGCCCGCGGCGTGGAACTGGTTCACGTCCGCCTCGCCGTTCGGATAGACCCGTGCGAGCAGCGGCGTGACCCGTGACAGATCCGCCATGTCGTCCCAGGTGATCGTGAGACCCACCGCGCGCGCCATCGCGACCAGGTGGATCACGTGATTCGTCGACCCGCCGGTCGACATCAACCCGACAATAGCATTGACGAACGAACGCTCGTCGATCACCTCGACGAACGGTAGATAGTCAGCACCCAGCGCCGTGGTCGCCGCGGCGCGCTGCGTCGCCGCCACCGTCAGCGCATGCCTCAGCGGCGTGTTCGGATTGACGAACGCCGCGCCCGGCACGTGCAGGCCCATGAGCT
>JAEZCR010000031.1 GCA_023433465.1 Pseudomonadota bacterium | reverse complement strand
TTTCGTCCGCGGAAAGACCCGACGCGAAAAGGCCGCCGACGACGGCGCCCATGCTCGTGCCCGCGATCGCATGCACCGGAATGCGGTTCGCCTCGAGCACCTTGAGCACGCCGATGTGCGCGGCGCCGCGCGCGCCGCCGCCCGAGAGCACGAGTCCGACACGCGGCGTCTCCTGGGCCCACGAGAAGCCGGAGAGTCCCGACAGCAATGCGACGATGAATGTGGTCTTGATCGATTTATGGTTCATCAGCGGCGGCGGGATACTCTCCTGCGCCAGAGAATCCCTTAGCAAGGATAGACGTTCACGGCGATAATCGGCCACCAAATCATGCGTATTCTTTTTTCCCTCGCGGCGCTGCTGCCGCTCGCGGCGCTCGGCCAGGAGGAAGCGGGCCCGACCGACATCGTCGTCACCGGCATGCGCGATGCGCGTTCCGGCGCGCGCACGCCCGCGAGCGTCGCGCGCATCGACGAGCAGACCATCGCGGCCATCTCGCCGAAACACCAGTCCGAGGTGCTCAACACCAGTCCCGGCGTGTACGTCCAGCGCGGCAGCGGCGCGGAAAGCCTCGGCGCCATCCGTTCGCCGGTGCTGACGGGCGCGGGCGCCTGCGGCGCGTTCCTGATGGCCGAGGACAGCCTCCCGATCCGCCCCGTCGGCTTCTGCAATCTCAACGAGATGTTCGAGCTCAACTACGAGCAGGCTTCGGTGATCGAGGTGCTGCGCGGACCGGGCTCGGCGTTGTTCGGCGCGAGCGCCGTGCATGGCATCGTCAACGTACTCACGCCGCGTTCATTCGAGGTGCCGGCGCTTTCCCTCGGCGCGGAGCTGGGATCGGATTCGTTCCGCCGGCTGACGTTCGCGACGTCGGCGGGCGACGAAGCCGCGAACCGGGGTCTCGCCGCCTACGGCACGTGGACCCGCGCGCCCGGCTGGCGCGACGCCTCGGGCGTCGACGAGGCCAAGCTCAACCTGCTTGCCGACACGCCGCTGGGTCCGGGCGAGCTGCGCGTGCGCGCATCCGGCACCGTGCTCAACCAGGAAACAGCGGGATTCATCCAGGGGTTCGAAAGTTATCGCGACGAGGACATTGCCAAATCGAATCCCAACCCGGAAGCCTTTCGCGACGCGTCGAGCGCACGCGTGGCGGTGTTTTGGGATGCGCAGGACGTTCTTGGCGACGACGGCGATTTCTCCGTCGCCGCGCTCTATCGCCGCTCGCGCATGGACTTCCTGCAGCACTTCCTGATCGGCAAGCCGCTCGAACACAATGCGCAGACCAGCTGGTTTCTTTCCGGCTCGGCGAGTTTCCCGTTCGAGAAGCTCACCGCGCGCGTGGCGCTCGACGCGGAGAGCGCCTCCTCGGAGCTGACTGAATTCCAGTCCGGCCCCGCGACGGACGGCGCGCCGGCCGCGAACGCGATCCGGCCCGCGGGCTACCACTACGACTACGTGGTCGAATCATGGACGCTCGGCGCGACCGCCTCCGTGGAGTTCAGGTTCACGGACCAGTTCACCGCCACGGCGGCGCTGCGCGCGGACCGGACTAACTACGATTACGACAACCGGATGATCGACGGGAACACCGCGGAGAACGGCGTACCCTGCCCGGGCGCCGGCTGCCTGTATTCGCGTCCGCCGGACCGCGGCGATACGTTCGACAACCTCGCGCCGCGCATCACCCTCGCCTGGCAGCCCGACGCGGGCAATCTCGTTTATCTCAATGGTTCCACCGGCTTCCGTCCGCCGGAAATGACGGAGCTCTATCGCCTGCAGCGCCAGCAGGTCGAAGCCGACCTCGACAGCGAACAGCTCGACTCGGTGGAGCTCGGCTGGAAATTCCGCGACGCACTGATCTCCTTCGACCTCGCGTTGTTCGCGATGAACAAGGACAACGTGATCCTGCGGGAGACGAATGGATTCAACGTCGGCAACGGCTCGACGCGACATCGCGGTTTCGAGTACCAGTTCCAGATACGCCCCCGCCTCGGCGGCACGAACCTGCGCGCCACGCTGGCCGGAACCGTGGCGAAACACGAGTACACGTTCTCCCGGGCCATCGAAGGCGGCGAAACGATCGTCGCGGGCAACGAGGTGGATACCGCCCCGCGCAACCTGCATTCAATCGATCTCGAGTTGCCGCTGGGCACTGACGGACAATGGGCGCTCGGGGCGACTACCTATTACGTGGACTCCTACTTTCTCGATGCGGCGAATACCGCGCGCTACTCCGGTCACGACGTGACCAACCTGCGCGTCGGCTGGGCTGCGCCCGGGGATTTCCAGCTGGCGCTGCGCATCGACAATGTGTTCGACCAGGCTTTCGCGGATCGCGCGGACTACGCGTTCGGCAATTACCGCTACTTCCCGGCACGTGGCCGCGCGTTGTTCCTCTCCGCGCAATTCGTGCATCACTGACGGAGCGTCCGCTGGATGGCATTCGCGCTTTACATCATTTCCGGACTCATCTCGCTCGGGCTCATCGTCCATTGCATCAAGACCGGCCGTAACACGATCTGGGTCTACGTGCTGGTGATCCTGATGACGTCGCTGCCGTTCGTCGGCGCGTTGCTTTACACGGGCGTGGAAATCATTCCGGACCTGCTGCGCTCGCGAACCAGCCGCCGCGCCATGCGCGGCCTGCGCACGACGCTCGATCCGGAGGGTGACCTGCGGCGACTCGAAAACGAGATGAAAGTCGCGGGCACCGTGGGCGCGCGCCAGCGCTACGCCGAGGAACTCGTGCGGCTCGGCAGGGCGGCGGAAGCCCTGCCTATCTATCAGAACAGTCTTACAGGCGTATTCGCCGACGATCCCAAGCTGCTGTTGGGATACGCGCGCGCGCAGTTCGCCGCGGACGATCCGGCGGGGGCGCGCAAGACGCTCGACGAACTGATCCAGAAGAACCCCGACTTCAAGTCACCGGATGGTCATCTGCTCTACGCGCGTTCGCTCGAGGGCGAGGGTGACGTGGACAAGGCGCTGTCCGAATACGCGACGCTGGCCGATTATTACGCGGGCGCCGAGGCCGGCGTGCGTTACGCGAAGTTGCTGAAGCGGGCCGGTAAGGCGCCGCAGGCGCGGGAAATTCTCGAAAGTCTTCTGGATCGCGCCCGGTTCGCGCCCGCGCACTATCGCAAGGCGCAAAAGGAATGGCTGGACGAGGCTGAAAAGGAGCTGCGGGGCGGCTGATCGAGGCCGCGGTTGCGTGTATCTGCGGGGCGGCGTTCTGCCGCAACTGAACGTTTCTGCGGGGCGGCATTCTGCCGCAACTGAACGTTTCTGCGGGGCGGCATTCTGCCGCCCCGCGGCGGATTCTATTTTCTGCGGTTGATGGAGCGGAACGAGACGCCTTCCATCATGGCCTTGTAGCGAACCGCACCCGGCGAGCGACCCAGCTTCTGCGCCGCGACGCGCGCCGACACCCGCGCCTTGGCGAACTGGCGCAGTTTCTTCATGTCGCCCTCCGACCATTCGCGCATGTGACGAGCACCTTTTTTACTGGCTGCCATTCGGAGTCCTCTCGATACGGTGGGTGGGAAATTCGCGGACCGTAGTCTAACAAACAATACCGGGGTTTTAGCCAAACGTCGCCGGATGCCGACAGCTACACGCGGCGCGCGCCTATCAATCTCGCGTCGGCCCTCGCAACTCTCGCGCCTTAGGATCGAAGTTAGGAGGCGTACCACGAAACGTGTCGCCTGCCTGTCGGCGCGGCGCGTGTCAATGGCAGGAAAATCTTTACAACGCGCGCCGCGGACGTCGCGGCCGATGATCACGCGGATTCGAGCGTTCCTGCCGCGTCGCGACAGGCGACGCCCGTTACCGAGGCACCTGCTGGGTGATGCAGTGAATGTTGCCGCCGCCTAACAGGATCTCGCGCGCGGGCACACCCACGACCTGGCGGCCGGGAAAAGCACGTTTGAGTCGCGCGGCCGCGGCGCGATCGGTCTTCGCGTCGAGCAGGGGCATGACGATGCCCTTGTTCGCGATGTAGAAATTGACGTAACTCGCCGCGAGACGCTGGCCGACGAGTCGCGCGTGCGTGTGGTCGCGCAGCAGCACGCCGCCCGCTTCTTCCTTCGTGCGTTCGAGCGGCCCGGGCATCGGCAGCTTGATGACCTCGATCTCGCGCCTGCGCGCGTCGCGCGCGGACTCGAGCCGTTCGAGCGCGTCGGCGGACACTTCGTACTGGGGATCGCTCTCGTCGTCGGTCCAGGTGAGCGCGACGACGCCGGGTTTCACGAAGCACGCCAGGTTGTCGACGTGGCCGTCGGTTTCATCGTCAACGACGCCCTGGCCGAGCCAGATCACCGTGCGCACACCCAGGTAATCCTTCAGGCACTGTTCGATCTCGCCGCGCGAGAGCCCGGGATTGCGATTCGGATTCAACAAACATTGTTCGGTGACCAGCGCGGTCCCCGCCCCGTCGACGTGGATCGCGCCGCCTTCGTTGATGATCGGCGCGCGATAGCGGTCGCAACCTTCGATCTCGAGCACCTTGCGCGCGACGAGGTCGTCCTGGTCCCACGGGAAATACAGGCCGCCGTTGAGCCCGCCCCAGGCGTTGAACTGCCAGTCGACGCCGCGCCGGACACCCTTGCCGTTGGTCACGAACGTCGGCCCGACGTCGCGCATCCAGGCGTCGTCGTGCGCGATCTCGAGCACGCGCACGTGTGGCGCGAGCTGGGCGCGCGCGAATTCGTAGTGGTCCGCGGAGACGCCGACCGTCACAGGCTCGAAACGCGCGATGGCGGCCGCGACCTGCGCGAAAGCCTCCTGGGCCGGCAGCGCGCCCGCGCGCCAGTTGTCCTGCCGCTCGGGCCAGAGCATCCAGCAGCCGGCGTGCGGCGCGTATTCGGCGGGCATCGAAAAGCCGTCCGCCGCGGGTTTGGAATCGTGGGTTTGCGACATTTGTGGCCGACATTGTAGCCAATGAATCAAGGGTTTCCGGCGCTGTGTTAGCATCGCGGCCCCTTCAGATTCCCCTGGCAATCCAAAGAAACAACGATGGCAACTCCGACGAGTCCCAAGGTGTCTCCGCCGGCCGGCGGCGCGAAGATTTCGATCCAGAACGGCAAGCTCAGCGTTCCCGATCAGCCGATCATTCCCTTCATCGAAGGCGACGGCACGGGTCCGGACATCTGGCGCGCCAGCGTGCGCGTCATGGACGCGGCGGTGCAGAAGGCCTACGGCGGCAAGCGCAAGATCCACTGGCTCGAGATCTACGCGGGCGAGAAGTCGTTCAACCTGTTCAAGAGCTGGCTGCCGGACGAGACCGTCGAGGCCTGCCGCGAGTACCTGGTGTCCATCAAGGGCCCGCTGACCACGCCGGTGGGCGGCGGCATCCGTTCGCTGAACGTGGCGCTGCGCCAGTTGTTAGACCTGTACGTCTGCCTGCGCCCCGTGCGCTGGTTCAAGGGAGTGCCCTCGCCCGTCAAGGCGCCCGAGAAGGTCGACATGGTCATCTTCCGCGAGAACACCGAGGACATCTACGCCGGCATCGAGTTCGAACACGGCACCGAGGACGCGAAGAAGTTCAAGGAGCTGT
>JAEZCR010000013.1 GCA_023433465.1 Pseudomonadota bacterium | reverse complement strand
GCCGCCGCGATCAGCGGCAAGGCATTGCTGGAAGAACTGATCAAACCATCGGAGTTAGCGCCATTCTTGCCAAACGCATAATCCCCTGCCTGGACGTCCGCGACGGCCAGGTCGTCAAGGGAATCCGTTTCCGCGATCACCAGATCGTGGGCGACATCCTCGCGCTCGCGGAACGCTACCGGAACGAAGGAGCCGACGAGGTCGTGTTCTACGACATCACGGCGAGCCCGGAAGGCCGCAGCGTGGACCGCACCTGGGTGCGCCGCGTCGCGCAGGTGCTCGACATCCCGTTCTGCGTGGCGGGCGGCATCCGCTCCGTCGAAGACGCCGAGGCCGTGCTCAACGAAGGCGCCGAGAAGATCTCGATCAACTCGCCCGCCATCACGAATCCGGATCTCATCGAAGAGCTCGCGGCGCGCTTCGGCTCGCAATGCGTCGTGATCGGCATCGACAGCGCGAACCTCAAGGATGGCTACAAGGTGTTCCAGTTCACGGGCGATCCGAACCGCTCGCGTAACACCGGCCGCGACACGTTGTCGTGGGTCAAGGAAGTTCAGGAGCGCGGCGCCGGCGAGATCGTGCTCAACTGCATGACCAGTGACGGCGTGCGTCGCGGCTACGACGTGGCGCAGCTCCAGGCCGTGCGCGAGGTGTGCGACGTGCCGCTCGTGGCCTCCGGCGGCGCCGGCGCCCCCGAGCACTTCACCGCGGTCTTCGAGCAGGCGAAGGTCGACGCGGCGCTGGCCGCGAGCGTGTTCCATTCCGGAGCCATCGCCATCCCCGATCTCAAGACCACGCTCGCCGCGGCCGGCATCGAGGTGCGGTTGTGAGCATCGACATCTCGAAGGTCGATTTCGCGAAGACCGATGGCCTCGTCCCCGCCATCGTGCAGGACGCCGACACGGGCGCCGTGCTCATGCTCGCGTACATGAATCGCGAGGCACTCGAGCAGACCCTCGCGCGCAAGCGCGCGGTGTTCTTCAGCCGCAGCAAGCAGCGGTTGTGGGAGAAAGGCGAAACCACCGGACACACGCTCGACGTCGTCGACGTCGCGCTCGATTGCGACAGCGACACCTTGCTCGTGACCGCCCGCCCGCGCGGACCCGCCTGCCACAACGGCACCGTCACCTGCTTCGGCAACGAGCCGCGCAGCGCGGCCACCGGGATCGCGTTCCTCGCGAAGCTCGAAGCCGTGATCGCGCAACGCGCGTCCGAGAAGCCGGAAGCGAGTTACACCGCCAGACTGCTCGACAAGGGCGTCAAGCGCATCGCACAAAAGGTCGGGGAGGAAGGCGTTGAAACGGCCCTGGCCGGCGTGGGTGAAACCAACGACAAGGTAGTCGAGGAGTCGGCCGACCTGCTCTTCCACCTACTCGTGTTGCTGCGTGCTCGCGGAATCGCGCTTACGGACGTCGTCCGCGCGCTGGAGTCGCGACATCGCTGAGGCGTAGACTGCCGCACCTCAGCCGCTGCCGCGAGGGCCGCTGATGAATGCGATGAGCAAGCACAGGACGATTGGAATCCTGATGCTGATCGGTCTGGCATCAGCCACGACGTATCTCTGGCGCGATCGAAACGACCACCGGGATCGCGCCGATACGCTGCAACGTCGCGTGGCCATGCTCGAAGCGGTGGTCGCTCGGAACAGCTCACCGCCCGCCGTCAAGACAGATTCATCGAGCGTCTCCCGGATCCAGTCGCAGGACACGCCGGCACCCGCCCAGACCATTGCAACCGCAGCCGCGCCCGCACCCACGCCCAGTGGTTCAAAGGTCGCCGACCCAACGGAAGATGCCATGGCGTTCGAGCGCCGCATGCTCGCCATTCCGGAATATCGCGAGGGGCGCAAGGCGCAACACCGGCGCGAGCTGTCCCGGCTTCGCGATGAAGGCATCCAGGTAGTCGGCATCACGCCCGAACAGGCAGACAGGGTCATCGAGACCATGGTCGAGCGCTCGCTCGACTGGGCGAGCCGACCGAACCCTCGAAATGCGCAGGAAGAGCTGGAGCGCCTGCGGGAGATCGAAGAAAAACAACGCAAGGAGGAAGCCGAACTGCGGGCTTTGATGGGGGATGCCAAGGCCGCGCGATGGACTGAATTCATCGCCAGCCAGTCGAGCCGCTCGGAAGTGCGCCGATTGCGCGATAACCTCTCGGACGGCAGCGAACCGCTGCGCGACGATCAGGTTGAACCTCTGGTCAGCACGCTCCATACGTTGCGGACACAGTTCCAGAAGGAAATGCACGATTACCGCGACTCACTCGCTGCAGAAGGCGATCGTCAGACCGCCAGCGCGCAATTCGCACGGCACTACATCGAACGCATGGCGGCCGCCGACAAACGCGCGGCGGCGGAGGCCGCCTCGATTCTTTCGCAACAGCAATTGGCGGCATTCCGGGCGATGCGGGCTCGGCAGCTCGAGATACAAATCGCGCAACACAGACTTCGCGAAACCCAGGCCAATGACCGTCGGCCGCCGTTGGCCCAATCCCCTTGAAGCGCGATCAGATCGTCAGCTCTTCCGCCGGCTCGCGCAGGTTGTAGCGCGAGGCCATCGCGTGACCGTAGGCACCCGCGGTCGCGATCAGCAGCACGTCGCCCGATGCGCATTCCGGCAGCAGCCGATCACGTCCGAGAAAGTCCGAGCTCTCGCAGATCGGTCCCACGACGTTCGCCGCGATGTTCGCCGGGTCGCCGTATCGCGTCAGGTTCACGATCTCGTGATGCGCGCCGTACAACGCCGGACGGATAAGCGAGTTCATGCCTGTGGCCACGCCAACGTAACGGATGCCGCTCTTGGTCTTGGTCTGCGTGACCCGCGCGAGCAATACGCCCGCGCTCGCGACGAGATAGCGGCCGGGCTCGAGCCACAAGGTGACGCCCGGAACCTCCGCCTTCACCTGCGCCAGTGCTGCATCGAGCTTCGAGATGTCAATCACGCGGCCTTCGATTCGATCGGGCACGCCGAGACCGCCGCCCACGTCGATGGTCTTCACATCCGGGAAGCGCTTCGTGAGCGCGGCGAGCGTCGAGCCGACCTGGCTCCAGTTCGCCACGTCGAACACGCCGCTGCCCGAATGCGCATGCAGGCCGACGATCGCGACGTCCGCGGAAGCCGCGAGCCGCGCGACTTCGTCGAGCTCCTCGGCGGGAATGCCGAACTTCGACTGGGCGCCCGCCGTCTTCACGTGGTGGTGATGACCGCGGCCGATGCCGGTGTCGATGCGCAGGAACACGTCGTTGCCGCGGAACACGTCGAGCCAGTGCTGGAGCACGAACAGGTTGTCGATCGTGACGTGCACGCCGAGCGCGAGCGCGCGTTCGTATTCGTCGCGCGGCGCGAAATTCGGCGTGAACAGGATGCGATCCGGCGCGATGCCCGGCACGCTCTCGAACACGTGTTCGATCTCGGCCAGCGACACGCAATCGAACCCGATGCCGCGCGCAGCCACGGTGCGCAGGATCTCGGGATGCGGATTCGCCTTGAGCGCGTACAACGCGCGGCCGATCGAACCGATGGACGTCAAGGATTGCGCGGCCGAGTCCACCTGCGCGAGGTCGTACACGTACGCGCTGTCGCGCGTCGCCAGCGCGCCGATCAGGTCGTGACGGCGCGCGGCCCACCAGGGCTCGGCGCGCGCGGCGACTTCCTCGGGCTTCGCGAACAGCTTCTCCCACGTCGGACCCATCGACGGATCGTTGGCCTCCGGGCGGATCAGCAAGTCATGCAGCTGCTCGACGAGGCGATCGCACTGGTTCTCGTCGACCACGAACGTGAAGTTGAGGTCGTTGGCCGCCTGACTGACGAGGTACACCTTCTGCTCTTCGAACAGTTCGAACGCATCGCCCAGCTTGTGCAGGATGGCGCGGATGTTGCGCCCGACGAGTGAGACGCTCGCGCAGGGGCCGATGACGCGCACACCGGAGAGCTTCGAGAGATCCCGCTGCAGCTTGGCCAGCAATTCTCCATCGAGCGTATTCGCCGCTGGATCGAGCGAGACGGTCACGTTCGTCTCCGAGGTCGAGACGAGATCCACCGACATGCCGTGCTCCTTGAACACCGCGAACACGTCCGCGAGGAATCCCACCTGGTGCCACATGCCCGGGCTGTCGAGCGAGATCAGCGTGATGCCCTTGCGATTGCAGACCGCCTTCACCTGGCCCGCGCCGCCCGGGACATCGCCCGTGATCAGCGTGCCTTCGAGGTCCGGCGTCTGCGTCGCGTAGACATATAAAGGAATCTGGTACTGCCGCGCCGGCAACAGGCAGCGCGGATGCAGCACCTTCGCGCCGCTGGTCGCGATCTCCTGCGCTTCGTCGTAATGCAGCGCGCGGATCAGGCGCGCGCTCGGCGTGGCGCGCGGGTTCGCGCTGAACATGCCGGGCACGTCGGTCCAGATCTCGATCTGCTGCGCGCGGATCTTGGCCCCGAGATAGGCTGCCGAAGTGTCCGAACCGCCGCGGCCGAGCAGGCACGTGTTGCCCTCGGAATCGCGCGCGATGAATCCCTGCGTGATGACGACGGGCGTCGACGAGTCGAGCTTCTGCTCGAGCACCGCGTCCGGCGCGAACGAACACGTGGCCGAGAGCACCGAGGCCTTCGCCGAGGCGCCGCGATCTTCGGCGAGCAGCATGTCGCGCGCGTCCATCCATGTGGCGTCGATGCCCTGCGACTTGAGGAATCGCGAGCCGATCTCGGTCGCCATGAGCTCGCCATTGGACATGACGCGCGCACGCGTCCTGTCCGACAACTCGCGCACCAGCGCGATGCCGTTCGCCATCTGGCGCAGCTCGTCGAAATAACCCTGGAGCTGCGGGCTGACGCCGACGCCTAGCTCGGTAGTCAGCTGGACGTGCCGGTCCTCGATGGCCTTGAGCGCCTCGTCGGGTTTGCCACCCTCCGCGGCCACCAGCAGCTTCTCCAGCATGTCGGTGATCTTGGTGACCGCCGAATGCACGACGAGCACCTTGGCACCCGATTCGAGGCGGCGCTTGACGACCAATGCGATGTTGCGCCAGTTGGCGAGCGAGGAAACGCTGGTGCCGCCGAACTTGACGACCACCCAGCCCGATGCGGAACGCGCGGACATGCGAAAAACCTTCGTCGCGGATCGCCGCGACCACTCACTGAGAAAAGGAAACGAGCGTTACTGCTCGTCTTCGAAAGTGTCCTTGAGATCTTTCTCGAGACGACGATCCGCGAGGACTTCTTCCAGCCGGCTCCACGCGGCTTTGCCACGTTTGGGCGCGCCGGGTTGGGGACGAACACGACGCTCGACCTTGTCCATCATGCGGTCGTAGTCCGTGTTGTCTTCGGCCTCGGAGAGGAACTCTTCGTCTAGATCGAAGCTTTCGTTATCCCGTTCGGACATCGTTTTTTCTACAAAAACACTTTCTGAAACAGTGAGTTGCGGCCCATCAGGGCACGCAAGGAGGCTGCGAACTATATCAGATCCGCGCCCCTTTTCAACTGCGCCGGAATTGTGCGGGAAGACAGCCCGGAACCACCGAAATCGGGGCCCCGACGCCCAGGCTGAGGCCCTGGGCGGCGCTGCCCCGGGCCCGCGCCACTTCGAGGACTTCGAAGGAATTGATGAGCCCCAGGTAATCGCCCTTCTCCGCCTCCCCATAGGTCCGGCGCAGGGGCAGGCGCAGGCCCGCGATGTAAACGACCGGGTCGGTCAGTGCCGTGACGGCGGCTGCCTCGATGTTCGAGATCAGGTTGCCGAAGCGATCGACGGCGACGATCAGCCCCGCCAGCCCGCCATCCACGCGCGCGGTTACCGCGGGCCAGCCCTCGGTGTTGAGCGCCGGGACCACGTCTCCGAGCTCCGCCGGATGGCAACGGCCGGCGGCCAATTCGGCAGCAAGCGGCGCGAACACATCGCGCCCGTGAAACGTGGCGCTGATGTCCGTGACGCCGTATTGCACGAGCCGCGCCGGATTGACTCGGATCAGCGTGTCGACGCGGCCGCGCGCGGCCAACGGCGCGAGCAAGCCGTTATCGGGCGCGAGCAGCGCCTGCTCCGCGGCGAGCGCGATGATGAGATCGCGCGGCGTTCCGACGCCCGGATCCACCACGGCGACGTGCAAGGTTCCCGCCGGGAAGTAACGCAGCGCGCGCGACATCCAGAACCCGGCTTCGATGGGTTGGAACGCGCTGACTTCGTGAGCCATGTCGACGAACTTCAGGTTCGGCGAGCGCGCCAGCATGACGCCTTTCATGATCCCCACGAACGGCTCGCGCCAGCCGAAATCGGTGGTTAGCGTGACGACACCATTGGCGCGAAAGACTGCCACGGAAACTCCGCCCTCCGTACACTGCGCGACCATGTCGGTAACCTCCGCAACTGTCAATCGGACGCAGCTCGCGGTCTCCACTCCCACGCTCGCGTTGCTGTGCGCATGTTTCGTCCTGAGCGGTGTCGCGGCGCTGGTCTATCAAACGGCGTGGACCCGCCAGTTCGCCATCGTGTTCGGGACGTCGGAACTGGCGGTCGCCACGGTGCTGGCCGCGTACATGGGCGGGCTTGCGCTCGGCGCGCTGCTCGCGGAGAAGTTCCTGCCGCGCGTCACCCGCCCTGTGCTGACGTACGCCGTGCTCGAAGTCGGCATCGCGGCCAGCGCGATCTTCGCGGTGCCGATGCTGCTGAAGCTCGCGGACGTCGCGCTGCAGGCGATGTTCGGCGATCAGCCCGCGCCACCCTCGAGCGACGAGGCCGGGACCACGCTCTTCTATCTTCTCAGCGCCTTCGTCGCGCTCGCCCTGCCGACTACGCTCATGGGCGCCACGCTTCCGATGCTGGCGCGTTACGCGGTTGCCGAGGAAAACCAGATCGGGCGGCGCATCGGCCTGCTCTACGCGATGAACACCGCCGGCGCGGTGCTCGGCGCGTTGCTCACCGCGTTCGTGCTGCTGCCGGAGTTCGGTCTTTCGGGCTCCATCAAGGTCGGCGCCGCGTTGAATGTCGCGGTGTTCCTGCTCGCCTGGGCGCTCGCGCAGCGCACGCCCTCGATGGCGCCGCCGAAGGGATACTCGGCCGACGCCCCGAAAGTGATTCCGAAGCCGGCGGCCCGCCATTCGTTGCGGCAGTTCCCGGGCCCGGCCTGGGTGCTGCCGCTGATGCTGCTGGCCGGCGCCGTCGCGTTCTACCAGGAAGTGCTGTGGACCCGCATGCTCGCGCACGTCGTGGGGAGCAGCATCTACGCCTTCGGCGTGATGGTGGCGAGCTTCCTCACGGGCATCGCGCTCGGTGGCGGTGTCGGCGCGGCGCTCGCGAAGAACCGCGAACGCGCGGCGGTCGTGCTCGCCGGAGCATTGATCTTCGCGGCCGTCGCGGCCGCCGTCTCCTATCTACTCCTGGAGCGCCTGCTGCCGGACACGGGCGGGCTGATGAGCAACCGGCAATCGATCCTGTCGGTTTCCGTGCCGCTCAACACGTTGTTCTCGGGTTTGCTGCTGCTGCCGATGACGTTCGCGATCGGCATGACGTATCCGCTCGCGGTCCGCGTTCTCGCGCGCGACATCGACGACGCGGCGCCGGCGAGCGCGCGCGTGTACTCCTGGAACACCGTCGGCGCGATCGTGGGTTCGCTCGCGGCCGGCTTCGTCCTGATCCCGGTCCTGCGCTACGAGGGCGCGATCCGCGTGGCCGTCTGGCTCAGCGCCGCGCTCGGCGTGCTCGCGTTGTGGACGCTCGTGCCGGTGAGGCGCAACGTCGCCATCGCGATGACGGTGCTCGCGTGCGGCGTGGTGCTGTTCATGCCGGACAAGCCGGAGCGGTTGCTCGTGACTTCGCCACTCAACGTCGGCGGCGGCCGGATCCTGCATTACGACGTGGGCCGCAGCGCGAGTGTCGTGCTGCTCGCGCAGGACGGCGGGTTCGCGCTGCGGACGAATGGCCTGCCCGAGGCGCTCATGGACACGCCGGGCATGCTGCCGCGTTTCAGCGGCGAGTACTGGCTCTCGCCGCTCGCGGTCATCGCACGGCCGAACGCCCGCGACATGCTGATCGTGGGATTCGGCGGTGGCGTCGTGGTCGAAGGCGTGCCTCCCAGCGTCGCGAACATCGACGTCATCGAGCTCGAGCCCGAGGTCATCACCGCCAACCGCCAGGTGAGCGCATTACGCCGGCGGGATCCACTCGCCGATCCGCGCGTCAACATGATCCTGAACGACGCGCGCGGCGCGTTGCGGCTGACCAGTCGGCGCTATGACGCGATCGTCTCGCAGCCCTCGCATCCGTGGACCGCGGGCGCGTCGCACCTGTACACGCGGGAGTTCATGCAGCTCGCGCGCGACCACCTCACGCCGGACGGCGTGTTCGTTCAGTGGATGAACGTGATCTTCATGGACGAGGCGCTGCTGCGGTCGCTGACCGCGACGCTGATCGACGTCTTCCCGGAAGTACGCGTGTATCACCCGGACCCGAATACCGTCGTGTTCCTCGCCAGCGCCGCACCGCTCGATCTCGAGATGCAGGTCGCCCGCACGGGCCTGCCCCTGCGCGCGACTCCGCTGCACTACGCGCGCTTCGGCATCAACAACGTGGAAGATCTGGTCGCGGCGCTGGTGCTCGAAACCGATGGTGCCCGCCGGCTCGCCGCCGGCAGTCCTCTCATCACCGACGACGAGAACCGCATCGCGACCTCGAGCGTGTTCGAAATGGGACGCGGCATGAACGCCGACACGAGTGGCCGCGTGCTCGCGCCATTCGATCCGCTGCAGCGGCCGGACTCGTTCGTCTTCGGCGCCCTGCGCGATCGGCTGAACTTCCCTTACATCGTACGGCGCAACACCGTGTTCGCCCTGCTCGATCCCAGCCTCGCGGATCGCGTCGCCCGGCTCGCGAACATCCTCGGCAATACGCCCGAGGGCGTGCACGCGCGCGCGTCTTACTACCGCATGAAGCGGCAGGAAGTGCGCTCGAACGAGCTGTTGCGCATCAGCATCGAGGAGCACCCGGACAGCGATCTTCTGCGCATGGAATTCCTGCGGGGCTGGTTCGGCCTCGTCGCCCAGGGCCGCGCCGCGCCCGAAGTGGTCGCGGTGGCCACCGGGCTGAACGAGCCCGCGTCGACCATCCTGCGCGCCGCGCGGTTCGCGGCACGTGGCGAATGGCAGGAGGTCGCGGCCCTCGACGAACAGCTCGCGACCGTGCCGTGGACGTATCCCTGGTATGGCGAGACGCTGGAATTGCGCGCGAACTGGCGCGCGCGCGTCACGAATCCCGAGCAGAAGCGGCGGTTCGGAGACGAAGCCGTGCAGATGATCGATCGCCTCGCGATCACCCATGCATCGCTCCCGGTGTACGCGTTGCGCGCGCGCGCGGGCATGACGGCCGAGCGTCCCGATGTCGTCATGGAGTCGGCCTTCAACTTCGCGCGCACGGCGGTCGCCATGGTCAACTCGCGAGCCGCGACGCTCGATTCCGTGCGCAGCGGCGCGGAGGCGTTGCGTGAAATCCTGGGCGAAGCGGAGAAACTTCCCGGCGCCGACGCGGTGCGTGCCGCCGAGGTGCGCGCCGAGATAGACCGGCTGGCGCCAGTCGCGGCGAAGTAGTCAGGGCGAAGCGGCCCCGGGCTCCGCCGCCTGCGCGGGCGGACTGTCTTCGGTCGATTCCGCGGGTGCGCCCTCTTGCGACGCCGGCGGCGGTGGTTCTGGCGCCGATTCGATGGGCGTTTCCTGCGGAGCCTCCACGGAAATCGCCGGATTCACCAGCGGCAGATCCGCCGGATCCATCTCGAGTCCGATCATCTGCGGCAATCCCGAAGCAGCCTGCAGGGTGTCGAGCACGAAGTCCCAGTGGATCGCCGCGGGCGTTTCGCCGAGTGCCGCGTTGGCCATCGCGTAGAAGCCTTCGAGATCGACCTCCGCCTGCTGGCCTTGCGCGTCGATGGGCGGATGCACTTCGAGCCAGACCTGTCCATCCACGCGCGCGACTTTCACCGGCTGGTTGATGAGCCACACCGGCGTGCCGACCTTCACGAGCGGGAAAAGCGCCTCGATGTCCTCGGGATACATGCGGATGCAGCCGTGTGTCACGGCCATGCCGACGGCGATCGGATTGTTGGTGCCGTGGATCAGATAGGCGCCCGGGGAGATGTTCAGGCGCATCGCGTACAGGCCGAGCGGATTGTTCGGCCCCGCGGGCACGACCCGAGGAAGCGGATCGCCACGTTCCGCGTGTTCCTTGCGCACGGACTCGGGCGGCGTCCACGTCGGGTTCTTGCGCTTGTCGACGATCTTCGTCTGGCCGAGCGGTGTCGCCCAGTCCATCTTTCCGATGCTGACGGGAAAGGTGATGACCTGCGGGATCTCGCCCTTTTTCGCCGGCAGGAAGTAGTAGAGCCGGTGCTCGGGCAGATTGATCACGATGCCTTCGCGCGGTCCGGCGGGCAGCAGCCGCTGGCCGGGGACGACCACGGTCGTGCCCTCGCCCGGCAGCCAGGTGTCGACGCCAGGATTCGCGCGCAGGATTTCCTCGTAGCCGAGCCCGTAGCGGCGGGCCAGGTCCGGAAGCGTGTCCTCGCCGTGAGCTGTGATGGTTTCGACGTCGCCGAACATCAGGGCGCCGGTATCGACGAGCGGAAACTGCGCCGCGCTCGCCGCCGCGCCGCTGGCTAACAGCGTCGCGAGAATCTTCAATCGCATCGAACCTTCCTTTGAAGTGGTTTCTGGACACAGTCTTGCACAAATCTCTACACTCGGCCGCC
>JAEZCR010000245.1 GCA_023433465.1 Pseudomonadota bacterium | reverse complement strand
CGCGGGACCTCTTCCCGCGCGCCGGCGCCGGCGCGCTGCAAGGCCTGCAATCGCGTGATCGACAGGTCGACCGGCACGCTGCCGTCGTTGCCGCCGAAGATCCAGAAGCCGGGAATAGTGAGTCTGGCGAGGCTGTCGGCGGGATCGGTGTCGCGGCCGAGGAAGTCCGGCCAGACGTATGGAGTCTTTCGTGCTTCCAGTGCCTCACGGTAGGGCGGGACCTTCGCGAGATCCTTGTCGGCGGTGTGCTTGCTGTAGATGTCTTCCTCGCTCACCTTGCAGACGGGTCCACTCCAGAGCACCAGGAATTTCACGGCCGGAGTTCTTTCGGCGGCGAGCGGCGCGATCCAGCCCGCCTGGCTGATGCCGGCGATGCCGATCGGGATGCCCTTCAGTTCGGGTCGTCCGGCCAATGCATCCGCGGCCGCGGCCGCATCGTCGGCCAGCAGCGAGATGTTCATGCCGCTGACGCTTTGCTCACTTTCGTAGACACCGCCCGATTGGCCTGCGCCGCGCTTGTCGTAAACGAGCGCGGCGACGCCGGCGGCGGCGAACTTTTCGGCCAGGGCGATGTTTCGGGATTGTTTGCCGGAGCCGTGCACGAAGACGATGGCTGCGTGGATGTCCCCCGTGTCCGGTAGCACGACGGAACCGGCCAGGCGGATTCCATGACTTTCGAAGGTGATTTCTTCAGCCCCCGCGAGGAGGGGCGCCAGCAAGGCTAACAATACGGCCGGAGATATCTTTCTCATGGCGAAGAAGATGCCGTGATCCGAGCCAGGGTTTGATTCTTCCGTCCCGAATTCGGGCACACGTGGCGTGGAAGGGGTGCATCGTCGAGAATCGAGCGATGAGTGACCGGGCCCATTCCTATCTGATCAAGACGCACGTCCGCGATCCAAGCGCGACGCGTTTCGAGTTCACGGCGCAGAAGACGATGTACGGCGGCAAGAACATCGCGGCCGGCGACGAAATCTTCATCTTCGACAGCGAAAACGAAGGCGGGTCCGGGCTCGTCGCGCGTGGTGTCGTCACCGCCGTGCGGGCAGTCCCCTTGAAACGCGGCCTCGCGCGGCAGACGCCGCGCGTCAGCATCGAGGTGCGCCGGACGAGACTCGCGAGCCGGCGCATCGGTCGCGATGAACTCAAGTCGTATCGCGATTGGAAGGACGGCAAGCCGCAGTCCGAGCTCAACTTCAAGTTTTACCGGCAGGCCACGAACAAGATCGGAGGCATCTCCGATGCGGCGGCGAGATTCCTGCAAGAATTTCTCTGATACATGCACCCGCCATTCGCTCGAATCACTCGCCGAAGCGCAGTCGCCGGGACACTGGCGCTGACTGTCGCTTCGTGCGTTACTCGCGTCGTGGATCCACCGGAGGTGTCGATGTTCGGACTGATCGGAAAAATCGTCGCGGTGCCCGGGAAGCGGGATGAGCTCGTCGCGATTCTTCTCGAAGGCTCCGGCGAAATGCCCGGCTGCCTGAGTTATGTCGTGGCTCATGACGCCGCGGATGCCGATTCGATCTGGATCACCGAAGCGTGGACGTCGCAGGAACATCACCGCGCTTCGCTTGCGCTGCCCGCGGTGAAGCAGGCGATCGAGCGCGCGAAGCCGCTGATCGCGAGCTTCGGCAACTTCGTGCAGACGCTGCCTGTCGGCGGCCACGGTCTGCGCGCCACCTGAGCTCGCGAAGTCAATCGTATTCCGGTACGCGGACACGTAGGTCAACGACCCCGTCGCTCTTCCGATCGCGCGCAGTCGTCGTCACGCGACGCAACAACGGCGCCGGTTTCGCCTGCGGTCATACCGGCGCGCGCAACATGGGTTTATCCTCGACGCCCCATCCGGATCGCTCCGCATCCTCGCGCGAGGCGCCAGTCCCAATGTAGTTAGCCGCGCGCACGCCAAGGAGGCAACAGATGAAAGTCGTCGTCATCGGTGGAACGGGACTCATCGGGTCGAGGCTCGTCGAGCAGCTCCTCCAGCGCGGGCACGAGGTCCTCGCGGCGTCGCCCGATTCGGGCGTCGACACGATCACGGGCGAAGGGCTCGCTGGAGCGCTCGCGGGCGCGCAGGTGGTCGTTGACGTATCGAATTCACCTTCGTTCGAAGGCGCGAAGGTGATGCACTTCTTCGATACGTCGACCCGCAACCTCCTCGCCGCGGAAAAAGCCGCGGGGGTGAAACACCACGTGGCGCTGTCGATCGTGGGAGCCGATCGTCTGCCGTTGAGCGGATACCTGCGCGCCAAGGTGGCGCAGGAAAACCTGATCAAGACCGGTGTGATCCCGTATTCGATCCTGCGCTCCACGCAGTTCTTCGAATTCATGGGACGCATCGCGGATTCCGCCACCGAGGGCGACACCGTCCGCCTGCCGGTCGCGTTCGTGCAGCCGATACTGTCGAGCGACGTCGTGGCGGCGCTTGCCGAGGTCGCGCTCGGTCCGCCGATCGATGGAACGGTCGAGATCGCGGGGCCCGAGAAATTCCGGATGGACGATCTCGTGCGCCATCTGCTCGATACGAAGAAGGACGCGCGCACCGTCCGTGGCGACGTGCACGCGCAATACTTCGGCACCGAACTCGAGGACGAATCGCTGGTGCCGCTGCCGGGCTCGCAGCCGCGACTCGGAGCGACGCGCTTCGACGCCTGGTACAGCGCGCAGGCGCGGTCATGAAGCTCAACATCGATCCGGCGAAGACGGCGCCGAAGCACGTCACCGCGGAGTCCGAGGCGCTCGCCGACTGGTACGACACGCATCCCGCGATCCGCCGCCTCTGGGCCATTCGCGAGGGCAGCGCGCTCGGCGTGATCGTCACGGTCGAGCCCACGGTGGACAACGCCGATACCGGGCCGACGTGGTTCGCGTGCAACCACCAGTGGGTGCGCGAGATCCAGTCGATCGCCGGCTGCGAAGTCAGACTCGGCCTGCTCGAAGAGCCCCTCGAAGGAGAGTTCGAAGTCGATCTCGATGGTGAGATCGTGGCCGCCATCAGCTGGCGCGATCCGACCTGGTTCTGGATGGCCGATTAGCCTGGCTGATTCCGCCCGTCGCAACGAAGAAGACGGGTGCCAGTTCGCCGAGGGGCTGCGATCGAGGCACGCACTTTCCACCCGTTCGTGCGCGCCGCCAACGCCGGCCAGCTACACGGCGACGCGACGGGCGGAGCGCGATTCTCGATGGATCTTCAGCGTAAACGCGACGCCCGGCGACATCCTGCCGCCGGGCGCCGCACAGTCGGCGCTACGACTCGCATATCTCACGCCGATTCGATTGCGGCTTCAGAAATTCATGGTGATCGATGCCACGAATGACGTTCCGATGTCGTACTTGTTGTAGTACACGACGTTGCCATCGCGCTCCTGGAACTCCTCGTAGCCCTGCCCGAAGATGTTGCGTGCCTCGAACTTGGCTTCGATGTCCTGCTGGAAAAACGTCAGGCCCTGCCGGATGACGATGTCGACGCGCAGACCCGGCGATTCATAGATGTCCGGGAGTCCCGCCGCGCCGCGGCTGGTGACGCGATCGCTGGCGTAAGCCAGCAGGATCGTCTGCTGTGAGAGCGTGCCGGTCTGCTCCAGGCCGAGCTGCAGGTTCACGAGGTGGTTGGACTGGCCGGTGAGCTGGCTGCCATCGCGGAAGAAGTTGCTGGCCGGCTGGATGGCGGTGCCGTAGACGGACACCATATCGGCCGCGCCGACCGCGATCTCCGAGTCCGTGAAGGTGTAGTTGCCGATCACGACCGCGCGGCGTGAACCGAAGAACGATCCACTGAACACCTCGTCGAGGGGGATGTACTTCTGCAGCTCGAGCTCGGCGCCGTACAAAGTCGCTTCCGGCGCATTCGCGAAGCTCGTGACCGGGTTGTTGTCATCGAAGCCGGTGAACGCCTCGATGGGACGGTCTATCTTCTTGTAGAAGGCCGCGGCCGACACCCGCTCCTCGGGCGCGAAGTACCACTCGAAGCGAGCCTCCGCGTTGACGAACTCGCTGTCGACGAGCAGCGGATTGCCGCGATACCGGCGGTTGGACTCCGGGTCGTAGTAACTCTGGAACATGAGTTCCCGGAATTGCGGCCGCGCGATGGTCTGCGACGCGTTCAAGCGCACCTGCATGTCGTCCCCCACGCGCCAGGTCAGCGTCGCGGCGGGCAGGAGGTAATCGTTGTCCAGGTGCGTCGACGCGCCCGAGTTGGTCAGCGTGTCGAACACCGGCAGCGGCTCGACGTCCTGTTCGGCGCGCTCATGGCGAGCGCCGATGCTGAGGTCGAACGAGTCACCGAGCGCGGCCTGCAGCTGCAGATAGCCCGCGTGGGTGCGCAGTTGCGCGGCGAACGCCGGATCGGTCTCCGTGGTCTCGACCAGCCCGATGTCGAAGGCATCGATGACCGCGGGTCCGAGCAGATAGTCCGGGCGCAGCATGGCGACGCCGCTCGGGAAGGTCGACGGCGCGACGATCTGGAACTCGCGCCGGGTGGATTCGCGCTGCGTATCGGCGAAGTCGTAGCCGACCGTCGCCTTGAACGAAGGCGTGAACTCCATCGCGACGTCCACGCCCGCGGACTTGAGCTTCTCGTCGAGATAGGAAAACGCCGCCGTGGCGTAACCCGTCTGTCCATTGTCCAGGCGGTTGAGAAAGTACTCGCCGTAGGGACTCGCATCCTGGTTGCTGCGCTGATAGCCGATCGCGAGCTCGTAGGGTGCATCGCGTTTCGATTTCGAATACGACGCGCGCGCGCCGAGCGTCACGGGATCGAGGTGGATCTCGCCGGTGAACTGCGTGCCCAGCAACTGGCGCTCGTACCAGCCGGTGCTCTGCTCCTGGAAGTCCGCGCCCGACCGCTGGTTGTTCTGCAGGCCGGCCGCGAGGCTGGTGTGCTTGAGCGTGTCATGCACGTAGAGATTGGTCCAGCGCAGCTTGCTGCCCGCGCCGAACTCGTACGACAGGCCGATCATGCCGTTGGTCACCGCCCGGTTGCCGGTGGAGACCCGCTGGTAGTCCTTGTCGATGACCGAAAGATCGGCGCTGCCCGGTGTCTGCTCGAGGATGTCGCGCGTGCGCCAGTCGTTGCTGAATCCCAGCGTGCCGATCAGGCCGATACGCGAGTCGTTGCCCACCGACCAGGCATCGCCGGCGCTGACGTTGGCCGAGAAGTTGTAGGGCACGTGGTCGATGCGCTGTACCAGCGCGTTATCGGGCCGGACGAACTCGCTGGCGATCGCGCCCGTGTCCACGTTTCCGGAGCTCATCTGCTCGCCGCTCGCGAAGAAAGCCGCGAGCGCGGGCGGAATGTCGCGATTGCCGCGGTCGTATCCGGTCCAGTCGTATTTGCCGCCGTAGTAGTCGTAGCCGAGATTGCGCGTGGTCTCGGTGTCACCACTGGTGCCGATGCTTGCGGTGAAGAACGGCGTCTTGGGAGAGGAGACGGTCGTCAGGTTGATGACACCACCGCCGAACTCGCCCGTGAAGGTGGGCGAATACGTCTTCTGCACCAGCGACGAGGCGACCACGTTAGTTGGAAACAGGTCGAGCGGCACGGCGCGTTTCATCGGCTCGGGGCTGGGCAACGGCGAGCCGTTGAGCAGCGCGAGCGAGTACCGATCGCCGAGCCCGCGGACATACACGAAGCCGTTGCCCACGACGCTGAGCCCGGTAACGCGCGAAAGGGCCCCCGCGATGTCGCCTTCACCCGTGCGCGCGATGTCTTCGGTCGAGAGCACCGAAATGACCTCGTTGGTCGCCTTCTGCACGTTGCGTTCGCGGATGCCGGTCACCGTGATGCCCGGCATCGCGACGTCGACTTCCTCTTCGCCCGAGACGTCCGCCTCGGCGGCGTCCTGCGGCGCTTGCGCGATCGCAGGACCCGCCGTCAGGGCGGTCGTGACGAGCAGTGTTTCCCAGATGAGTGGCTTGGACATGGTTGCTCCCGGAACTGCCGTCGATCAAAGCGACGGCAGCGTGGTGCAGGCCGTGCTGGTCGTGTCGAAGGTGGCCGTCGAGGAATTGCAGGTCCAGCCCGCGTACCAGGTGTCGGTCGCGCCGCTCACGGCGCCCACGTAGCTGGTCGCGTCGAAGGCCGGGTCCAGCGTCTGCGGGTTCGTCGCCGTCACCGCCGTCTCGTTGGCGCCGTTGATGAACGCGCCCGTGAGGCTCGAGGTGAACGTGGAGCTGTTGTTGGAGCCCGCGTTGAACACGTCGGCGACCTGCTGCGCGGTGACCCCGCCCGATCCGACGAACGCGCTGGCGCAGCCACACTGCATCACCACCGACTGGAACACCGGCGGTCCGAGCTTCTGGTTGGGCGCGTCGGCCGTCAGGATGTTCGTGCCATTGAGGCGCAGGCAGGCCATCGGGCTCGTGACCACGCCGTTGACCAGCGTCGCGTCGGACTTGCCGCGGAACAACATCGCCGCGTTGTTGCCGGTCGCGGGATTACGATGCACGAAGGTGAAGTTCGCGAGCTTCATGTGCGTGCGCGGCGTGTTGTCCTCGAGCGCATTGGCGGAATCCTGCTCGATCATCGAGTCCGCGTTGCCCGAGTTCTTCTGCACGGCGATGACGTACTGGATCGTGCCCTGGTAGCCCGTGTCGACGTCGACGTTGTCGTCGTCCGCGCCGGTGATCACCACGTGACGCAGCGCGGGGCGGCCGCCAAAGATCTCGAAGCCGTCGTCCGAACTGTTGTGCGTGTGGAAGTGGCCGATCGTCGTGCCGGAACCGACGCCGCCCAGCGTGAGCGACTGCAGTTCGCTGTTGCCCGAGAGCACGTAGCCGGAGTAGCGGATCTGCACGTAATCGATCGTGCCGCTGTTGTCGTTGGCCGTCGCGCCGCCGAAGTAGGCCGGATCGACCGCGCCTTCGGTCTGGCGTTCGCAATCGACGGTTCCGGGGGTCGCCGACGGCGCCACCGTGCAATCCGTGACTGGAGCGCGGCCCAGCAGGACGACGCCGCCCCACTGGCCCTGCGAATCGTCGTTCGAGAGTCCGAGCACGTTGTCGCGGCTCGTGAACACGATCGGCGAAGTCGCCGTGCCCACCGCGCTGATGCGATTGCCGCGATTGACCACGAGCCACGAGGTGCCGGTGGCTCCGTAGAGGATCACGCCGGGACGGATGGTGAGGACGACGGGAGCATCCGCGGTCGGCGCGGCGCCGCGATCGAGGCCGACATCGACGCGACCGTTGATCGAATAGAGCAATCCCGCGAACTTCTCGAGCGTGGTGCTCGTCGTGAAGCGGCTCGGCAGTTCGCAGACCCGGTATTCACCCGTGGGTCCGGTGATGGTGCCGGCATCGTGCAGGCCGGCCGGATCCGTAATCGTCGGGCAGCCCGTGGCCGGCGTGACCAATGTGCTGGTCGGTGGCGGCGGATTCGTGGTGGGCGGAGGCGTGGTGTTGTTGTTGATGGTGACGTTGCCGCTGCCGCCCGGCGACGAAATGTCGTCGGCGCCGCATCCGGCCAGCAACACGGCGATGCCGCACCCGATGAACCCTTGAACCATTTTCATTTTCTCGAACTCCTGACTTGTGCCCGTTGCAATCGCGGCCAGTGTCGGGCGAAGTGATTGCAGTTCGATGTCACTCGCGCTTCACTTGCATGTCACGCACCACCACGGTGGTGGAGAATCCAGTCATGCGACAGCTCAGGTAGTTCGCGCATACCGCGCTGCAATACTTTCGGAATCCACGGGTCACAGATGCGTAAGACAGACGAAGTGAAGCGATTCGGCCAGGTGCTGAAGCTCAGGGCGGAACATCGGGACGAATACGTTCGACATCACGCTGCCGTCTGGCCCGGGGTGCTCGAGCAGATCAAGCGCTCGAACATCCGCAACTACTCCATCTACCTGCGCGACGGCATCCTGTTCGCGTACTTCGAGTACGTCGGTGACGATTTCGCGGCGGACATGCGCGCCATGGCCGCGGATCCCGCCACGCAGCGCTGGTGGGCGCTCATGGAACCCATGCAGGAGAAATGGCCCACCGCGTCGGCGGAGGAGTGGTGGTCGACCATGACCGAAGTGTTCCATCTCGAGTGAGGGTGTGACGATGCGCAAGTTCGTGTTGCTTTTTCTGGTGTGCGCCGCGTCCGCGGCCAGCGCGCAGCGTTTCACGCCGGACTGGGAGTCGATCGACAGCCGGCCGACGCCGCAATGGTGGCGTGACGCGAAGTTCGGGATATTCATCCACTGGGGCGTGTATTCGGTTCCCGCGTTCGCGTCGAAAGGTGAATACGCGGAGTGGTACTGGGAGCGCATCGGCGAGCCGGGCAATCCCGATCCGGCGTCGAGGGATGCGCAGATCCGCGTCGAGACGCACGCGTTTCACGACCGCGTGTATGGCCGCGACTTCGAATACCCCGCCTTCGCGCCGATGTTCCGCGCCGAAATGTTCGACGCGCGCCAATGGGCGCGAACCCTCGAACGCTCCGGCGCCAGGTACGTCGTGCTGGTTTCCAAGCACCACGACGGATTCGCGTTGTGGCCCTCGGCCGAGGCGAATGCGGGCTGGGGGCGGCCCTGGAACTCCACGGCGATCGGGCCGAAGCGCGACCTGGTCGGCGAGCTGACCCGCGCGGTGCGCGAGCAGGGGCTCGAGATGGGCTTCTATTTTTCGCTGTACGAGTGGTTCAACCCGCTGTGGCTCGCGGATCGGGGCAAGTACGTCGAGCAGCACATGTTTCCGCAGTTCAAGGATCTCGTGACGCGTTACTCGCCCTCGATCATTTTTTCCGACGGTGAATGGGACATACCCTCGGAGCAATGGCGCGCGCCGGAGTTGCTGGCCTGGCTCTACAACGACAGTCCCGTGGCGCAGAAGGTCGTGGTCAACGACCGGTGGGGAAAAGAAACCCGGCACCGGCATGGGGGTTACTACACGACGGAGTACGGCGCGGGCCTTCCGGGCGAGGCGCACGCATGGGAGGAGAACCGCGGCATCGGGCATTCCTACGGCTTCAATCGCAACGAAACGCTCGACGACTACGCGACCGGCGAGCGGCTGTTGCTCACGCTGCTCGATACCGTGAGCCGCGGCGGCAACCTGCTGCTCAACATCGGGCCCACCGCCGACGGCCGGATCCCGGTGGTGATGGAGGAGCGTCTCGCGTACCTGGGCGCCTGGCTCGAGCACAACGGCGAGGCCGTCTACGGCACGCGCACGTTCCGCGACGGCGCGCAGTGGTCCGAAGGGCGCAGACAGGAGCTGGACACGTCGACTAACTATCGCGCGAAGTACGACGTCGAGCGCCTGTTGCTGAACCCGGCGCCGGGTGATGCGCGCAAGGAAATCCTGTTCACGCGCAAGGGCGATGGGTTGTACGCGATCCTGCCCCGGTATCCGGACGGTCCGCTCGTGGTGCGCGACGTGCGGGCGGCGAAGGGAGCGAGTGTGTCGCTGCTGGGTTCGAGTCACACGCAGGTCGCGTGGCGTCAGAAAGGGCCGGACCTCGTGATCCAGACGCCCGACCTGAAGGACGGAGAGTTGCCTGCCGCGGGCGCCTTCGTGTTCAGGATCGATCGAGTGGAGTCCGTCCGTTGACCAATAGTTGCTTACAATGAAGCAATGACCGGATTCAAGACGCCCGCGCCGGCCTGAGGCATGCGCGCCATCCTCATCCGTTTCGGCATCCCGACGCTGGTGGCCGTGAGCCTGCTGGCCTACGTCGGCGTGCCGTACGCCGATCGGTTGCTCGGGGACTGGTTCCGCGGCGACGTCGCGTTGCGCGCGCAACTCGTGGCCAATTCCATGGCGACGTCCCTGCGCCGCATCGTGGGTGAGGGCGACATCGAAGAAATGCGCCAGTACCTGGCAGCCATCACGACGGACGAGCGCCTGCTCGCGATCGTCGTCTGCAAGCCGGATGGGACGCTCATCTACGCGACGGATCGCACTCCCGCGACGATCAGTTGCGGGTCGACGGCGGACATCGAGGCCGGGAGCAGCGAGATCCTGAAGCTGGAGTCGGGATCGGTGGAGGCATCCGCGTTCTCGTTCACGACTGAGGCCGGCGAACCATTTCGCGCGCTGCTGATACACGATCTGAGTTTCATCGATCGCCGCCAGTCCACGGCGCGCAATCACGTTTTCGCGCTGGCCGGCGTATTGGCGACCGGGCTGGCGCTGCTCGTCGGTACGTTGTTCTGGCTGCTGGTGCGACGCTGGGTACGTGTGCTGGTCGGCGACATTCGCGGCCTGCGTTTCCAGGACGACGCCGAATCGGGGTCCGCGTCGTGGCCGGTGCTCAGGCAGGTGCGGAGCGCCATGCGCGAGCTCGAGTCCACGCAGCGACTCGAGATCGATTTCCGCGAGAACTGGACTCCGCAGGCGCTGCAGCAAGTGGTGCGTGAACACCTGGATTCGCCGGAGATGTTCGCCGTTTCGAATCGCGAGCCCTATATCCACAACAAGGGTCCGGACGGCCCGATCGTGCAGGTTCCGGCGAGCGGCATGGTGACCGCGCTGGAGCCGATCATGCGCGCCTGCGAGGGCACGTGGGTCGCGCACGGCAGCGGCTCGGCGGACCGCGAGGTGGTCGACGGCCACGATCGCGTGCGCGTGCCCCCCGGCGACCCTAACTACACCCTGCGGCGCGTGTGGTTGAGCCCGACGGAGGAGGAGGGCTACTACTATGGGTTCTCCAACGAAGGCATCTGGCCGTTGTGCCATCTCGCCTATGTCCGCCCCGCGTTTCGCGGCTCCGACTGGGAGCAGTACCGCGCCGTGAATGCCCGCTTCGCCGACGCCGTGGCGGACGAGTCGCGGACGAAGAATCCCGTCGTGCTCGTGCAGGATTTCCATTTCGCGCTGCTGCCGCGACTCCTGCGCCGCGGGAAGCCGAACGCGACCATCGCGTTGTTCTGGCACATCCCCTGGCCGAACGCGGAAACCTTCGGCGTGTGCCCCTGGAAGGAGGAAATCCTCGAGCACATGCTGGCCGCGGACATCCTCGGCTTCCACACGCGCCACCACTGCCAGAATTTCCTCGCGACCGTCGACCGTTTCGTGGAGTGCCAGATCGATCACGAACACATGACGGTCACGTTGCGCGGCCACGTGTGCCGGGTCGTTTCCTATCCCATTTCGATCGAATGGCCGCCGCGCTGGCTCGCGCAGCTTCCCGAGGTCGAGACTTCGCGCCGGACGGTCCGCGAGCGTCACGGGATCGCGCCGGACGTCGCCGTCGGTCTCGGCGTCGAACGCTGGGATTTCACCAAGGGCATCGTCGAGCGCTTCCTCGCGCTCGAATCGCTGCTCGAGGAGAACGGTTCGTATCGGGGCAGGATCACGCTGCTGCAGGTGGCCGCGCCCACGCGCAGCAAACTACCGGCCTACCAGGCGCTGCAGGAGCAGACCCAGAGTGAAGTGGCGCGCATCAATGCGCGGTTCGAGACGGCGACCTGGAAGCCGATCGTGCTCATCGATCATCACCAGGAGCCGCGCGAGGTATTCGAACTGTTCCGCGCCGCGGACTTCTGCGTCGTGAACAGCCTGCACGACGGAATGAATCTCGTGGCCAAGGAATTCGTCGCCGCGCGCGACGACGAGGACGGTGTGCTGATCCTGAGCACGTTCGCCGGCGCATCGCGCGAATTGCCCGAAGCGCTGCTCGTGAATCCGTTCGACGTCGCCGAGACGGCCGCCGCGATGAAAGCCGCCATGCGCATGCCGCGCGACGAACGCCGGCTGCGCATGAAGTCGATGCGCCGCACGGTGAAGGAGAACAACGTCTACCGATGGGCCGGGCGCATGCTCATGGATGCGGCGCAGGTACGCCAGCGCCAGTCCCTCATGAAAAGTTCGGAGTGGTTCTGACGGGCGGCTGCCAGTAAGGGTGCCCGCGAGACTCATCGGGGGCCCTGAACCTGCGGTGAATCGACCGCTGGTCCGATGGATATCCGCGCGGCTGTCGCCGAGCATGCTGCGGGTGAACCTGGTCCTGCACATCCTGGACGATGCGCGCCGCAGGCTCGCGATACTGGGCCGCGGCTCGTCGCTGTGCGAGGCGTCCGCGATCCTGTCCAACCCGAACACGCCGCTCGCGGTGGTTTGCGACGGCAACGGCGTGGCGCTCGGCGTCGTCTCGCGCATGGATCTCGTCAGGGCGTTCAGCCATTCGAACGGCGACGCAATGAGGATCCGCGCCGAGGACTTCATGACGCGTGAGTTCGTTTCCTGCCGCGAAGAGCAGGCCTTGCAGGCTGTCTGGCAGGACCTCTGTTCGCGCGGGCTGCGATGTGCGCCGGTGCTCGACGCGTCCGGCCGGTTGCGCGGAATCCTCCATGCGCGCGACCTGGTGAGGGCGCTCCTCGATGAAGTCACCACCGAGGAAATGCTTCTGCGGGACTACGTACTCGGAGTCGGATACCGCTGATTTCGCGCATCCTGCACCAAAGGGCAGTACGTGATTGCGGGGTCTCTTTGGAATGATGCTTCGCCAACATGCCGCGGAGTTGGTCGGCGATGCATCACCTGATCCGTTCACGACGCTTAGTGCTCCTGGCAACGCTGGCGTGTACGTGCGCCGTGCATGCGCCGCGCGCGCACGCAGCGACCGAGTCGCTGAGTTGCTCGTCGACGCAGGGCGAGAAGCGCCACTGTCCCGCGAACACGTCGGCCGGCATCCTGCTGTCGCGCTCGACTGGAACGGCCGCCTGCCTCCTGGGGCGCAACTGGGGATATGACGATAAAGGCGTCTGGGTGCAGGACGGATGCGGCGCGGAATTCGTGGTCGCCGCGGCAGCACCGGTTTCCGCCGGCTCCGCGGTGACGGCCACGGCAGCGTCCGCGGCGGCGCCGGACCCCATGAGCCGACCCGAGGAGCCCGAGCCATACAACGAAACCTATGGCTACTTCGATCCGGGCGAAGGATTCCTGATCGGCAAGACCGAGCACGGCGAGATGTCGATCAGCGGATATGGCTTGGTGCGGTACACGAACCAGATGGACGACGACGGGGTGTACACGGACCACCTCGGGCGGGAACGGCCGGTCGACGGACGCCACGACATCTACAGTCACCGGGTGCTCGTGTGGCTGGACGGGTGGTTAGGCAATCCGAAGTTCCGTTACACGGTCACCTTCTGGACGGTCAACACGACGGATCAGGACGCGATCATCGCCAATGTCGGTTACCAGTTCGACCGCAAGTTCAACCTGTACGCGGGAATCTTCGGCAACATGGGCTCGCGCTCCATGCAGGGCTCGCATCCCTACTGGTTGGGCCACGACCGCGTCATGGCCGACGAATTCTTCCGGCCCTATTTCACGCAGGGCGTTTTCGCGAACGGCGAGATCGCGCCGGGACTGTGGTACGGCGCGGCCATCGGCAACACCTCGAGCACGCTCGGCACCACGGCCGTCCAGCTCGACCGCAACTTCACCTACAGCGGATCGGTGTGGTGGATGCCGACGACCCACGAATTCGGTCCGCGCGGCGGTTACGGCGACTGGGAAGGTCACGACGAGCTCGCGACCCGCTTCGGATTCTCGTATGCGGACAGTCCCGAGCAGCGATACACGGCCGCGGACGTCGCGTCCGGCAACACGGTGGTCAAGCTTGCCGATGGCGTCAACGTGTTCGAGACCGGCGCGCTCGCGCCCGGCGTGACGGTGACGCAGGTCAACTACCGCGACTTCGCGGTGGACATGGGCATGAAGTACAAGGGCGTCTTCCTGCAGGCCGAACTCTACTACCGCTGGCTGAACGACTTCATCGCGACTGGCCCGCTGCCGACGGACGAAATCGAGGATTGGGGCTTCTACGTCCAGGGCGCGTTTTTCGCGATACCCAAGAAACTCGAAATCTACGGCGCCACCTCGCAGATCTTCGGGGATTCGGGCAATGGGTTCGACGACAGCTCCGAGTACATACTCGGCATGAACTACTACCCGTTCAATTCGCGCAACCACCGCTTGAACCTGCAGTACATCCGCGTGAACAAGTCGCCGGTGGGCAGCACCTTCGGCTACTACGTCACTGGCCAGGAAGGCGACACGATTTCCGTCGCCGCCTCCTTCTTCTTCTGACCCACCCGTAAGACGGGTGGGGATAAGGGTGCCGGTGTAAAAAGTGGGGATTGGCCGGATGCGGTCCGCGCCTTCCCTTTGAGGCAGTACCCGACATTAAGCGTGCGCCGTAGCGTCCACGCACATGCCTCACGTGTCGATCAACGAATCCTGCGGCGGTGAGTTCGCGCTCGGTCACTCGACGCGAGTCGCCGCATCGGCGCCGGTGCCCGCGGTTTCTCCCTCACCCGCGAGGGCGCCGGCGCCGAACGCAGGAGCTGCGTAATCGGGAAGTGGAGATGGACGCTATCTACCGCATCACCTGTTGCCTCATTTTGACCGCGGCCCTGCCTGCGCTCGGGCAGGGCGCGAACCTCTCCAGGGGCTACGCCGTTCACGACTCGCACTTCCACCTGACCAACTACGTCCAGGAAGGCACCGACATCCGCGAGTTCCTGAAGATCATGGGCGACAAGGTGGGCCGCGTCGCGTTGTTCGGCATCCCCCTGCAGCAGACCTGGTCGTACGGCAACACCGGCGACTACGCGCCGACTTACTACCTGCAGACCGACTCGCCGCTCTACTACTACTCGTTCACGGACGCGTACATCGCGATGACGTACCTGTCGCTGCCGCCCGGGGAGCGCGCGCGCTTCGATCCGATGATCACGGGATTCAATCCCGCCGACATGTACGCGGCCGATCACATCAAACGCGTGCTGAAGGTGTTTCCCGGCGTCTTCTCGGGGATCGGCGAATTCACGATCCACAAGGAGTTCGTGTCTTCGAAAATCGCCGGCGACACCGCGAGCCTCACGAATCCCGCCCTCGACCGCATCTTCGATTTCGCGGGCGAAGCCGGCCTCGTAGTGATCCTGCACAACGACGTCGACATGCCGTTTCCCAAGCCCGACCAGGAGCCGTGGGACATCGAGCAACTCTCCGCGCTGTTCAGGCGCCACCCGCGCACGAAGATCATCTGGGCGCATTGCGGCGTGGGCCGCATCGTGCGGCCGGTCGCCGACCAGATGCGGATGATCGCCCGCGCGCTCGACGATCCGGCGCTCGCGCACGTGTTCATCGATCTGTCCTGGTCGGAGACGGCCAAATACGTGG
>JAEZCR010000276.1 GCA_023433465.1 Pseudomonadota bacterium | reverse complement strand
CGCCGCTTCTCCCGGAATTTCCGTGCCTGGCACCGTCTTCCTATCGGCCGCCTGTCGCGCGGTTCGCGGGTGTCACCAAGGCAATGACGCCGAAGGCGGGGTGATCGTAGTAGTTGCGCTCGTAGCGTTTCACGCGGCGGGACTCCGCGAGCGTGAACACGGTCCCGGGCGTGGCCGCGAGGCCCGCGGGCGGATTGGACGTCTGGTAGTTGAGCGACATCCCGAGGTGCAGGTAGGCGCCGGCCTCGAGGAAGATGATGCCCGACAGTCCCGGCACGTTGCCGGCGAGCTTGTTGATCGTGAACCCCGCGCGTGATCCCCACGAGCTCGCGGTCTGCTGCCAGGCGAAGTGGGCGATGGGCTGATAGTTAGCCGACGCGCGCAACTTCGCGGCGATGTCGTTGAGCTGGAACTGCGAAGACGGCACCGCTGCGACGAAGCGCCCGGTGACCGGTGAATCGGGCTGATCGGGGCCGCGCGGTATGGGTTTGGCCGTCCAGTCCTCCGGGCCGCCGGCTCCGGTCATGTTACGGAACACGATGATCTCGACCGTGTAAACGGTCGCCGAGGGCGTGGTCGACTGGGCCTGCGCGGCCGGAAGGGTCGTGGTGACCGCGACGACGGCGAACAGGGCGGTGGTGAGCAGGGAACGCAATCGCGAGCGGCCGTTTGAATTCATGGCCCAAAGTATAGCGGGTCGGTCAGCGGCGTTTACCGCCGCCAGGGTCCCGGGTGAGCTTCTGGTGAGCCGCGGGTTTGTCGGCCCCCGGCGACTTGGCCGCGCCATCACCACCACCGCGCAGGCTTTGCAGGAATGACTCCGCGAATTCGAAGCGTTCGGCATCGTCCTCGGTTTCGACGGAGATACGCAGCTTGAGCGGTCCGTCGAGTCGATAGTCGCGATCCGGATGCTGCACGAGCCGGATGATCGCCCGCGGATCGACCTGGTTCCGCTCCTCGAACAACGCGTAGCCGCCCTCGCGCCCGAGGTCGAGCCTGCGAATGCCGAGTACCCGCGCCAGGAGCTTGAGACGCGCGACGCGTAATAGATTGGTCGCGGGCGGTGGCAACGGCCCGAACCGGTCGACGATTTCCTCGGTGAGTGAGTCGATCGCGGCGTTGTCGGGCGCCGCGGCGAGCCGCTTGTACAGCGCCAGGCGCGCGGGCACGTCCGCGACGTAGCTCTCCGGCAGCAGGGCGGGGAGCCGCAGCTCGACTTCCGCCGTCGCCGCGAGCGGGCGATCGAGCTCGGGCTCGCGGCCTTCCTTCATCGCCTTCACGGCCTGCTCGAGCAGATCGAGATACATCGTGAGGCCGACCTCGGTGAGCTCGCCGCTCTGCGACTCGCCCAACAATTCACCCGCGCCGCGGATCTCGAGGTCGTGCGTCGCGAGCACGAAGCCGGCGCCGAGATCCTCGAGCGACTCGATGGCCTCGAGGCGCTTCACGGCATCCTGCGACAGCGCCTTGCGCGGCGGCGTGAGCAGATAGGCGTAGGCGCGGTGATGCGAGCGCCCGACCCGCCCGCGTAGCTGGTGCAGCTGCGCCAGGCCGAGGCGGTCCGCGCGGTCGATCATGATCGTGTTCGCCGTGGGAACGTCGATGCCGCTTTCGATGATCGTCGTGCACACCAGGAAATTGAAGCGCCGGTGATAGAAGTCGACCATGAGCTGCTCGAGATCGCGCTCGCGCATCTGTCCATGACCGACGCGCACGTCCGCCTCCGGGATCAGCTTCGCGATCTCCTGCGCGGTCTTGTCGATGGTCTCGACCACGTTGTGCACGAAGTAGACCTGGCCGCCGCGCCGGAACTCGCGCAGCGCCGCTTCGCGCAGCGTCGCGGCATGCCACTCGGTCACGAAAGTCTTGATCGCGAGCCTTTCGGACGGCGGCGTCGTGATCAGCGAGAGGTCGCGCAGGCCGCCGAGCGCCATGTTCAGCGTGCGCGGAATCGGCGTCGCCGTTAGAGTCAACACGTGCACCTCGGCACGCAGCGTCTTGAGCTTTTCCTTGTCGCGTACGCCGAAGCGGTGTTCCTCGTCGACGATCACGAGGCCCAGGTCCTTGAAGCGCACGTTGGCGTGCAGCAGCCGATGCGTCGCGATGACGATGTCGACCGTGCCCTTTTCGATGCCTTCGAGCACCGCGTTCGATTCCTTGCCCGAGCGGAAGCGCGACAGCGCCTCGATGCGCACTGGCCAGTCGGCGAATCGGTCGCGGAAATTATTGGCGTGTTGCTCGGCCAGCAATGTGGTGGGCACCAGCACCGCGACCTGCTTGCCCGCCTGCGCCGCGACGAACGCCGCGCGCATCGCGACCTCGGTCTTGCCGAAGCCGACGTCGCCGCACACGACGCGGTCCATCGGCTTCTCGCTCGCGAGGTCGGCCAGCACCTGGCGGATGGCCTCGGCCTGGTCCGCGGTCTCCTCGAACGGAAAACTGTTCGCGAAAGCCTGGTACTCGAGTTCTTTCGAGGGCAGGGCCGGGCCCCGCTTCGCCTGCCGCTGCGCGTAGAGATCCAGTAGTTCGGCCGCGACGTCGCGGATCTTGTCGGCCGCGCGTTTGCGCGCCTTGGCCCACTGGTCGGTTCCGAGCTTGTGCAGCGGCGCGCTCTCGGGCGCGGCGCCGGAATATCGCGACACGAGGTGCAGCTGCTGCACCGGGACGTAGAGCTTGTCGCCGCCGGCGTATTCGATCACGACGAATTCGCCGTCCTGCCCCGCGACCTGCATCATCTGCAGGCCGACGTAACGACCGACGCCGTATTCCTCGTGCACCACCGGCGATCCGGGGCCGAGAGTCGTGAGGTCGCGCAGGATCGCCTGCGGATCGGCGGCTGCGCGGCGCCGCCGGCGTTCCTGGCGTGCGCGCTGTCCGAAGAGCTGCGCCTCGCCGAGCACCGAGATCGGCGGCTCGAGGATGTTGAGACCGGCCATCTCGGGCGCGATGCAGATCGCGAACTTCGCCGTGCCCTCGACGAATTCGCGCCACCCCGCGACCGGCGTCGGCGTGAGCGAATGGGCGCGCAGCATCTCGAGCAGCACTTCGCGCCGCCCGGCCGAGTCCGCGGCGAGCAGCGCGCGCCCCGGGTACGTGGAGAGGAAACTCTCGAGCGGAGCGAGCGGGCGTTCGGACCGCAGGTCCACGCGCCATTCCTGCGGCGCGCCGGTCGGGAAGTTGTTCGCCTCGACCTCGGATTTGAACCGTTCGATGTCGATGCGCGTGAAGCCGTCGAGCCGCGCCGCGAGCTCGTCGGGCGTCAGGAACAGCTCGTCCGGCGCCAGGATCGGACGCTCCACGTCGTGGCGGCGCTCCTCGTAACGCTCGGCGACGACCCGCGCGGCGGACTCGACCGCGGCGGGAAGATCGGCGCCCGCGCAGACGACGGTGTCCTTCGGTAGATAGTCGAGCAGCGTGTCGGTGGTGTCGAAGAACAGCGGCAGGTAGAACTCGATGCCGGGCGGGGCGATCCCATCGCTCACGCCTCGGTAGATCGCGCTGCGCGTCGGATCGCCTTCGAACCGTTTGCGATATCTCAGCCGGAACGCCTTGACCGAATCCGCATCCAGCGGCAGCTCGCGCCCCGGCAACAGGCGGACGCGTTCGAGCGAGGCGCCGGAGCGCTGCGTGTCCGGATCGAATTCGCGGATCACTTCGATCTCGTCGTCGAACAGGTCCACGCGCAGCGGCGCCTCGGCGCCCATCGGGAACACGTCGAACAGGGAGCCGCGCAGCGCGAACTCACCCGGCGCGGACACCTGGGAGACGGACGCGTAGCCACTCTCGACCAGCCGCGCGCGCAATGGCTCGATCTCAAGCCGGTCGCCGACCGCGAGATTGAACGTGCGCCCGTCGACATAGCCGCGCGGCGCGAGCCGCTGTCCCAGCGTATCGGCCGAGGCCAGCAGGACGGCGGACCTCATGCGCGGAAGCTCGGACAGCGCCGCAAGGCGCTCCGAGATGATGTCCGGATGAGGCGAGAAGACGTCGTAGGGCAGGACTTCCCAGTCCGGCAACGCGTGTATCGACCGGGCCCCACCAAGATAGAACCCGAGTTCCGAGCGCAGCTGATCGAGCTCGCGCACGTCGCGCGCGATGACGAGATAGGGCCGTGTGTCCGCCGCGATGGCCTCGGCGAGCGCAAGGCTGCGGGCCGACCCGTAGAGCTGGTGCCAGCGTGCACGGGCCCCGGCAGCGGGGACTCTTGGATGAAGGAGGGCGGGCATTTGCGGAGCGCGGCAGCTTACCTGTCATCGCGCAGGCTGCAAGCCGCGGTGTGTCGGACGCCCGCCGACACCGCCCGTTCCGGCGCCGGAACGTCGGATCAGTTCATCCGCCTGAGAAGATCGCGATCAGCTCGCGCCGACCACCGCGTGCAGCACCTTGTCGTGTTCGAACACGACGACGAAGTTCGGATAGAACCACTTGGTGATGGGCGGATTGCCCACCGGCGAGCTCTTGTTCGCCGGCGCTCCGAATCGCGCTTCGACGGCACTCATGCTCGAGCCGCGCTGCGGCGTTTCGACCCCGGAGGGCTTGACCACGACCTGGCCGTCGATGGCCAGCGTTTCGGCAATGGTGGGCGCCGCGAGCGCGAGACCCACGGCCATGAACAAACTGGTCATCCTCGTGCGAGCAAACATGTTCCTTCCCTCCCGGCCAGCGACACGACCGTGGCGGAAATATACGCCGCGCTATGGCAAAGTCAGGCGCTGTCGCCGCCCGCCGACCCTTTCCAGCAGTGGTTTTGTGATCTCCGTCCGGTTTTTCGCCCAGAATGGCCTGCAATGCTGAATTCGCTGCCCCTGTTCATCGGCCTGCGGTACGTGCGGGCGCGCTCGCACAAGTTCTTCGTTTCCTTCATTACCTGGGTATCGCTGCTGTGCGTATGCCTGGGCGTGACCGCGCTCATCGTCATCCTGTCGGTCATGAACGGCCTGGAAGGGGAGCTGCGGGAGCGGTTGCTCGCGCTGTCCTCGCACGCGCGTCTCTATGTGCCCGCGGGCTCGCAGGCCCCCGACTGGCGGGCCCTGACTAACCAGGTGCGTGCCTCGCCGGGCGTCGTCGGCGCGGCGCCTTTCCTCGAAATCGAGGCGCTCGCCGTACGCAAACCGGAGATGCTGCCGGTACGCCTGCGGGGCATCGACCCGACGCACGAGGGGGAGGTGGAGCGCATCGCCCAGGCGATCGTCGAGGGGCGGCTGGATGACCTGACGCCCGGCTCGGATCGCGTCATCGTCGGACGCATCATCGCGCAGATGCTGGGCGTCGGGGTCGGGGACCCCATCACGATCCTCATCCCGACCACGGACGCGAACGGCTCGCCCGAGCCGCGCCTGCGCGAATTCACGGTCGCCGGCGTGTTCGACGTCGCGCTGCAGGACTACGACGGCTCGCTGCTGATCGCGGCGCTCGACGACGTGCGCGCGTTGCTGCCCAACGCGGACGCACGCATGGGCATGCACGTGAATTTCCGCGACGCGCTCGGCGCCCCCGAATACGCCGCCGCGTTGGCGGCCCAACTACCGCCGGGCGTAGCGGTCACCGACTGGACCCAGGATCACGCGAGCTACTTCCGCGCGATCCGCATCGAAAAGACCATGGTCGCGCTGATCCTCATGCTCATCGTCGCGGTCGCGGCCTTCTATCTCGTCGCGATGCTCGCGATGGTGGTGACCGACAAGCGCACGGACATCGCGATCCTGCGGACCCTCGGCACGTCGCCGCGCCGGGTCATGGCGGTGTTCCTGATCCAGGGCATGGTGATCGCGTGGTTCGGCGTCGCCCTCGGAGTGTTGTTCGGCTCGCTGATCGGCCACAACGCGGGCGTCATCGCGCAGTTCCTCGAGCGGCTGTTCCGGTTCGAGTTCTTCAATTCAGAGGTCTACGTGATCACCCGGCTGCCTTCCGAGCTGCGCTTCGAGCAGATCGCGTGGATCGCGGGCATCGCGATGCTGATCACACTGCTCGCGACGATCTACCCGGCGCTGCGCGCCGCGCGCGTGCCGCCGGCCGACGCGCTCAGGTACGAGTAGTCAGGCGATGCGCGCTCCCTACGAAGTCCTGCTCGCCGCCCGGTATCTGCGCTCCACGCACCGCAGCGGGTTCGTGTCGTTCGTCGCGTCGATGTCGGTGCTCGGCCTCGCGCTCGGCGTCGCGGTGCTGATCGTCGTGTTGTCCGTGCTCAACGGCTTCGAGACGGAGCTGCGCAGCCGCATGCTGGCGGTGACCTCGCACGCGTCGATCACCGGCGTCGACGGCGAGATCCGGCAGTGGCGTCGGGGACTGCAGCAGGCGGCGGAAACGCCCGGGGTCAAGGCCGTCGTGCCCTTCATCGAGTCGCGTGGCCTGCTCGCCAACGGCGAGCGCGTGGCGGGCTCGCTGGTGCGCGGCATCGTGCCGGAAGAGGAGGCGCGTGCCGTGGGCCTCGGATCGCGGCTCACGCAAGGAACGCTCGCGGAGCTCGAGCCCGGCAAGTTCCGCATCATCCTGGGCAATGCGCTCGCGACCGAGCTCGGCGTGACGGTCGGTCAGAACGTCGTGCTCATGGCGCCCGAGGGCAGCGCGACGCCCGCGGGGTTCGCGCCGCGCATGCGGCGCTTCCTGGTCAGCGGCATCTTCGAATCCGGCATGTACGAATACGACCGCGGTCTCGCCCTGATCCACATGAGCGACGCGGCCAGGCTCTACCGGCTGGGCGACAACGTCACGGGCCTGCGGCTCGCGCTCGAGGATCCGTTCGCCGCGCCGCGCATCGTGCGCGAGGTGGCGCGCGACATCGACTTCGACGGCAATGGCTACTTCGTGACCGACTGGACGCGCGACCACGCGGTGTTCTTCCGGTCCATCGAGCTCACGAAATCGATGATGTTCTTCATCCTGCTCATCCTCGTGGTCGTGGCCGCGATCAACCTGGTCGCGATGCTCGTGATGATCGTGAAGGAGAAGCAGACCGACATCGCGATCCTGCGCACGATCGGCGCGGCGCCGGTCAACGTGCTGCGCGCGTTCCTGTTGCAGGGCGCGCTGATCGGGCTCGTGGGCACGGCGGCGGGAGCGCTGCTGGGCTGGCTCATCGCGAACAACGTGCAGGACATCGTGCACGCTATCGAGCGGGCGTTCGACGTGCGGTTCCTCGACGCCAGCGTCTATTACATGAGCGACCTGCCGTCCGAAGTGCGCCTGGGCGACGTGTTGCAGGTTTCCCTGGTCGCGCTGCTGCTCGCGGCGCTCGCAACTATCTACCCGGCGTGGCGCGCGGCGCGCACCATGCCCGCGGAGGCTCTCCGACATGACTGATCTCGTCCTCGAAGCGAATGCGATCGCGCGCAGCTTTCGACAGGGACCCATCGACCTGGAAGTGCTGAGCGGCGTCGACCTCGAGGTGCGCGCGGGGGAGCGGATCGCTATTATCGGAGCATCCGGATCGGGCAAGACCACGCTGCTGCAGATCCTCGGCGGACTGGACAAGCCTACCGCGGGATCGGTGAAGGTCTCCGGGCAGAACATCCACGCACTGGACGAGCGCGCGCGGGGTGAGCTGCGCAATCGCTCGCTGGGATTCATCTACCAGTTCCATCACCTGCTGCAGGAGTTCTCCGCGCTCGAGAACGTCGCGATGCCGCTGCTCGTGCGGCGCACGCCGCATCGCGAGGCCGAGGAGCGCGCGCGCAAGATCCTCGGGCGCGTCGGTCTGGGAGAGCGGCTCATCCATCGTCCGCACGAATTGTCGGGTGGCGAGCGCCAGCGCGCGGCCGTGGCGCGCGCGCTCGTGACGGGGCCGCGCATCGTGCTCGCCGACGAGCCCACGGGAAATCTCGATGGCGCGAACGCGGAATCGGTGTTCGAGCTCATGCTCGAGCTCAATCGCGAGCTCGCGACCAGCCTCGTGGTCGTGACCCATGACCGCCGGCTCGCGGCCCGCATGGATCGCATCCTCGAGCTCGAACGCGGGAATCTAGTCGAACGCGCCTGATTTCGGCGTCGCCCCGCCCGCGCGCTCGCGGTATCTCTTGAGCGTGTTGTAGCGCCACAGCACGTCGAGCAGGGCGAAACCCATGAGCCCCACGAGCGCGCCCGTGAGCCCACAACCGACGAGGAATGGTTTCCACATGGGGCCGAGGCCGTGCTGCACCCAATCCCAGCTCAACTCGAATTGGAACTGCTTCACCGGCTCGCCCGTGACGAGCACGCCGACCCGGTAAGCGAGGTAATACGCCGGGACCATCGTCAGCGGATTCACCGCGAGTAGCGCCACCATGATGGTCGGGATGTGGATCCGGCAGAAGATCGCGACCAGCGCGGCGAGCGGGATGTGGATAGGCAGCGGTACGAAGCAGATGGCGAGGCCCGCGCCGAAGGCGGGCGTCACCGTGCGCCGCTGCAGCGACCACAGACGTGGATCGCCGAAGAAGCGGCCGAAGGGCTTCAATGCCCAGTGGTTGCGCAGGGTTTCCCCGCGGGGCGTGATCTTGCGGAACAGGTGCCGAGGCATCGGCCGGCACTCTAGCATCGCGAACCTCACCGCGCCGCCGCCGCGCGGCGCATGAGTGACGGGCGCACTCTCATTCCTCGTCGGCGTTCTGCTTGCGCTCGGCGCGGCGCGCCTGCCTTCTGTAGGTTGGCTGGCCGCCGCCACGGGCACGCTCGCGTGTGGCGCCCTCGCAGGCCTGTGGCGGCATGCGTGGTCCCGGCGCATCGCCCAGTTCGCGCTGGGCTTCTTGCTGGCGAACTTCGCGATCGCGAACTGGCATTCCCGGCTGCTTGCGGCTCCCTCCGCGGATACCCGGCTCCTGCTCGAAGGAACTGTCATTACCGTGCCCGCGCGACTCGGCCCGGAGATACGGTTCGACGCCGAGGTCACCCTCGTCGAAGGCGCAACTCATCATGATGCCCGGCCGCGCCGGGCGCGGCTCACGTGGCGCGACGCGCCGGTCGTGCCACGGGTCGGGGAACGCTGGCGCTGGCTCGTGCGCCAGCAGACTTACGCGGACAACCGCAATTTCGTCGGTCCACAGCCCGAGCGAGGGGCGTTCCGCGATGGCGTGCACCTGCGGGCGAGGATCCTGCCATCGGCGCTGAACGAACGGCAGCGCCTGGCGCGTTCCTCGATCGACGGAATTCGCGCGCGGATCGCCGACAGGATCGCCGAAACGGTGTCCGATCCCGACGCGGCGGCGTTGCTGGCCGCGCTCGCCGTGGGATTCACGGACCGCATGAGCCTCGACCAATGGCGTGTGTTCAACGCAACCGGCACGACGCATCTCGTCGCCATTTCCGGCCTGCACGTCACGCTGTTCGCGATGTTCGCGTTCGTCGTGGCGCGCGCCGCGTGGCGCTGGCTGCCGGGCGCGCGGCGCTTCGAGCGCGAACCGTTCGCGTGGTTGTTAGGCATCGTGTCGGCGGGCGCCTACGCGTTGCTCGCCGGGTGGTCCGTTCCCACGCAACGCACGCTGCTCATGTTGTGCGCGTTCGGCTGCGCGCGCGTCATGGCGCGACACTTCGGCGCCGCGCGCACCTGGTCGCTGGCGCTGGTGGCGGTGCTCGTGCTGGATCCGATGGCGCCGCTCGCGGCGGGATTCTGGCTTTCGTTCGTGGCCGTAGGGGTCATCCTGGTCTGCGCGTCGACTCGGTTCGAGCGACCGGGCGGATCGATCGGCGCGCGATTGAAGACGGCGGTGCGGCTGCAGCTTGCGATCACCCTCGCGCTCGCGCCCCTGACGTTCGCGCTGCTCGACAACGTTTCGCTGGCGGGAGTCTGGGCAAACCTCGTAGCGATTCCGCTGGTGTCATTCGTGCTGGTTCCGCTGGTGCTGGCCGGCGCGATGACCGCGCTCTTGCTGCCGGCCGCGGGGGCAGTGTTCTTCGGCCTCGCGGAGCAGGTGTACCGCGCCTGCTGGCCGGCCCTGGTCCTGGCCGCGGACTCGCAATTCTCCGCGTGGCGCGCGGTGCCGGAGACGTGGTGGTTCCTGCTGGCGATGCCTGCGGCATTCATCCTGTTGTGCCGGTGGCCGTGGCCGCTGCGGTCGTCGGGCATGGCCATGGTCTTGCCGCTGGTCTTCGCATTTCCGCGGCTGCCGGATCCTGGCCATGCGCGCATCAGCGTGTTCGATGCCGGGCGCGGAACGATGGCGATGATCGTCACGCACTCCCGCGTCGTGCTCTTCGACACCGGCGACACCTGGGGCACGCGTGGCGCGCGGCTGCGCCAACTCGCGCTGCCGGCGCTCGATGCGCTGGGCACGCGCACGATCGATCTACTGGTGTTGCCGCGACTCGATGCGGATCGCGCGCAGGGCGCCGCCTTGCTCGCGTTCGAGCGCGCGGTTCGCGACATCCGGGTCGGCGGTGGCTGGCCGGCGAGCCGTCTCGGCGCGCGTGCCTGCGCCGACGAACGCTTTCGCCGGGACGGCGTGGACTTCGAGTTGTCGGCCACGGGACCCGGGCGCCCCGGCTGCGAGTTGCGGATCACGGTCGGTGATCATTCGGTGCGCTTCGCGGAGAAGTGGATAGAGACCGGCGCGCGCCTCGTGATCGCAACCGGCGGCCAGGCCCGGTCACGCCCACGGAAGTTCGTGCTCGATCGGTGGCGTGCCTCCGGCGCGCGCCACTTCGACACTCGAGACGATGGCGCCATCGAAATCGGGTTAGGGACGCAAGGAATCGTCGTCACCGCGGTCGCGCGGGCGTCGCGATACCCGTTCGCCTGGCGGCGATTTCCCTGACGCGCCGTGACGCTTTCCGGGCCGCTCCGGTATAGTCCGGACCCATGTGGGAAATCGTCAAGGCCGGCGGCCCTTTCATGGCGCCGATCATTCTCTGCTCGATTGTGCTGGTCGGTATCGTCCTCGAGCGCCTCTGGACCCTGCAGCGCAAGCGGGTGCTGCCGCAGGAACTCATCAAGAAGGTCTCCGACCTCGTCGAGCGCAACCAGGTCAATCCCAAGGTCATCGAGGCCCTCGAGAAGAACTCGCCGCTGGGCCGCGTGCTGGCCGCCGCGCTGGCCAACCGCCACCGCGGACGCGAGATCATGATGGAACGCGTCGAGGACGTGGGCCGTCATGTCGTGCACGAGCTCGAGCGTTTCGTGAATTCCGTCGGCACCATCGCGAGCATCTCGCCGTTGTTAGGCCTGCTCGGCACCGTCACGGGCATCATCGCCGCGTTCAACGCCGTGATGCTCGGCGGCATGGGCGATCCGCGCATGCTCGCGGGAGGCATTTCCGAGGCGCTGATCTGCACGGCCGGCGGACTCACGGTCGCGATCCCGGCGTACATCGCGCATCGCTACCTGCGCGGCAAGGTGGAACGCATCGTCGTCGACATGGAAAAGATCGCGGTGAACTTCGCCGATTCGCTGGGCGTCGAGCCCCAGTCCGGAGAAGGTGACGGCGGCATCGCGCGCACGGCATGAGACTGCAATCCAGCAAGTCGAAGGAAGATCCCGAGATCAACCTGATCCCGCTGATCGACATCGCGTTGTTGCTCGTCATCTTCTTCATGTTGTCGTCGACCTTCATGCAGGAAGGCCGGCTCAAGATCGAACTACCCCAGGCGAGCCTCGCGCCCACGGGCAAACAGAAGACCGATCCGATCGTCGTCGCGGTCACACAGGCCGGAACGTATCGCGTCAACGACCGTGAGCTCATCAATTCCAGTCCCGACACGTTGCGCGCCGCGATCGTCGAGGTGGCGGGCGCCGACCGTGGCAAGCCCGTGACCGTGCGCGCGGACGCACGTTCGACGCACCAGTCCGTGGTGACGGCCATGGACGTGCTCGGCAAGCTCGGCTTCGTCCGCATCAACATCGCGACGGTCGAAGATTCCGCGAAGAAATGAGCGCCCCCACGTGAGCGCCGCGCCGACCTCGGAACTGACTCCCGGCCGGGTCTATCGGCGATTGCTCTCCTATGCGTGGCCGTATCGCGGCACCTTCCTCGTCGGCGTACTCGGCATGACGCTGTTCGCGGCCACCGACGGAACGCTGGCGTTGTTCGTCAAGCAGTTCGTCGACGGCACGTTCTACGAGAAGAACGAGCGCGTATTGTGGCTCGTGCCGATCGGCGCCCCGGTGTTGTTCCTGTTGCGCGGCCTCGGCGATTACATGTCCGTCTACTTCCCGGGCCGGGTCGGGCGGCGGGTCATCAAGGCCATACGCGGCGATCTGTTTCGCCACTATCTCGCGCTGCCGACCCGTTACTACGATCGCGAGGGCACGGGTCACCTGTTGTCGCGCCTCACGTTCAACGTGGAGCAGGTCGCGGAGGCGGTCACCAAGTCCATCACCTCGCTGATCCGCGACACGCTGACCATCGTCGTTCTGCTGTGCGTGATCGTGTGGGTGAACTGGAAGCTCGCGCTGTTCGTGCTCGTGCTCGCGCCGCCGCTGTCCTGGCTGATCCGCAATGTCAGCCGCTCGTTTCGCCGCTACAGCGGCCGCATCCAGTCCTCGATGGGCGACGTCACGAGCTCGGTGAAGGAGGCGCTCGACGGCCACCGCGTCATCAAGGTGTTCAACGCGCAGGACGCGGAAACCCGCGATTTCGAGCAGATCAACGAACACAACCGCAAGAGCAACATGAAGCTCATCGCGGCGCGCGCGATCAGCAATCCGGTGGTGCAGTTCATCGCCTCGCTCGGGCTCGGCGGCATCCTGTGGGTGGCGCTCCACCAGATCCAGGCCGGCACGATGACACCCGGCGATTTCATGGCGTTCATCACGGCGACGCTGATGACCACCGCGCCTCTGAAAAGGCTCATGGACTCCTTCGCGCCGCTGCAGCAGGGCCTCGCGGCGGGCGCCAGCATCTTCGAACTACTCGACGAGCCGCCCGAGGACCTGAAGTCCGGACGCCCGCTGCCGCGAGTGAAAGGCGAGCTGGAATTCCGCGACGTGAGTTTCGAATACAGCAGCGAGAAGGGCGGTGTGCTGCATTCGGTGAACCTGCGCGTGCCGGCGGGCAAAACCATCGCGATCGTCGGTCGGTCCGGGTCGGGCAAGTCGACGCTCGTCGCGCTCGTGCCGCGGTTCTACGACGTCACTTCCGGCGCGGTGCTGGTCGACGGCATCGACGTGCGCGAGTGCAACCTGCGCGACCTGCGCAGCAACGTGTCGCTGGTCAACCAGGACGTGCTGCTGTTCAACGATTCGATCCGCAACAACATCGCGTTCGGTGTCGAGAATCCGGATCCGGCGGCGGTCGAGAAGGCCGCGCAGATCGCCTACGTCGACGAGTTCGCCAAGGATCTGCCGCAGGGCATGGACACGCCGGTGGGTGATCGCGGCGCGTTGTTGTCAGGTGGCCAGCGTCAGCGCATCGCGATCGCGCGCGCCTTGCTCAAGGACGCGCCGATCCTGATCCTCGACGAGGCGACTTCGGCGCTCGACAACGAATCCGAGCGGCGCATCCAGGAAGCGCTGGTGGAGCTCATGCGCAACCGCACGACGCTGGTGATCGCGCATCGCCTGTCCACCATCGAACACGCGGACGAGATCGTCGTGATGGAAGACGGTCGCATCGTCGAACGCGGCACGCATGCCGAGCTCGTCTCGCGCGACGGCGCGTACGCGAGCCTCAAGCGCGCCGAGTTCCGGAACTGACGCGCGGTCGACCGCGGTTTCATGCGCACGAGCCTGGAAAACACCTGGTACAGCTCGACGAGGCCGGCCTGGCTCGCGCCGCTGTCATGGCTGTATGGCGGGGCCATGAGCCTGCGCAATTTCCTGTACCGCATCGGATTGCGCCACCGCGTGCGCATCGGCGCACCGGTCATCGTCGTCGGCAACATCACCGTGGGTGGCACGGGCAAGACGCCGCTGGTCGCCTGGCTCGCGAGCCGGATCGCCGAGACCGGCATGAAAGTCGCGGTGGTGTCGCGCGGTTACGGCGGCCGGGCGCGCGGCGTCACGCGCGTGACGATGCACAGCCGGCCTTCGGAGGTCGGCGATGAACCGCTGCTGCTCGCGCGGCGCGTGCAAGCGGCGGTGTACGTGGGCCGCGATCGCGTGGCGGCGGCGAAGGCCGCGGTCGCCGATCGAGCTGACATCGTCATCTGTGATGATGGACTACAACACCTGGCGTTGCGTCGCGATTGCGAGATCGCGGTCATCGACGGCCAGCGCGGTTTCGGCAATGGCTGCGTGTTGCCGCGCGGACCTCTGCGCGAGAGCCCGCGGCGACTGCGGCGCGTGAATGCCGTCGTGATCAACGGCGCGATCAAGGCGCCCGCGTTCGCGCTGCCCGGCATGGTCAATCACACGCACTTTTCGATGTCGCTTCGGCCCGGGGATGCGCAGCCGGTGTCGGGCGGCGCGGCGCCGCGTCCGCTCGAGAGTTTTCGCGGCTCGAGGGTTCACGCCGTCGCGGCGATCGGCAATCCGCAGCGGTTTTTCGACACGTTGCGCAACGCGGGACTCACGCTCCACGAGCATCCGTTCGCCGATCACCATGCGTTCAAGGCGGGAGACCTGAAATTCGGCGATACGCTGCCGGTCATCATGACCGAGAAAGATGCCGTAAAATGCGCCGCCTTCGCCGATGACCGATGCTGGTTCGTGCCGGTCACGGCGGAGTTCGGCGAGCGCGAGGCGCGCGAACTCGTCGACCTGGTCCTCACCCGCGCCGAGGCGTTTCATCAACATGGATGACAGATTGCTCGATGTGCTGGCGTGCCCGTTGTGCAAGGGGCCGCTCAAGCACCAGCGCGCCGCGCAGGTGCTGGTCTGCCGCGCGGATCGCCTCGCGTTTCCGATCCGGGACGGCGTGCCGATGATGCTCGAGGAAGACGCGAAGCACCTCACGCCCGACGATCCCCTGCTGGCGCGCGAATGAGCTTCCGCGTCGTCATTCCCGCGCGATTCGATTCCTCGCGGTTGCCGGGGAAGGTGCTTCTGCCGCTCGCCGGCAAGCCGATGATCCAGTGGGTTCACGAGCGCGCGCGCGCCGCGCAGGCCGCGGAGGTCGTGATCGCCACCGACGACGAGCGCATCGCGGACGCGGCGCGAGGTTTTGGCGCCGAGGTCGCGATGACCGCGCGCACGCACGTGTCCGGAACCGATCGCATCGCGGAGGTGGCCGCGGCGCGGGGTTGGAGCGACACGGACATCGTGGTGAACGTGCAGGGCGACGAGCCGCTGATACCGCCCGTGATCATCGACCAGGTCGCCGCGCTGCTCGGCACGCATGCGCAGGCGGACATCGCCACGCTCGCCGCGAAGTTCGGTGCGTTCGCCGAGTTCAACGACCCTAACAACGTGAAGGTGGCCTGCGATGCGGGCGGGCGCGCGCTGTATTTCTCGCGCGCGCCGATCCCGTGGAATCGCGACGCGGCGCAGACATTGACGGATGCGTGCCTGAGGCACATCGGCATCTACGCCTACCGGGTTGCATCGTTGCGCCGGCTGGCGAGCCTGCCGCCGGGGCGGCTCGAGCAGATCGAGAAACTCGAGCAGCTGCGCGCGCTCGAGAACGGCATGGAGATCCGCGTGGCGCTGGCCGCCGAGCGGCCCCTGGCCGACGTCAACACCGCCGCCGATCTCGAGCGCGCCGAACGTGCGCTCGCGGTGCGGCCGTGAACGGCGGTCGAACCACCATCACCGCGCTGCATACGTATCCGGTGAAGTCGTGTCGTGGCATCGCGCTGGCGCGCGCGCGCATCGACGCGACGGGACTGGCGGACGATCGGCACTGGATGCTCGTGCGCCCGAACGGGCGGTTCGTGACGCAGCGTGAATTGCCACGGCTCGCGCTGATCGCGACCTCGGTCGATGCATCAGCGCTGACGTTGTCCGCGCCAGGTGTTTCTTCACTCGTGGTGCCGCGCGATGCCGGCGAGACGCTGCGCGACGTGACCGTGTGGAAGTTCAACGGCCGCGGAATCGACTGCGGCGAGAGCGCGGCGCGCTGGTGCTCCGATTTTCTCGAAACTCCGCTGCGGCTGGTCAGGTTCGATGTGGACACACCGCGCGAATGCAGCCGGGAATGGACCCGGGACACGCGGGCCGTGACCGAATTCAGCGACGGCTATCCGATGCTCGTGATCTCGCGCGCATCGCTCGCGGACCTGAACTCGCGGCTGCCGAAGGCGCTGCCGATGGAGCGCTTCCGCCCGAACATCGTCATCGACGGCGTCGATGCGTACGACGAGGATCGCATCCACGAACTGCGCGCCGACGGCATCGCGCTGCGCATCGTGAAGCCGTGCGCGCGCTGCGCGATCACGACCACCGATCAGCAGACCGGCGAGCGCGATGGCGAAGAACCCCTCGCGACCCTCAAGAAGTACCGCTTCGACCCCGAACTGCGCGGCGTGTTATTCGGCCAGAACGTGATCCCCGCGCAAGGCATCGGCGCGACACTCCACGTCGGCCAGGATTTCGAAATCGCCTGGAAGTAAGAAGGTGCCTGGCACGGAAAAGCCGGGATAAGCGGCGATGGCGGCGAGCGCTGCTCGAG
>JAEZCR010000183.1 GCA_023433465.1 Pseudomonadota bacterium | reverse complement strand
CCCCCGGCCCCCCGCCCCCCGGCCCGGCACGCTCGATACCCTTGCCCGGCGTGGCGTCTTCGAGCGGCTCGCGACGCTGCGCGATGGTTGCCTCGTGCTCGTCGAGGGCAACGAGCGGCATCGCTTCGGCAAGCCCAGCGCCGAACTACCCGAACCGGTGGTGATCCACGTGCACGACGCGCGGATGTACGGCGACATCGCGTTCGGCGGGTCGGTGGGCGCGGGCGAGGCGTACGTGCGCGGCCACTGGACCACGGCGCAACTCGTCGACGTGGTGCGGCTGTTCGTGCTCAACATGGACGCGCTCGATGGGCTCGAAGGAGGCGCCGCCCGGCTCACGCACCCGTTGCGCAAGGCGATGCACGCCCTGCGCCGCAACAGCCGCGCCGGCGCGCGCCGCAACATCGCCGCGCACTACGACCTCGGCAATGAGTTCTTCGCGCTGTTCCTGGACGAGACGATGATGTACTCGGCGGCGACCTTCGAGCACGCCGGCCAGTCGCTGCACGACGCCCAGGTCGCGCGCCTCGATCGCATCTGCCGCAAGCTCGCACTCTCGCCCGCAGATCACCTGCTCGAGATCGGCACCGGCTGGGGCGGCCTCGCGCTGCACGCCGCGCGGCACTTCGGCTGCCGCGTGACCACCACCACGATCTCGCGCGAGCAGTGGCGCCTGGCCCGCGAGCGCGTGCAAGCCGCCGGCCTCGAGGGACGCATCGAAGTCCTCTGCGAGGACTACCGCGATCTCCACGGCGCCTACGACAAGCTCGTCTCCATCGAGATGATCGAGGCCATCGGCCATGCGCAGTACGACACCTATTTCGAGCGCTGCGCGGCGCTGTTGAAGCCCGCAGGCGCGATGCTGCTGCAGGCCATAACGATCGCCGATCAGCGTTATGAACGCGCGCGCCGTTCGGTGGATTTCATCCAGCGCTACATCTTCCCGGGAAGCTGCATTCCGTCGGTTGCCGCCCTCACCGCGTCCATCGCGCGCGCCAGCGACCTGCGCGTGTTCGACCTCGAGGACATCGGCCCGCACTACGCCACCACGCTCGCGCGCTGGCGGCACAACTTCCGCGCCAATCTCCCGCGCATCCGCGCGCTGGGCTACGACGAGGAATTCATCCGCATGTGGGATTACTACTTCTGCTACTGCGAAGGCGGCTTCGCCGAACGCGTGCTCGGCGACGTGCAGATGCTGCTGGTGAAGCCACGCAACCGGTGCGCGACGCCGTGAACACGCCGGGACTGGTGACGGTGGGCCTGACCGCGTTGGGCCTGATCGCCGCCCTCGCCTTCGCCACCTGGCTCGTGAGCCTGGCGCGGCGCGACGTGAGCATCGTCGATGGCATGTGGCCGGTGTTCATCGGCGCCGCGGGCGCGTATTACGGCTGGACAGCGCCGCGGCTCGATGTGGCGGACATCGCCGCATTGGCGCTGCTGGGCCTGTGGGTCGTGCGGCTGTGCCTGCATATAACCGTGCGCAACCACGGCCAACCGGAAGACCGTCGCTACCAGGCCATCCGCGCCAACAACCAGCCGGGGTTCGAGTTCAAGAGCCTGTACGTCGTGTTCGCTTTCCAGGCGTTGCTCGCGTGGATCGTCGCGCTGCCGTTCCTGGCCATGTCGCGCGTGGACGCGAGCGTGATTGCGCTGACGTTGGCGGGCGCGACACTTGCAGCCTTCGGCATCGTGTTCGAGTCCGTGGCCGACTGGCAGCTCGCGCGGTTTCGCGGGCGCGACGCGGGCGAACGCGGCGTGCTCGACACCGGCCTGTGGCGCTATTCGCGTCACCCTAACTATTTCGGGGAATGTTGCGTGTGGTGGGGATTCGGCTTCATGGCGCTCGCCACCGGCGCCTGGTGGTCGCTCGCGAGCCCGCTACTGATGACCGTGCTGCTGCTGCGCGTGAGCGGCGTGAGCCTGCTCGAGCGCACCATCGGCGAACGCCGGCCGGAGTACGCACGTTACGTGCGGACGACGAACGCTTTCCTTCCGGGAAAGCCCCGTCACGAGCCGGCCGTCGCGCGTGGGCCGTGAAATGTCGGCGAGGGGCAGCTTGCTCCTGGGGGAGGCATCAATGCTGCCCCTCGCCGATCTCACCACTTCTTGCGAAGCGTGAGTCCCACGATCCGACCCACGGGATTGTTCAGGGTCGGATCAAAACCACCACCACCGTTCGGGCTCTGGGCGATGTTCACGAAGGGCGGTTCCTCGTCGAGCAGGTTCACCGCGTCGATCGCGACGGACAGGCCATCGGCGAATCCGCCGCCACTGAAGTGATACGCGATGTTCAGGTCGACCGTCGTCAGCGAATCCACCGTCTCGACGGGGCTCACGAGGTTGTTGTCGTAAGCGCCGAGGTGGGTGACGAACAAGGCAGTCGAGAAGCCGCCGAGCTTCCACGTGACATCGGCGCGCACCTTGAACTCGAGCGGGTTGTAGATCGTGTTGAGCTGATCGATCTCATCCGCCGCCGGGGTGATGGCGACGTCGTACTTCGTGAAATACGTCGTCAGCAATCCGAAGCCGAACGCGCCCGCCGAGTCGGTATCGACGCTGAAGTCGGCGGTGAAGTCGATACCTTCCGCGATCGTCGTTCCGAGGTTGTTCGTGCGGCCGTCGACGTACAGCGTCACCGGATTCGGCAGCACGCCGCGAATCGGCTTCGTCGCGGCGAGCTCGGCGATGAAGGCCGGATCGGGATTGCGCACGATGATGCCGGTGCCGGCGAACTGGCTCTCGCGATTCAGGATCGTGAGGTCGGAGAGATACGAGGTGATCTGCTTCTCGTAGTCGATGTGGAAATACGTGAGGCCGAGCCGCAGGTCGTCGCGCGGGGTGAAATCGACGCCGAGCGTGTACGACTGCGCCGTCTCGGGCTCGAGCTCGAGGTTGCCGCCCGAGAGCGTGACGCCCTGCGTGATCGCGCCACCGCGTGTCGGATCCGAGTAGTTCTGCACGTACAGCTGCGACGAATTGCCGTAGATCTGCGCGAACGTCGGCGCGCGGAACGATTCACCATAGGTACCGCGGAACTTGAGCGAGTCGGTGGGTGCCCAGTTGATGCCGTACTTCGGATTGATCGTCGAGCCGTCGTCGAGATCGCTGTAGTCGTCGTAACGCACGGCCAGGTCGAGCGTCAGCTCGCGTAGTCCGGGCCGCGCATTGCTCTCGCCGAACAGCGGCACGAGCAATTCTGCATAGGCGGAATGAACCTTGCGGCGCACGCGCGGCGTGATGCCGTTGATCGGCGCTTCCCAGGTGCCGCTGATGAGGCCGGACCTGCTGGTGAGCAACTGTCCTTCGTAACCGACGGCCGCGCGCAGGTCGCCGCCCGGAAGGCTCGCGATCGGACCGTCGACCTTGAGCTCCCATCCCTGGAAGTGCGTATCGCCCGGCGCGATGAACAACTGGTTGGCGAGGTTGGCGAGCGCGGCGTCGTTGTTGGGCGCCGTGCTGAACGGGTTGAACGCGGTGGCGGGATCCGTGCGGGCGAGCGCCGCATTGAGCGCGGCGTTGTTGATGCCGTACTGCGAGGTGCTGCGCTCCTCGTCGTGTCCGTAGCTGTAGAGCGCCTCGAGATTCCAGTTCGCGCCGAGCTCCACGCGCGTTCCGACCGTGCCCTGGTACGCCTCGGAGAATCCGAATGTGTCGTTCGAAGGCAGCTGGTCGCCGAACGCGTAGTTGACCGTCACCTGGGTCGCCGTGCTGCCCGGCGGCGCTACGAAGAACGGGTTCACATTGCGCACGGTCAGCGCCGCGGCCTGGTTGCCCACCTGATTCACGAACGTGCGGCGCGACCAGAACGCATCCGCGAACAGCGAGACCCGCTCGCTCAGGTTCAGGTCGAAGGTAGCCATCGCGGAATCGCGATCCTGCTCGGGCAACAGGTCCTGGTACTGCGCGTTGTCGCAGCGATTCGTCGTGTTGGGAGCGAGCTGCCCCGCCGTCGCCGGCGTCACGCCGCCCTGCGGGATGGCGTGACTGACGCCGCCCACGACGATGTTGCCGGGATTACATTGCACGACGCGGAAGTCGCGGCCGCCGCGCTCGCGCAGGTCGCCACGGAAGAAATCGCGATCCGTGCCGTTGAGATTGCTGTGGTACGAGTTCTCGAACGCGACCATCACGTGGCCGTTCGACCAGCCGAAGCCGCCGATCGCGCCGAGCTGGCGCTCGTCGTACCCATCTCCGCGACCGCCTCGCAGACTCACTTCGACGCCCTCGAAGTAGCGGCGCGGGATCAGGTTGACCACGCCCGCCACGGCATCGGAGCCGTAAATGGCCGAGGCGCCGTCGGAAACGACTTCGACGCGCTCGAGCGCGAGCGTCGGAATGATGGACGGATCGACGGCGAAACCGGTGGTGCCCTGCGGCACCGCGCGATGACCATCCAGCAGCGTCAGCGTGGAATAGGGTCCGAGGCCGCGCAGGTTGATCGACGTGCCGTAGGTGATGTTGCCCGAGCCGCCCGACTGTCCGCGCGAGTTCTCGGACACGCCGAGGTTGAACACCTGCGGCAGTTTCTGGATCAGCGACGAGGTGGAGAGCGGCGCGAGGGCTTCGATGTCGTCGCGCCCGACCGCGGTGACCGTGGAGCCGACGGGCTGAGAGCCGCGGATGCGGCTGCCCGTCACGACGACTTCATCCAACGTGGTCGCTGGCGCGGCGCCCGGCGCGGGATCTTCTGCGTACGCAGCCAAGGGC
>JAEZCR010000146.1 GCA_023433465.1 Pseudomonadota bacterium | reverse complement strand
CCGCCGGGCGGAGCTCGCGGCGCAGCGCAAGGCTGAAGACCAGGCGCTGGCGCGCGACCGCGCCACGCTCGCCGGCCAGATCCGCGCCGCGCACATGATCGGCGCGCGGGAGCCGATCAAACTACTGCTCAACCAGCGCGACCCGGCCGAGGCCGGGCGCGTGCTCGCGTACTACCGCTACTTCGGCCGCGCGCGCGCCGAGCAGATCGCGGCGATCAACGCGCACATCGACGAGCTGAATTCGCTCGATGCGCAGCTCGCGGAAGAGGAAGAGCGACTCGCCACGCTCGAGCAGCGCCAGTCGGCCGAGGTCGCGCGGCTGCAGTCCGCGCGCGAACGCCGCGGGCGCGCGCTCGCCTCGCTGGAAGCCGAGTCGAAGAACCGCGCGAAGGAACTCGCGCGCCTGAAGGAGCAGCAGGGCGGCCTGGAGAAACTGGTGCGCGAGCTGCGCCGCGCGCTCGAGCGCATCGACAAGTTTCCGACCGACAGCAAGGATGCGTTCGCGAAGCTGCGCGGCAAGCTCGCCTGGCCGGTCGCCGGCAAGCTCGTGGCCTCGTACGGGCAGATCCGCGCCGGCGGCATGAAATGGGACGGCATGCTGGTCGCCGGTTCGCAGGGGACGCCGGTCCGCGCGGTCTATCACGGCCGCGTGGTCTACGCGGACTGGCTGTCGGGGCTTGGCCTCCTGACCATCATCGATCACGGGGACGGGTACCTCAGCTTGTACGGCCACAATGAACGGCTCTACAAGGACGTGGGCGAACGGGTGAACGCGGGGGACACGATCGCGACCATGGGCGACTCGGGTGGACGGCCACGTCCCGAGCTGTATTTCGAGATCCGCAAAGGCGGGCGGCCCATCGATCCTCGCCCCTGGTTCGGCCGAGCCGCGCCGTAGTACCACGACCGTTCCAATTCCCCGACGGCGTTCGCCTCTCCGGTTACGCTCCTTTTCCTTAGGGCTTGGCCGAAAAAGCGCCAACTGCATCAACGCCCGGCGGAGCGGAATGGGCGATGTTTCCGCGTTGATGACCTTCGACGCGTCCATGGAGCCATACGCCCAACTCGTGCGGTCGCTGTTGCCGCGCGCTGCGTCGGTCTGCCTGTTCGACAACACGGGCAAGCTCCTGTGGGCGAGCGCCGCGGAGACCAACCCTGATCTTTTCGGCGTGGTGCTGCAGGCGATCACGCAGCTCGAAGGCGGGCGCGAGGGCGTAGGGCAAATCTGCGCGCTGCCGGACGACGCACCGGCCTATCTATTCTGGCTGCGCGACACACACGGCAACCTGGCGGCGGCGGTCGCCGTCTCCTGCAACCGCCAGAAGCCCGGCGACGTGCTGCCGTTTTCCTACGTCCATGACCAGCTCCAGCCGGCGCTCGAGCTCCTGCGCCGCGACCTGCTCGCGCGCGCCGACATCGAGCAGCTCAACGAATCGCTGACCGCGCGCGACAAGGATCTCGAACTGCTGCTGTCGGTGACCGGCACGCACCCGCAGGCGGGCGGGTCGGACGACCTGCAGGGCCTGCTGGCAAACGCGGCCGGGCACCTCAAGTGCGTGCTCGCCGGCATCGTCGTGCCGGACAAGGGACTCGTGCTCACGCATCCGGATACGGGTGACGCGAGCATCCTCACGCGCACGCAGAAGCAGCTGCTCGCGATCACACAGACGCGCATCGATCCGCTCGTGATCAACCGCATCGCGACGCAGGCCGGGCAGGTCGCGATCCCGTACCGCATCCTCGCGTGCCCGCTGCGGCAGGGCTCGGGCCGCACCTCGGGTGTGCTCGCCTTGTTCCGCCGCCTCGAGGCTCCGGAATTCGTCGGGCGCGACGTGCACCTCGCCGACCTGCTCGCGCGCAAGGTCGCGGCCAGCATCGAGACCAGCTACGACACGTTGTCCGGATTGCTGACGCGCGCCGCGCTCGAGCAACGCGTGAAACTCATGTTCCAGGAGGCGCAGGCGCGCACGCAGCGCTGGAGCCTGCTGTACGTGGACATCGACGAGCTGCACGTCATCAACGAGAACTTCGGCATGCACGTCGGCGACCAGGCCATCGCGCAGATCGGCGACCTGCTGCGCAAGCACCTGCCGCCGAATTCCGTCGCGGCGCGCATTTCGGGCGACCGCTTCGCCGTCGTGATGCCGTCGGAAATGGACGAGGCCGCGATGTTCGGCGAAGGTCTGCGCGAGGGTGTCACGCGTCTATCTACCGCGCACGTCGACGCGCGCTTCCGGCTGTCGATCAGCCTGGGCGTCACGCCCTTCAAGGGGCAGGACGGCGACATCGGCCGCTCGCTCGCCGAAGCGGAATCGGCGTGCAAGGCCGCCAAGGATCGCGGCCGCAACCGCCTGGAGACGTTCCAGGAGAACGACGTCAGCATCATCCGCCGCTTCACCGACATCAACGTCGCGACCGACGTGCGCGCCGCGCTCGCCGAGAATCGCCTGCGGCTCGAGGCGCAGATGATCCTGCCGTTCACCGACGACGGCCATTCGAAGCCGCACTACGAGCTGCTGCTGCGAATGCTCGATCCCGAGGGCAACAGCATCGGCCCGGATCGCTTCCTGTCCGCGGCGCTGCGTTACCAGATGATGCCGACGATCGACCGCTGGGTGATCTCGAGCGTGATCGAACTACTGCGCCCGCGGCGCGAGCTGCTCGCGAAGGCGCCGGTCAGCTTCACGATCAACTTCTCCGGGCAGTCGCTCACGGACGAGGAATTCCCCGACTACGTGATCCGCAGCATCGAGAACAGTCGCATCAATCCGGCGGTGTTCTGCTTCGAGCTCACCGAGAGCGCGGCGGTGGCGAGCATGAAGGACGCCGAAATGCTGATGAGCCGCCTGCGCAAGCTCGGCTGCGGCGTGGCGCTGGACGACTTCGGCACCGGACTGTCGTCGCTGTCCTACCTGCGCGCGATGCCGGTTTCCATGCTCAAGATCGACGGCAGCTTCGTGCGCGACATCCTGCGCGACGAGCGCGCCGAGTCGATGGTGCGCGCCATCGCGCAGCTCGCGCGCGCGATGAACATCACCACCGTGGCCGAATACGTCGAGACCGAGGAGATCCGCACTCGGGTGCGCGCGCTCGGAGTGGACTACGGCCAGGGTTTCGCGATCGCCCGGCCCGTACCGATCGCCGAGGTGCTCGACGTGCTGCCCGTCCTCGCGGCCGCGACTCCCGGTGCGTTCCTCATCGACGAATCCGCGCGGGACGCCGGCTGACGACCCACCCCCACCGTCCGGTTCCCGATCTGGGTTAGCATTTGTCCCCATGAAGCTGCTGCTCGTCGGGATCGTGATCGGCATCGTGATAGCCGCGGGCGGCGCGGTGTTTGCCCATCGCGAGCCCGCTCCGTCCCCGGTCGCCACGGAGGCCATGGCGGTTCCGCGCCAGGCGCCGCCGCTCGTGCCGGAGGAGACGGCGCACCTCAACGAAGTCATCGAACGCGTGCAGCGTGAGTACGTCGACGACGTGAAACGTCCGCTGCTCATCGACGACGCGTTGCGCGGTCTCGTCGGCGGGCTCGATCCGTACTCGTCCTATCTCGACGCCGAGGAATATGCCGATCTGCGCGTGAGCACCGCGGGCACGTACGCGGGAATCGGCATCGAGGTGTCGACCGCCGATCGCGCACTGCGCGTCGTGCGGCCGTTCCGCGACTCGCCGGCCGCGGCCGCCGGAATCCGCAGCGGCGACATGATCGCGGCCATCGACGGCCAGCCGGTCGGCGCGGATCTCGATGAGGCGATGGCGCGCATGCGCGGCCCGCGCGGATCCTCGGTGAAACTCGCGGTGATGCGCGCCGGCTCCGCGCTGCCGCTGGAATTCACCGTCGAGCGCGCGCAGGTCGACGTGCACAGCGTCGCCGTCGTCCCGCTCGACGGCGGCTATCTCTATGCGCGCATCACGAATTTCAGCGAGGCCACCGGCGAGGATTTCGCCGCGAGCGTCGCGCGCGCGCGCCGTGAGCTCGCCGCGAAGCCGCGCGGCGTCGTGCTCGACCTGCGCAACAACCCCGGCGGTGTGCTCGAGGCGGCCGTGGAGGTCGCGGACCAGTTCCTCGAGGAAGGCGTCATCGTGAGCGCCGACGGGCGAACGCCGGCTTCGCGTTTCAGCATGACGGCGACACCAGGCGACGTGTTCCCGGGCGTGCCGGTCGTGGTGCTCGTCAACGGCGGCACCGCATCGGCGGCGGAGATCCTCGCCGGCGCGCTGCAGGATCACGGCCGCGCCACCTTGTTAGGCAGGCGCACGTTCGGCAAGGGATCGGTGCAGACCGTCATCCCGCTCACGCAGGGACGCGCGATCAAGCTGACCACCTCGCGGTATCACACGCCGGCGGGCCGCTCGATCCAGGGCAGCGGAATCCAGCCGGAACACCTGTTCGACGACGACAACGCGCCCCCGGCCGATCTCGACGACGCGCGGACACGCCGCGCGATGGTGATGCGCGACCCGGCCGTGCACGCGGCGCTCGAAGTCCTCGCGGGCCGCAAGGCGCGCTCCGCGCCGCACGGACTCACCGCGAGCGCGGACGCGACCGGCCCGAAATCATCTTCAAAGAGAAAATGACCATCGCATGGAGCTGATCAGCTGGTTCGTCGATTTCATCCTGCATCTCGATTCACACCTCGTCGAGCTCCTGCGCAATTACGGCTTCTGGATCTACCTGATCCTGTTCGTCATCGTGTTCGCGGAGACCGGCCTCGTGGTGACGCCGTTCCTGCCGGGCGACTCGCTGCTGTTCGCGGTCGGCGCGCTCGCGGCGGTCGACACCAGCGGCACGCTCACCGCGCCGCTGCTGTCGCTGGTGCTCATCGTCGCCGCGATCGCCGGCAACACGACTAACTACCACATCGGCAGGTGGATAGGGCCGCCGGCCTTCAGCGGCCGCATCCGTTTCCTCAAGGTGGAATACCTGCAGCGCACGGAGGCGTTCTTCGTGAAGTACGGGCCGGTCACCATCGTGTTGTCGCGTTTCCTGCCCATCCTGCGCACCTGCGCGCCGTTCGTGGCGGGCGTCGCGCGCATGCCGTACGCGCGTTTCCAGGGTTACAACTTCACCGGCGGCATCGCGTGGGTGCTGTCGTTCGTGTGGCTGGGGTACTTCTTCGGCAATCTCCCGTTCATCAAGGAGAACTTCGGCCTCGTGACCATCGGCATCATCGTGGTGTCACTGATCCCCGTGGTCGTGATGGCCCTGCGCAAGCCTGCTTGAATGGACCCGTCCGAATAGACCCGTCTGATCGGAGCATATGAGCGGCGCCGCCTTTCGTAATTTCGCTCACCGCATCGAGATCGCCGTACCCGTGCAGCGGGTGTGGCGGGCATTCACCGACAGCCGCCTGCTGGCGCAGTGGTGCGCCGAGGGCGCCTCGATCACGCCGCGCGAAAAGGGCTGGCTGCGCGTCTCGTTCGGCGGCGGTGTCGAGCTCGACGCGACCATCGACGTGCTCGTGACCGCGCAGCGCATGCGACTGATCCTGCTGCCCACGCGGGGAATGCCCACGTCGGACGCCGTCATCGTCGAGGACTTCCTGTTCGAGCGGATTTCGGCCACCAGCACCGCGGTCCGTCTGTTGAGCAGCGGGGTGCCTGCCGCCCAACGCTGGGTGACGTACTATCTGCACAAGCGCCGCCACTGGGAGCTGGCGCTGACCCGCCTCAAGGTCTTTCTCGAGAAGGGTCTGGACGAAGAGCGGCCACCACCGAGGTATTGAGCATGGCGGGATTCATTCTGCGCGGACTGATCGCCGCGCTCGGACTGTGGGCGGCGACCGAGCTGTTCTCGGGGTTCCACATCGATTCCGCGCTCACTCTGGTCCTCGCCGGATTGTTGTTAGGCGTGGTGAACGCCATCGTGCGGCCTTTCGCGCTGCTGCTGTCGCTGCCGGCGCTGCTGCTCACGCTCGGGCTGTTCCTGCTGGTCGTGAACGCCGCGATGCTCGGCCTGGTTGCGCTCATGCTGCCCGGGTTCCGCATCGACGGATTCTGGACCGCCGTCGGCGGCGCGCTCGTGGTCAGCATCGTGAGCTGGCTCGGCTCGTGGATGATCGGCTCGCGTGGTCGGGTCGAGGTCATGCACGGCCGGCGCCGGGATTGAGTCACCGGAACGACAGTCCTCCCCGTGGGTGAGCTCGACGGGATCGATCCGGTCATTTCGTCGATCGCGGTCGCGCTCGGCGTCGGCCTGCTGATCGGCGTCGAGCGCGAGAAGCGCAAGGGCACGGGACCCGGGCGCGCCGCGGCGGGTGTGCGCACCTTCGCGATCACGGCGCTGCTCGCGGTGCTGGCCGCCTTGAGCGGCAGCATCCTGTTGCTGGGAGCGTCCGCGCTGGGCGTCGTCGCGCTCGCCGTCGCCGCCTACCTGCGCTCGCACCGGGACGATCCCGGACTGACTACCGAGGTGGCGCTCATCGCGACCTTCGTGATCGGCGCGCTCGCGGCCTCGCGGCCGATGTTGTCGGCATCTGCCGGGGTGCTGCTCGCGCTGCTGCTCTATCTGCGGGAGAAGCTCGGCAGCTTCGTGCAGGAAAGGCTTTCGGACCAGGAACTGCTCGATGCATTGCTGCTGGCCGCGGCGGCGTTGGTGATCCTGCCGATCCTGCCCGACGAGCCCATCGATCCGTGGGACGCGATCAACCTCAAACTCGTCTGGCGCGTGACCGTGCTGATCATGCTGATCAACGCGGCGGGCTATGTCGCGCAGCGGCTGGTGGGCGCGAAGTTCGGACTGCCGATCTCGGGACTGGTCGGCGGCTTCGTGTCGAGCTCGGCGGTCATCGCCGCCATGGGCGCGCGCGCGCGTCAGCAACCTGAAGCGCTGCGCGCGGCGGTCGCCGGCGCGGCACTGTCTTCGGTGGCGACCGTGGTGCAACTGGGTCTCGTCGTGAGCGTGGCGAATCCGGCGCTGCTGGCCTCGATGTGGCTGCCGCTCGCATCCATGGCGGTGGCGAGCGTCGCGGCCGGGCTGCTCTTCACCTGGCACTCCGCCACGAGCCCGATCGAAGTCAGCGCGCTGCCAGGTCGCGCGTTCAACCTGCGGCTGGCGCTGATCTTCGCCGGCCTGTTCTGCGCGCTGGGCTTGCTCGTGGTCGGGCTTCAAAAGGCGTTCGGATCGGGCGGCGCGCTCGCGGCGTCGATCGTCGGCGGCTTTCTCGACGCCCACTCGACCTCCGCTTCCATCGCCGGACTCTCGGCACGCGGCATCGTCGATTCGCCGCTGGCCGTACAGGGCATCGGCCTCGTCATCACCACGAACATCGCGACCAAGCTGGCACTCACCCGCGTCGGCGGCGCCCAATACTTCGGCCGCCTCGCCCCCAGCCTGATCTTCATCGTCGCCGCCTGGTGGCTCGGGTGGTGGTGGGGATAGTGGTGCCGGTGTAAAAAGTGGGGATTAGCGCTGAGGTGTCGAGATAGCGAAGACC
>JAEZCR010000026.1 GCA_023433465.1 Pseudomonadota bacterium | reverse complement strand
TCCCGGATTTTCCGTGCCAGGCACCATCTTCTACATCCCGCGGAAGCGGTGTTGGAAGGCGCTGCTGACGGGGAGGACTTCGTCGAGGCCGCGGAGGGTGAGGCGCAGCTTGCCGTCGTCGGCCTTGTCGACGGAGCGGATGGCGGAGACGCGCACTATCGCGCTGCGATGGATCTGCCAGAAGGTCTCGGAATCCAGCGCCGGCAGCAGTTCCTTGAGCGGCGTGCGGATGTGGCCCTCGCTTTCGGCAGTCACCACGCGCGTGTATTTGTCCTGCGCCTGGAAGAACAGCACCTGGTCGATCGGAAACATCTTCACCGAGTTTCCGACGCTCGCGGTGATCCACTTGATGACCTGCCGGCCCGGCGTGAGCCGCGACTGCACCAGGTCGAGCAGGGCCGCGATGTCGGGGGCGCCGCCCGTGATCCTGGCGCGCGTGCGTTCGATCGCGCGCCGCAACCGCTCGCGGCTCACGGGCTTCAGGAGATAGTCGACCGCGCCCTCGTCGAAGGCCTTGAGCGCGTACTCGTCGTACGCCGTGATGAAGACGACCTGGCACCCGGCGCCGGCGGCGCGTGCGACCTCGAGACCGCTCACGCCGGGCATGCGGATGTCGAGGAACGCCACCTGCGGCCGATGCTGCGCGAGGGCATCGAGCGCCGCGAGACCGTCCTCGCATTCGGCGGCGACCTCGAGCTCCGGCCACAACTGCGCCAGCATGGCGCGCAATTCCTGCCGCTGCGGCAGCTCGTCCTCGGCGATCACGGCGACGGCCCGCGTCATGCCTGCGCGTTCCCCGCCGGCGGCGATTCGAGCGGCACCAGAATCCGCGTGAGCACGCCTCCGAACGCTCGCCCGGCGATCTCGAACGAGGCGGCCCCTCCGAAACGCGTCAGCAACTGCGCCCGCACGTTGGCGAGGCCCGTGCCTTCACCCATGCCGAGCGCAAGTCCCGCGCCATCGTCTTCCACGCGCACCTCGAGCTTGCCTCCATCCGCCCGCGCGAAAAGCGAGACGTGGGTGGGCCCCGGCTTCGGCTCCACCCCGTGTTTGATCGCGTTCTCGACCAGCGAGATCAGCAGCAGCGGTGGAAAGGGCGCATCGCGCAGTTCGGGCGGCAGGCGGATGTCCACCTGCAGCCGATCGCCCATTCGCAGCTTCATCAGATCCAGGTAACTCGAGCAGATGTCGAACTGCTCCCCGAGCGTCGAGTGCGCCACTCCGGTTTTCGCGCGCAGCTTCGGCAGCGTCGCGCGCAGGTGCTGCGCCAGCGCGTCGATCGTCTGCGTCGCGCGTCGCGGGTCCGAGGCCACGAGCGAACGCACCGAGGCCAGCGTGTTGAACAGGAAGTGCGGCTCGACCTGCGCCTGCAGCACGGTGAGCTTGAGGTCCGCCTCGCTCTTCTGCTGGCCTAACTTCTCCACGGCGGCGCGGCGGTGGTGTTCCGCCCAGCGGCGCTGCTCGGAAAGATAGGCCTGCAGCGCGAGTCCGCCGCTCGCCACGAACAGGAACGCGACGTCCCAGGCCACGTCGATGGCCCAGCGCACACCCGAATGCACGTCGGTGACCGTGATGCCCGACGATTCCGATCCCCCGTGGCCATGCACGGCCATGCGCGCATCGTGGAACCGGTCCGCCCATTCGGCCGTCCACCAGCCGAGGACCATGCCGCAGATCACGGCCAGCAGCAGCAACGGGACCTCGATCGCGCGCGGCCAGCCGCGATGCCGGACGAGCGCGCCGAGCACGGGCCCGGTCCCGACCAGCGCGATGTTGGCGCCGGCGCAGGCGAGGGAAACCGCGATGGCATCCCACACGCCGTGGACGAACAACCCGTGCGAGACGCCGAACGACGCGCCGACGAGCGCGCCTACCCCTCCGAAGATCGCCGTGCGGCGCCACGCCCAGGGCCAGCTGAACGCCGCGTACTGCTGGTAGAACTGGATGAACGCGGATTCGCCCGCGGCGACATCAGGCGGCAGCGGCCGGTTCAGCGGGTGCGAGGGCTCTGACATGAGTCCGCATCCTAACGCTCAACGGATGTCGCTGCCTCGTGAGGCCTTTTCCAACAGCTCCCTGGGCAGGTGTGGCCGCAGCGTCGGATAGAACTGCGCGAAGGTGCCCTGGAACGCGCCGTGATTCTTGTGGCAGCTCACGCAGCCATTGCCGGGCGGCAGGGCCTGCCCCGTCTTCGAACCTGCGTCGAACATGTAAAAGGTATGCCCGTCGGGCGATGCGGGATCGATGAGATGAATCTCGTAGTTGGTGAGCTCCGCCTGCGTGAAACCCTTCTGATTCAGCGACCGCGGCTGCGTGTCGGTGTCATAGAAGCTCAGCACGAACATCGATCCCGGAGCATAACTACCGTGCTCGCGGAAGTGCCGGTACGCGTTCGGCTCCATGAGCACCACCTGGAACTGGCCGGGTCGCGCCGCGTTGAACGAGCCGGGGTTGTAACCCATGCCGAGCGACGCGCCGAGGAACACCCAGCGCTCGAGGTCGGCGGGTCTTTCGAGTTTGCCGTCGTTCGTCAGGCGCGCGACGCCGAGGGCCTGCGCCGCCGCGAGCGTCGAGTTCTTTTCGGCCGCGATGACCGCGCTCATCCATCCGCCCGAAAGGAAGGTCGCGATGGTCGCGATGGCGAACAGTCGATGACTCGTTTTCATGTCGTTGCCTCCGTGAGGGTACGGACGGCAAATTAGCGAGGCTTCGAGCCCGGCTCCGGACATTGCGACGAAAGTCGCGTCTCGAGGGATGACGCCAGTCAGTCGCGCGACGAACCGTAGATAGCTCGCCCGTTTCCGTTCGTAGGTAAAACTCCCAATGGCGCATCGGCGAGAAACGGGATGGCGCGCTTTCGCATTCCCTTCGGGCGAACACACGCTTATATTGCCGCTCATGGAGGGTGAGCCGACGACAGAGGCGCGTGCCGAACGCAGGGCGGAGTTGCACGCCTTCGGCTTTCTCGCCTTCATACTCGCGCCGGTCCTCGCGATCATCATCGTCGCGGGTTACGGCTTCCTGGTCTGGATCTGGCAGATGATCGTCGGCCCACCCGGACCCCCGCCACCGTGAATGAACTGCACATTGCAAGTTTCATCGTGCGCACGCGCGCAGACGACGCGGCCGATGTTGCACATCGCATCGCGGCCATCGAAGGCGCCGAAGTTCACGCCGTCGAGGACGGCAAGATCATCGTCGTGGTCGAAGCCTCGGGCGAGCGCGAGCTCGCCGATCGCATGGATGACCTGCGCGGGCTGCCCGAAGTGCTGATGGTCAACCTCGTTTATCACCAGGCCGACGCCCCATGAGCAACTCACGCCGCGATTTCATCAAGCAGACCGCCGCCGCCACCGCCGCGGCCGCCGCGGGCATCTCCCTGCCCGCGCAGGGCCAGAGCTTCGTTACCGACCGTGCCGTCACCGAGCTCAAGTGGTCGAAGGCGCCGTGTCGTTTTTGCGGCACAGGCTGCGGCGTGAACGTCGCGGTGAGATCCGGCCGCGTGGTGGCGACACACGGCGACGTGCACGCGCCGGTCAATCGCGGCCTCAACTGCGTGAAGGGGTATTTCCTCTCGAAGGTGCTGTACGGCAACGACCGCCTCACGAGACCGCTGCTGCGCAAGACCAACGGCAAGTACGACAAGAACGGCGACTTCGAGCCCGTGAGCTGGGACGAGGCCTTCGACGTGATGGCCGCGCAGTTCAAGAAGACGCTGAAGGAGAAGGGCCCCACCGCGGTCGGCATGTTCGGCTCCGGGCAGTGGACCATCTGGGTAGGTTACGCGGCCAACAAACTTTTCAAGGCGGGTTTCCGCTCCAACAACCTCGACCCCAACGCGCGGCATTGCATGGCCTCCGCCGCGTACGGCTTCATGCGCACCTTCGGCATGGACGAGCCGATGGGCTGCTACGACGACATCGAGGCGGCGGACGCGTTCGTGCTCTGGGGTTCGAACATGGCGGAGATGCATCCGATCCTCTGGACGCGCGTCACCGACCGCCGGTTGTCTTCGCCGCGCGTGCGTGTCGCGGTGTTGTCCGTGTTCGAGCATCGTTCGTTCGAGCTCGCGGACATCCCGATCATCTTCAAGCCGCAGACCGACCTCGTCATCCTCAACTTCATCGCGAACTACATCATCACGAAAGGATTGGTGAAGCGCGATTTCGTCAACCGGCACACGAACTTCAAGCGCGGCAACACGGACATCGGCTACGGCCTGAGGCCCGAGCATCCGCTCGAGAAAGCGGCGGAAAACGCCGACGATCCGGGCGGCTCGAAGCCGATGACGTTCGGGGAATTCGCGGCCTTCGTGAAGCCCTACACGCTCGAGTACACCGCGAAGATGACGGGCGTCGAGCGCGGCTGGCTCGAGCAGCTCGCCGAGCTCTACGCCGATCCCAAGATCAAGGTGATGTCGTTCTGGACGATGGGCTTCAACCAGCACACACGCGGCGTGTGGGCAAACAATCTCGTCTACAACATCCACCTGCTGACGGGGAAGATCTCGACGCCCGGCAGCAGCCCGTTCTCGCTGACGGGCCAGCCGTCGGCCTGCGGCACCGCGCGCGAGGTGGGCACCTTCAGCCATCGCCTGCCCGCGGACATGCTCGTCACCAATCCCGAGCATCGCAGACACACCGAGGAGATCTGGAAAGTGCCGCACGGCACGATCCACGACCAGAACGGTTTCCACGCGGTACAACAGAACCGCATGCTGCGCGACGGCAAGCTCAACGCCTACTGGGTGCAGGTCAACAACAACCTGCAGGCGGGGCCGAACATCAACGAGGAGGCGTTGATCGGTTACCGCAATCCCGCGAACTTCATCGTCGTGTCGGATGCGTATCCCACCGTCACCGCACAGGCCGCGGACCTCATCCTGCCCACCGCGATGTGGGTGGAGAAGGAGGGCGCGTACGGCAACGCCGAGCGCCGCACGCAGTTCTGGCGCCAGATGGTCAATGCGCCGGGTGAAGCGCGTTCGGACCTGTGGCAGCTCATGGAATTCTCGAAGCGCTTCAAGACCGACGAGGTCTGGCCCGCCAAACTACTCGCGGACAACCCCACCTATCGCGGCAAGACGCTGTTCGAGGTGTTGTTCGCCAATGGCGTGGCTAACCGGTATCCGCTTTCGGAGCTGCCGTCCGACTACGAGAACCACGAGTCGAAGGCCTTCGGCTTCTACGTGCAGAAGGGATTGTTCGAGGAGTACGCGGAGTTCGGCCGCGGTCACGGACACGATCTCGCGCCATTCGACCTGTATCACCAGGAGCGCGGCCTGCGCTGGCCGGTGGTCGACCGCCGAGAGACGCGCTGGCGTTATCGCGAGGGTTACGACCCGTACGTCAAGAAAGGCGAGGGCTTCAACTTCTACGGCAACAAGGACGGCCGCGCCGTCATCTGGGCGCTGCCCTACGAGCCGCCGCCCGAAGCCCCCGACGCCGAATACGACCTGTGGCTATCGACCGGCCGCGTGCTCGAGCACTGGCATTCGGGCTCGATGACCATGCGCATTCCCGAACTCTACAAGGCCTTCCCGAGCGCGGTGGTGTTCATGCATCCGAACGACGCCGAGGCGCGGGGCCTCAGGCGCGGCCAGGAAGCGCGCGTCATCTCGCGGCGCGGCGAGGTGCGCGTGCGCGTCGAGACGCGCGGCCGTGACCGTCCGCCGCGCGGCCTGATCTTCGTGCCGTGGTTCGACGCGAGCGTGCTGATCAACAAGGTGACGCTCGATGCGACCGATCCGATCTCCAAGCAGGCGGACTTCAAGAAGTGCGCCGTGAAAGTGGTGAAGGTATGAGCCGCGCGCGCATTCGAATCATCACGATCCTGGCGGTCCTGCCGCTGGTCGTCATGCCGCTGGTGCTGTTCGGCCAGGATCCCACCGCCGACGCGCCCGTGCCACCGCCGAGCGAGCCGCAGTCGATCGACGCGTTGCGCCGCGGAATCCCGCTCGACGAGGAAGGCGCGGCGCTGTCGATGGCGCGCACCGAGAACACGGATCTCAAGCGCAAGCGCGCTTATCCGGATCAACCGCCGACGATTCCACACGCCATCGACGGCTACCAGGTCGACAAGAATTCCAACCGGTGCATGTTGTGCCACTCGCGCGCCAACGCGGCCAACTTCCAGGCGCCGATGGTCAGCGTGACCCATTTCCTCGACCGGGACGGCCAGGTGCTCGGGTCGGTTTCGCCGCGACGTTATTTCTGCAACCAGTGCCACGTCGTGCAGACCGACGCGCGGCCGCTGGTCGAGAGCGACTTCCGCGATGTCGATGAGCTGATGGCCGAAGACGCGGCGAAGAGGCGCTGACGTGCGCCTGCCCGCGTTCATCACGCGCTTCTGGAACACGCTGTCGCGGCCGAGCCGGCACCTGAGTCTCGGCGTGCTCACGGTCGGCGGCTTCGTCGGCGGCGTGCTCTTCTGGGGCGGATTCAACACGGCGCTCGAGGCGACGAACACCGAGCAGTTCTGCGTGAGTTGCCACGAGATGCGCCACAACGTGTTCGAGGAGCTCAAGTCGACCATCCATTACACGAACCGATCTGGCGTGCGCGCGACCTGCCCGGACTGTCACGTGCCGCACAAATGGACCGACAAGATCGCGCGCAAGATGCAGGCCTCGAAAGAGGTCTGGGGCAAGGTCTTCGGCACCATCGACACGCGCGAGAAATTCCTGAACCAGCGACGCGCGCTGGCCGAGAACGAATGGGCGCGGCTCAAGGCCAACGACTCGCTCGAATGCCGCAATTGCCACGAATTCGGCTACATGGATCTCACGCGCCAAGGCAAACGAGCCGCCACAATCCACGAGCGCTGGCTGCTCTCGGGCGAGAAGACCTGCATCGATTGCCACAAGGGAATCGCGCACAAGCTGCCCGACATGTCGGACGTTCCCCAAGGCTAGTTCAGAACCAGGCGGTCACGCCCGCGCGCAGCGCGAACTCCGAAGTGTCCTCGCCCGCCGCGCGCGCGAAGTCGGCGGTCTCGCCGAAGCGCCATTCCCAGCCGACGCCCACGTACGGCGCGAACTGGTTGGTTATCTCGTAGCGCAGCCGCAGTGAAAACTCCGCGCCGGAAAGCCCGGAGCCGAGCAGCCGTTCGAGGTCGTCCTTGCCGAAGGCGGCGACTTCGAGCTGGGGTTGCAGGACGAGTTTCTGCGTGATGAGCACGTCGACTTCGGTAGCCAGTCGCAGCGCGGTGCGGCCGGATTCGCCCACATAGGCGATGAGTTCGGTTTCGAAGAAGCCCGGCGCGAGCCCCGCGACGCCGAACGCGGCCCAGGTGCGCGTGGGTCCGCTGCCGCCATCCTGCCGCACGCCGACTCGCGTGCTCCACCAGCGACTCAGCACCCGGTCCCAGGCCAGCTCGTTGCGCACCGCGTCCGTGTCGCCGCCCGACCTCGCGCCCTCGGTCTCCAGCCAGATCTTGTGGATGTCGCCGCCATAACGCGCGGCCGCTTCCCATTCGAAGACATCGCCTTCATCCGTGTCCACCCATTCGATCCGGTCCAGCATGACCATCCCGAATCGCGCGCGATCGTCCATGCCCATCATCTCGACCATCTCGCGGTAGCTCATGTCGTGGTTCAGGTGCGACCGAGGCGGATCGGGAGGAACGTGCTCGCGCTCGCTTTCCGTGGGTGCATCAGGTGCGGCGGGCGGATGCTGCTCGTGCTGCGCGAAAACACCCCCGGATGCCAGCAATGCGACGCCGGCCAGCCAGGTCGACGCCTTCACGCGACCACCACTTCGCGGAACATGCCCGCTTCCATGTGATAGAGCAGGTGGCAGTGATACGCCCATCTACCCAGCGCATCCGCCGTGACCAGGTAGGCGAGTCGCTGCCCGGGTTGCACGGGCACCGTGTGTTTGCGCGCGAGGAATCCGCCGTGCTCGTCGAGCAGCTCGCTCCACATGCCGTGCAGGTGAATCGGGTGCGTCATCATGCTGTCGTTGACCAGCACGATGCGCAGCCGCTCGCCGTGCCTGAAATCCAGCGGCTTCGCATCCGAGAACTTCTGTCCGTTGAACGACCAGACGAAGCGCTCCATGTGACCGGTGAGATGCAATTCGATCTCGCGGCTGGCATCGCGCCGGTCGATCGGTCCGCCGATCGTGTGCAGGTCCGACAACGTGAGCACGCGGCGGCCATTGCCACGCAGGCCCACGCCCGGATCGTCGAGACGGGAAGCGGGCACCTCCGCCAGCATGTCGACGAGCGGACCCGACTCCGCCGGCGCATGCACGAGCGGCGCGGCGGCCGGCGGCGGCGCGTGACCCATCGCCGCGTGCCGGGCGGCTTCGGCCGGATCCATGCCCCCGTGAGCGCCGTGATCCATCGCCATGTCGGTCATCGTGAGCAGGCCGCGCGGTTCCAGCGCCGGCACGTCCGCGCTCATGCCCGCGCGCGGCGCGAGCGTGCCGCGCGCGTAGCCCGAGCGGTCCATCGCCTGCGCGAAAATCGTGTAGGCCGCGTCACCCGGCGTCACGATCACGTCGTAGGTTTCCGCCGTGCCGACGCGCAGCTCGTCGACCGTGACCGGCTCGACGTCCTGGCCGTCCGTACCGACCACCGTGAGTTTCAATCCCGGGATCCGCACGTCGAAGAAACTCATCGACGAGCCGTTGATCAACCGCAGTCTCACGCGCTCGCCGGGCTTGAAGATTCCGGTCCAGTTGCCTGCCGGCGGTGCGCCGTTCAACAGATAGGTGTACGCGTAACCCGTGACGTCGGCGAGATCGGTCGGGTTCATGCGCATGGACGCCCACATGCGCCGATCCTCGAAGGTCTTCGAAAACCCGTGAGTCCGTACATCCTCCACGAAATCCGCGAGCGTGCGCTTGTTCTGGTTGAAGTAGTCGCTCTGCCGCTTGAGCGTGGCGTAGATGCGCTCGGGATCGTGATCGGTCCAGTCCGAGAACAGCAGCGTGTATTCGCGGTCGGCCGCGTGCCGCTCGCCGGCGCGCCGCTCGACGATGATGGGCCCGTAGAGTCCGACCTGCTCCTGGAAGCGCGAGTGCGAGTGATACCAGTACGTGCCCGACTGGTTGACCTTGAATCGGTAGGTGAACGTCGCGCCCGGCGCGATGCCCTCGAACGACAGGCCCGGCACGCCGTCCATGTCCGCCGGCAGGATGATGCCGTGCCAGTGGATGGACGTGCTCTCGCGCAGCTTGTTGGTGACGCGGATCGTCGCGGTGTCGCCCTGGCGCATGCGCAGCAGTGGCGCGGGGAGCTGATCATTCACGACGATCGCGCGGCGCGGCGCGCCCGTGAAGTTCACGCGTTTCTCGTCGATGGTGAGATCGAACTCGGGCCCCGTGAGCACGGCGGGCGAGGGCACGCTCGCCCATCCCGCCCGCGCGCCGCTCAGCAGCAGCGCGCCGCCACCGAGGCCCTGTACGAATGTCCGTCGGGAAATCATGGCACGGTTCCGAGTGAGCGCTTCCTCAGGCGCAAGGCATTGGTGATGACCGAGAACGACGACAGGCTCATCGCGAGCGCCGCGATCATCGGCGACAGCAACGCGCCGGTGAACGGGTACAGCAGCCCGGCCGCGATGGGAATGCCGAGCGCGTTGTAGCCGAACGCGAAGGCGAGATTCTGCCGGATATTGAGCACCGTGGCGTTGCTCAGCGCGCGCGCCCGCGCGATTCCCGTAAGGTCGCCTTTCACGAGCGTGACCTGGGCGCTTTCCATCGCGATGTCGGTGCCCGTGCCCATCGCGATGCCGACGTCCGCGCGCGCCAGGGCCGGCGCGTCGTTGATGCCATCGCCCGCCATGGCGACGCGTTTGCCTTCGGCCTGGAGGCGCGCGACGACGTTCGCTTTGTCGGCAGGTTGCACCTCGGCGATCACCGAGTCGATGCCCAGCGATTTCGCGACAGCCTGGGCGGTGCCGCGCGCGTCGCCCGTGAGCATGACGACGTGGAGTCCCGCGGCCCGCAGCGCGGTCAACGCCGCGGGCGTCGTCTCCTTGATCGGATCACCCACGGCGATCGCGCCGGCCAGCCGGCCATCTACCGCGAGGAACATGACCGTGTGACCGGAGGCGCGCAGGCTTTCCGCCTGGCCCGCGAGCGGCGAGATGTCCGCGCCCACCTCCACCATAAGCGCCGCGTTGCCGAGCGCGACCGCGCGGCTATCTACTGCCGCCGTGACGCCCTTGCCGGTCAGCGACCGGAAGCCGCTCGCCTCGGGGATGGCGAGCCCGCGCTCGTTCGCGCCATGCACGATGGCTCGTGCGAGCGGATGTTCGCTGGATTTCTCGACGGCGGCGGCGAGGCCGAGCACGTGCTCCTGGGAGAACCCGATCGCGTTCAGCACTTCGCGCAGTTGCGGGCGGCCGAGCGTCAGCGTACCGGTCTTGTCGACCACCAGCGTGTCGATGGTGCGCAGGCCTTCGATCGCACTCGCGTCCCGGAACAACACGCCGAGCTGCGCGCCGCGGCCGCTCGCGACCATGATCGAGATCGGCGTCGCGAGGCCGAGCGCGCAGGGGCAGGCGATGATCAACACCGCGACGGCGTTGACGATCGCATAGGAGAGACTGGGTTGCGGACCCCAGATCCACCACGCAATGAACGTGAGGATCGCGATGGCGATGACCGTAGGTACGAACCACGCGGACACCGCGTCGGCGAGCCGCTGCGAAGGCGCGCGGCTGCGCTGCGCCTCGGAGACGAGCGCGACGATCTGGGACAGCAGACTGTCCGCGCCGACCTTCTCCGCGACGACGAGCACGGACCCGGTCTGGTTCAGCGTCGCACCCACGACGCGGTCGCCCGGTCCCTTGTCGACCGGCAGCGGCTCGCCCGTGAGCATCGATTCGTCGAACGTCGAACGACCCTCGAGCACACGACCATCGACCGGCACCTTCTCGCCGGGCCGGATTCGGATGCGATCGCCGGCATGGATTTCCTCGAGCGCCACGTCTTCCTCGACGCCGTCGTCGCGCACGCGGCGGGCCGTGCGCGGCGCGAGCTCGAGCAATTGCCGGATGGCCTGGCTCGTGCGCCCGCGCGCGCCGAGTTCGAGCCATTCTCCGGCCAGCACCAACGCGATGATCGCGGCCGCGACTTCGAAGTAGACGCCGACCGAGCCGTGCTCATCGCGCATCTCGACCGGGAACGAATCCGGCGCGAGCGTCGCGACCACGCTGTAAGCGAACGCGACGAGCACGCCGAGTCCGATCAGCGTGTACATGTTGGGCGAGCGATGCGTGACGCCGACCCATCCACGGCGTAGATAGTCCGCGCCCGCCCAGAACACCACGGGCGCGCTCAAGAGCATCTCCGCGAACCGCAGGATCCGCGCCGTGGCGGGCGACCAATGCAGGCCGAACACGTGCGGCAGCATCGCGATGACGACCACCGGCAAAGCGAGCGCGGCCGCGATCCAGAACTTGCGGCGCACCGCGCGCAGCTCGCTGTCGTCGTGTTCGGTCGTCGGATGCAGCGGTTCGAGCGCCATCCCGCAGATCGGGCACGAGCCGGGTTTCGGCTGGCGGATTTCGGGGTGCATCGGGCACGTGTAGATCGTGCCGGCAGGCTGCGCCGCTGCGGGCGCCGGCGGTTTCGCATGAGCCTGGCAATGGCCCTGACCGTGGTCAGGGTGATGCGCGTGGTGGTGGTGCGCGTGTTCGTGCTCTTTCATGGCTCTTCGTCCGCGCCCAGCGCATTGAGAATGGGGCAGTCGGCCGCCGATCCGTGGCCGGGACAGGCCTCGACGAGATGAGACAGGCCATCGCGCACGGATTGCAGCGCCACGATCCGCCGGTCGATGTCAGTGAGCTTCGCCTGCGCGGCGCGTTTGACGCGCGCCACGTCGCGCTGGCGCGAGAGTCCGAGCAGCTCGCGGATGTCCTTGAGGGAGAAGCCCAGCTCCTGGGCGCGGCGAATGAAGCGCAGGCGCGAGAGCTGCAGGTCGCCGTAGCGGCGATAGCCGGATTGCAGGCGCGCGGCGGGCGCGATCAGCCCGGTCTTCTCGTAATACCGGACGGTGTCGATGCTGACGCCCGCGAGTTTCGCGACCTTGCCGATACCCATGCCTTCCATGTCTACCTCCGGCGGCCATCCTAAACTATGGACCATGGTCCAGAGTCAAGGCCGCCAAGCCAGGGGAAAGGCTGGAGAGGCGCCGGTCAGGCGCGAGCGACGCGATCCTGGGACAGGTTCGCCACCGCGGCGATCAGCGCCTCGGCACGCACCGGTTTGGCCATGTGGACCTGGAAGCCGGCGTCGAGCGCGTCCTCCCGATCCTGCGTGCGCGAAAAGGCGGTGAGCGCGATCGCCGGCAGGCGTTGCGCATCGAAGCCGGCCGCGCGCAGGTTGCGCAGCATCTGGTAGCCGTCGAGTTGCGCCATGCCGATGTCGCTCACGAGCACGTCCGGCACGGTGGAGCTGATCTGCTTCATCGCCGCTTCCGCGTTTGGTGCGTCGAGGACCTGCGCGCCCGCATCCGACAGGATCCGCGCGATCAGCGCGCGCGCGTCGGGATCATCCTCGACGACCAGCACGTGCACGCGTTTCAACCGTATGCTCTGGTCCGACGCGAGCTCGCTTGGCCGCTTGTCCGTGAGCGGCAGGCGCACGCGAAACGTGGCGCCCTTGCCGACACCCTCGCTGTGCACGTCGATCGTTCCCTGGTGGATGTCGACCAGGTGTTTGACGATGGTGAGACCGATGCCGAGCCCGGCGAAGCTCTTGCCGGTGCCGGATTCCTGCTGGCTGAAGCGCTCGAAGATCTGCGGCAGGAACTCCGGGCTGATGCCGCGACCCGTGTCGGTCACGGAGATTTCGTAGCTCCCGTCGACAATGGATGCGTGCACGTCGATGCGGCCGCCTCGCGGCGTGAACTTGATCGCATTGCTGAGCAGGTTCCACACCACCTGTTGCAGGCGCGATTCGTCGGCCTGCACGTGGGCGTCGCGGTCGGATACGTGCAGGTAGATGGCCACGCTCTTGTTCTGCGCCTGGGTCGCGACGACTTCCGCGGCGGCTTCCACGGCGCGCCCGGGCGGAATCGCATCGAAATCCACGCGCATCTTGCCGAATCGGATGCCTGCGAAATCGAGCAGGTCACCGATGAGATGGCTCTGCACGCGCGAATTGCGGTCGATGGCCTCGAGTCCCTGCGCGAGCATCTGCGGCGTGACGTTCTTGCGCCGGAGCACGGTGGCCCAGCCGAGCATCGCATTGAGTGGATTGCGCAGCTCGTGCGACAGCGTCGCGAGGAATTCGTCCTTGAGACGATTGCTGCGCTCGGCTTCCGTGCGCGCGGCGCGTTCGCTCGCGAGCAGCTTCTCGCGCTCCGTGACATTGGTCGCGATCGCGATGCGCACGCCGTGACCGTTCTCGGCCCTCATGCGCCATTCGACGTTCACGACGCTGCCGTCGGGCCGCGCGACCGGCATCATGCCCTCCCACCGGCCGCCGTCGGCGAGCGTTTCATGCAGCTTGCCGCAAATCTCTTCGTGCCCGGGCGCGATGAGGTCGACGCATTTCCGGCCGATGATCGCGTCGCGTTCGCGGCCCGTGAGCCGGCAGAACTCCGGGTTGACGTCCTGGTAGACGAGGTGCTCGTCGAGCAATGCGATGCCGCTCGAGGCGAGCTCGAAGATCGTGCGGAAGCGCGCGTCCGTCGTGCGCTTCATGACGTCGGCCTGGCGCGCGAACAACAGCGCGCGCACCGTCGCGATGAGCACCTGCGGTTCGACCGGATGGGTCAGGTAGCTGTCGCCGCCGGCGGAGAGGCCGAGCGACATGTCGGCGGTCTTCAACGCGGTGGCCGTCAGGTGCACGATAGGTAGATAGGCCGTCGACGTGCGCGCGCGCAGCCGTCGGCACACCTCGAGCCCGTCGATGTCCGGCAGGTTGACGTCGAGCACGATCAGGCCGATGTCGGCGTTCTCCGCCGCGGCGATCGCCTCCATGCCTGTGCTGGCCTCGATGACCTCGAAGCCGCCCGCGCGCAGGATGCGCGAGGTCGAATACAACGACGCCGGGTTGTCGTCGACGACCAGCAGCTTCTGGTTGGTGATCTGGATGGGAAGCGCGCTCATGTCACCTCCTGAACGGCCAGAGACGGATCGAACCGCATGGGCAGTGTGACCCAGAAACGCGACCCCTTGCCGACCTCGCTCTCGACGCCGACGCGGCCGCCGAGCAACATCGCGAATTTGCGCGCCAGCGAGAGGCCGAGGCCCGAGCCGCGCAGGCGTCTCTGCAGTTTCACGTCCAGCTGCATGAAATCGGTGAAGAGGTGAGGTATGTGCTCGGGCGCGATGCCGATGCCGGTGTCCGCGACCGCGAACTCGACGAAGCCATCGTCGAGCACTCGCGCAGACACGCGCACCTCGCCTTCGGGCGTGAACTTGAGCGCGTTCGAGATGAAGTTGCGCAGGATCTGCGAGAGCTTCTTGTCGTCGGTGAACAGTTTGACCTCGCCCTCCGGTTCGTCGAACACGAGCGAAACCGATGCCGACGCGGCGATGGGCTTGAACATGCCGCGCAGCGCGGCGAACAGGTCAACCATCTCGAACCACTCGGGAGAGATGGTGATGCGGCCGGCTTCGACCTTCGCGAGGTCCAGCAGGTCGTTGACCATCTCGGTGAGCTCGCGTGTCGAGCCGCGGATGAACTCCACCTGCTTCTCCTGTTCGGGAGTCAGTGGGCCATCGAGACGCTGCAGCAGGATGTTCGAAATGCTGGTCATCGAGGTGAGCGGCGTGCGGAACTCGTGGCTCATGTACGAGAGGAAGCGGCTCTTGAGGTCGTTCGCGGCGCGCAGCTGCGCGGCCTTGTCGTCGAGCTCCGCGTACAACGCGACCACGCCCTTGTTGGTCTCTTCCAGCTCGTGGCGCAGCGCGACGATGTCGGCTTCGCGCGCGGCGAGTTGTGTCTGCAGTTCGCTCATGCGAGCACCACCACGGTGGCGTCGTCGCGCCCGCGCGCATGATCGCGATAGAGCATCGCCGCAACGATGGCCGGATGGCTCACGAGCACGTCGGGCTGGTGCTTGAGATCCCAGCGCGCGGAAATGCCGTCCGTGTGCATTACGAGCAGGGCGCCGGGTGCGCGCGTGTATTCGAACTGCTGCGTGGCCCGATGATTGATCCCGAGCGTCCCGTTGTGCGAGACGAGGCCCTGCGACTTCTCATGCGCGACGAGCGCGCCCGAGATGTTCCCCACGCCCGCGTAGCTCACGCGGTTGCCCGAGACCCTGGCGCAGGCCGCGGCGCCGCCGCGCGTTTTCGAGAGGTGCCCGTTCGCGCGCGTCATCACGTCCTGGGGCTGATCGAAGGGGGCCGCGTCGAATGCACCGACGGCCTCGTGCGCGGCCGCGGCGGCGAACGTGCCATGGCCCAGCCCATCCACGACGAACAGCGCCGTCTCGTCGCCCCGGTGTTCGAGGTGCCAGGAATCTCCGCACTCGATTTCACCTTCCATGGCGACACTCACCGCGCCGAACCGCGTCGTGAGAACGTCCCCGAAGCGCGCCATGACGATCGTGCCGTGGCCCGGCGCCGAGTGGATGTCGAACTCTCCGGCGAGCCGGCGCACCGCGCCGAGCCCGGTCCCCGGCGTTCCCGCGGTCGAATAGCCGTCCGTCATGCAGCGCGCGACGTCGCGCATGCCCGGCCCGCGATCGATCGCGAGTAGTTCGATGGCCGCGTTTTGACCGTCTTCGAGCTGCTGCACGAGCAACTCGCCGCCACGCGCATGGCGCAGCAGGTTTCGCGCGAGCTCCGTTGCCGCGATCGCGACCTTGCCGGCAATCTCGGCCGTGAACTCGAAGGACGCGAGCGTCTGCGCGGCGCGCCGCGCCTCGCCGACCTTGCTTTCGTCGTCGATGAGGAATCGCTGCTGCGCATTGATGCCTCGGATTTTCACGGCGGAATCCATTTCTTCATTTCCATCGGACGATGGTCACGCGAGTGCCGCCACCGACCTTCGTATCGATGTCGAATTCGTTCACGAGCCGCTTTGCCCCCGACAGGCCCATTCCGAGGCCGTTGCCCGACGTCCAACCGTCGGTGAGCGCGAGACCGATATCCGGGATGCCAGGGCCCTCGTCCGCGAACAGCAACTTGAGGCCGCGACGTTCCACGCCGTCGATCTTCTCCCAGCTCATCACGCCGCCGCGGCCATAGACGTACGCGTTGCGGGCCAGTTCGCTTGCCGCCGTGACCATCTTCGTCTGGTCGACGAGCGAGAAGCCCAACTCCTGCGTGAGTTTGCGCACCACCTGGCGCGCGAGGACGATGTCGTGCTCAGATTTGAGCGGGGCCGCGCCGCTAGTTTGCGAAGACATCGGCGCCGCCATCTCTTTCTATCTTCCGGCGCAGCATCGCCATCCCACGTTCGACGTTCAGCGCCGTGGCGACGCCCGTCAACGACAGTCCGAGCTCGACGAGCGTGATCGCCACGGACGGTTGCATTCCCACCAGCACCGTTTCCGCGCCGAGGATCTTGGCCATGCCTGAAATGTCGGACACCATGCGGCCGATGAACGAGTCGACCATCTCGAGCGACGAGATGTCGATCAGCACTCCCTGGCTCGTGTGCCGCTGGATCGTGTTCGACAGGTCGTCCTGCAGGCGAAGGGCGAGCTGATCGTGCATGTCGACCTGGATGGTGACGAGCAGGAACTCGCCCATGCGCAGGATGGGAATCCTGTCCATCAGTGCTGGTTCAGCTTGCTGCCCGTGCGACGGAGCGCGAGCGCCAACGCGTCGGCGAGATTCGCCTTCGTCGTCACACCCTGCAGATCGACGCCGAGGTGCACGATGGTCTGCGCGATCTGCGGGCGCACACCCGAGATGATGCATTCGGCGCCCATGAGCCGCAGCGCGGTCACCGTCTTGAGCAGGTGCTGCGCGACCAGCGTGTCGACCATCGGCACGCCGGTGATGTCGAGGATCGCGATCTGCGCGCCGGTCTCCACGACTTTCTGCAGCAGGTTTTCCATGACGACCTGGGTACGCGCGGAGTCGAGCGTGCCAATCATCGGCAGCGCAAGGATGCCTTCCCAGAGTTTCACCACCGGAGTCGACAGCTCGAGCATCTCGCGCTGCTGGCGGTTGATCACTTCCTCGCGCGACTTCTGGTAGCTGCTGACCGTATGCAGCCCGAGCGCGTCCAGCAGCTCGGTCGCCTTCCAGACCTGCTCCGCGAGCGATTCCGCGTCCTTGCCGACCTCGGTGCGAAGGGCGGAGAAGAACGGCTTCTTGAACGAGAAGATGAACGACGCCGTTTCGTCGGACGTGAACCCCTGCATCACGCGCGAGCGAGTGATGCCCTCGAGGAACTCGCGCAAGGGCTTGAACTCCGGCGCGGAGATGTCCGCCGCCCGCGCATGCTCGGCCGCGGTCGTCAGGAGCTTTACGAACTCGTCCGCCTGTTGCTCGAGTTCGAGAGCCGAGATGCGGCCTTTCGCGTTCGGCGCGGCGCTGGTGAGGTCCCGGGTCCAACTGGCCTGGATCTCCCTGCCACTTTTCTTGAGCACGTTCGACATCGTGGCATCGGCCATCGCGGGAGCCCTCGGTGAGTGAGGAAAAGGGCGACGATGGTAACAATCGGGGCTGCGGCGCCTTGTAGGCGGGGTCCTAGCGCGGCGCGGGACAGCGCCCACTTGGCGATGCTTCAATCCGACCTTGGGCTAACTACTCGCGCTCCGCCAGGGTGAAGCCGGAGACGGTGCCGGGGTCGCGTTGCATGGTCCGGTCGGCCCGAATCGACCTTTCACGCCCCTGGCGGCCGTGCGGCGGCCCCGCCGGAGCTGCGGCGGCGTTCTTCCAAGTGGTTGTTTTGGCAGGGTTTATCTTTGCTTCCCGGGCCGGAAATGCGTTGTGGTAGGATGCGCGCCCTCAAATTTGAGCCACGCGCCCGTAGCTCAGCTGGATAGAGTACCTGGCTACGAACCAGGTGGTCGGGAGTTCGAATCTCTCCGGGCGCGCCACTTTCCTCTACCGCGACAACATCTTGTCGCGGTTTTCATTTCCCGCTCTTCGCCGCAGCCAGGTGGTTGCGGGGGAATTGTGGGAGTCTGCATCGCAGACCTTCTCGGCTGCCGCAATCAGGCTTGCCAGCTCGGCTGAGGAGTAGTGCGTCGTGATGCGGCTGCTCTTGTGGCCGAGCAGGTCCTGGCGATCTTCGAAGGACACTCCCGCCGCGCGAAGGCGACGGCCGAATGTGTGCTTCAGATCGTGGACCCGCACTCGGCGGAAGCCATCAGCCGCGTCGGTTCCGGTTCGCTCCTTCCACTTGTCTGCAGCGCGAACACGAGCGTTTTGCCACGCGGTCGTGTTCATGCTCGTCAGTGGAAGGCCTTTCCGTCCCACGAGTGAACTTCCGGCCTCGGACTTCTTCGGCTTCGGAAATCGAACGAACACGTACTCCGGATGCTGACCCCGAACACTGTCGATGACCGAACGCGCGACGCGGTTGAGAATGACCAGACGATCCTGTCCGTTCTTCACCTTGTCGCCTTCGATGAGGAACACCGATGTGTTGAGTTCCGGAACCTCTACCTCGTCCGCCCACTTCAACCCGCAGACTTCCTGCTCGCGCAGGCCGGTGTTGACCTTGAACAGAGACATCCGAGCTAGATAGTCCGGCAGCTCCTGAAACAACGCGGCTTGTTCCTCTCGTGAAAGCGGATACGGAGCGCGTTTGTCTTTGACCGGAAGCAGCTTGATCTTCGCTGCGTGTTCCAGCCAGGTCATGCCGCGCTCGTCCCGCCACTCTGATGCCGCCAGATTCAAGACTCGCCTCACCGTGCCAAGCGCCAGGTTGATCGTCGTCGTCTTGACGCCATCCGCTCGCCGGCTGGCGATGAAGGGCTGCAGGCTGTCCAGATGCACTTGCTTGAGGAACAGGTTCCCGATGAAGGGATCGAGTTGGGACAAGTGCAGCGCATCGTCGTCGATACTCCTCTTGTGCTGGTTCTCGTTCAGGAACTTGGTCGCTGCCGCGCGGAACGTGCGATCGGGTCTCACGCCGTAGAGCTGCGCCGCACGAATCTCTTCGATTCGCTTGGCTAGCAGTTCCTGGGCTTTGACGATCTCGCCTGTTCCAGTGCTCTCGCGAATGCGCGTTCCTCTGAACACCTTGTCGATGTGCCAAGTCCCACCGCGCTTGGTGAGGCCTGACATTTTCTGGGTTCCCATGATTTGCTCCTGTGTGAGCGAGCCGCATGGCACCCGTTGCGGCTCTTATAGTCGTCCGCCCACGCATCGAGGTCAACGCGATCGAAGGCGATTCCTTGGATGCCGATGCGGAGAGTGAGGACGCAGGGGCGCACTTCGCGGTTAAAGCGGTTCTTGTCCATGCCGAGGTAGGCGGGGGCGTCGCGTAAGCGGATGAAGCGGGGCGGCGGCGCGGGGTGCGCTCTCGATGTGTGGTTCCGGTCGCCAAGGGACGAGTTGTCACTCATGGCTGATGGTTTCACGCCGTGGGGACCGCTGACAGTTGAGGTATCGCCGAAGTTTCGAGCTAAACCTTGATGACGTGCGGCGCTCGAAATCTAGTTAGCAACGGTGAGTGCGCGGTGTGCGTCGGTGTGAGGTTTCGGCTGAATTTGGAGTGAAAGGCAGGATAGCCTCGCGGCGGCTCTTGTCTCACGATCACACGCATGGCGGCATCGGCGTTCATTCACTTGCGCGTGACTCAGGAGACGAAGCTACGGCTTCGCGCTCTGGCCCAGCGCGAAGGCCGGACCGAATCCGCGCTCCTCAAGGAATTGCTTGGAGTCATGCTCCGAAGAGTTGGCGATGAAGCACTCTCAGAGCCCAAGCGGGACGAAGGAGGACTTCGCCAGGCGCGGCTGACTGTTCGCCTGCAGCCTAGCGATCAGGTCCTGCTGCGCGATCGAGCTGCGTCTCGAGCGATGCCGGCGGCGACCTATGTCTCCGTCCTGGTGCGGGCACATCTGCGGTCGCTCACTCCATTGCCAAAGGACGAGCTGCTCGCGCTGAAGCGCAGCATCGCGGAGCTGGCGGCCATTGGACGGAACATCAATCAGATTGCCAAAGTGGCGAATGAGGGAGGCGGGTGGCCTAGCTCAGTGCGCGAAGAATTCCGGGCGATGCTCAGAATCTGCGAAGCGCTGCGCGAGAACACGAAGACGTTGCTAAAGGCGAATCTGCGAAGTTGGGGCGTTGGGCATTCCGAGCCCGGCGGTTAGGGTCGCGTGGCCCGGTCACGCCCAGGCTGCGCGGGTGCGCCTTCGGCGCAGAGGGGCCACGCCGAAGTCACTTTGACGCCAAAACCTAGAAATCGCTTGACGCCAAAACCTAGAAATAATACAACACTAAAACCTAGAAACCGCACAACGCCAAACCCTAGATTTAGCAATCGCCCATGGCGACGCCCGCCGACAAATTGGCCGCTTCTCTTGCCGTCCTGAAAGAACTTCAGGACGCGGGACGCGTTGCGCTTCGCTTCAGCGACATGAGCCGAACCCACCGCGAACGTCTGGTCAAAGCCGGATTCATAAAAGAGGTAATAAGAGGCTGGTACATCCCGTGCAGGCCGGACGAGCCGGCAGGCGAAAGCACCTCCTGGTACGCCTCGTTCTGGTCCTTCTGCTCGTCTTATCTCGATTCCCGTTTAGGCGAGGACTGGTGCGTCAGTCCGGAGCAATCCATTAGTTTGCATACCGGCAACTGGACCGTGCCGCGACAATTGCTCGTGCGCTCGCCTCGCGGAAACAACAAACCCACCGAGTTCATTCACGGGACGTCAATATTCGATGTCCGCCTCGATTTGCCTCCCGCCGTCGATCGGGAAGTGAAAGACGGCGTCAGACTCTACAAGTTGTCCGCCGCATTGCTGTCCTGCTCGCCGGCGCAATTTGCCGCGCGGCCAACTGAAATGCGCGCGGCGCTCGCCATGGTTCAAGACGCATCGGACTTGCTCAGTCGGCTGCTCGATGGCGGACGTAGCACGGTCGCAGGCCGGCTGGCGGCCGCCTTCAGAAACATTGGGCGGGACCGGATCGCCAATGACATCGTCGGAGCGATGCAGGCCGCCGGATACACCGTTAACGAAAGCGATCCGTTCGAGGATGACTCACTTGTCGCATTCGGCGCCCGCGAGACTTCGCCCTACGTCAATCGCATGCGCATGGACTGGGCGCGGATGCGTGAAGACGTGCTCGCCATCTTTCCGGCCGCACCTGGTCGACCCAAGAGCACTGCCGCATACCTGAAACAGGTTGAAGAGATTTACGCCAACGACGCCTACAACTCGTTGTCCATTGAGGGGTACAAAGTCAGCGCAGCGCTCATCGAGAAGGTTCGCGCCGGCAACTGGAGCCCCGACACCAACAAAGACGATCAGGAACACCGAAACGCGTTGGCAGCTCGCGGGTACTGGCAGGCGTTTCAGGCTGTCGAGCAGAGCATCAAGAAGGTATTGGGTGGCGAGAACGCAGGGCGCATCGCCGATAGCGACCACGCAACTTGGTATCGCGAATTATTCGGTCCAAGCGTCACGGCAGGCATTCTGCGCGCCGCCGATCTCGCCGGATACCGCAATGGTCCTGTCTACATCCGGCGATCAATGCACACTCCGCCGAACATCGAAGCGGTGCGCGAACTCATGCCCGCGCTGTTCGAGTTGTTGGAGCGCGAAGAAGAGGCGTCTGTGCGCGTCGTACTCGGTCACTTCATGTTTGTGTACATCCATCCTTACATGGACGGGAACGGGCGCATCGGTAGATTCCTAATGAATCTCATGCTCTCTTCCGGCGGATACCCCTGGGTCATCGTTCCGCTGGAGCGCCGCGCCGACTACATGGCTGCGCTAGAGAGCGCCAGCGTGGGCGGAGACATTAAGCCCTTTGCGAAGTTTCTTGCCGAACTAACCAACGGCGACGCAAGAAGTACAACTTCGAAAGTCGCGCGGAAAGAGAAGCAGAAGAAATGACGGCAGCACTTGAGGGAGAGATTGAATGTCCGCTCTACGTAAGCTCTTAGACGAGTACCGTTCCGCTGCTCTTACCGAACGCGAAAAGGGCACGTACTTCGAGGAGCTGATTCTTTGCTATCTCCGTAACGAAGCCACCTATCGAGATCTTTACGACAAGGTCTGGTCGTACGGAGATTGGGCAGCTGAGCAGGGCATCACGAAACAGGATGCGGGCATTGATCTTGTTGCGAGAACTGCGGGCACCAACGAGTTTCACGCGATCCAATGCAAGCTCTACGATGAAAGTTATCGTCTACAAAAGAGTGATATCGATAGCTTCTTTACCGCATCGGGAAAGAAGCAGTTCTCGTACAGGGTCATTGTCAGCACGACAAACCATTGGACCGAACACGCAGAGGACGCGCTTCGCGATCAGCAGCCGCCGGTCAGCAAGATCGATTTGCACGATCTCGAGAACAGCCAGGTCGATTGGTCAAAATTTCAGGCAAAGAAGTCCGCGGTCTTAAAGGCAAAGAAGAGCCTCAGGCCTCATCAGAAGAGCGCCGTTGAGGCGGTTTTGGCTGGTCTGAAAGCTGCCGACCGCGGCAAGCTGATCATGGCTTGCGGCACCGGCAAGACATTCACCAGCTTGAAGGTCGCCGAAGAGATCGCTGGCAACGGCAAACGCGTACTTTTCCTGGTGCCAAGTCTCGCACTGCTTTCTCAAACGCTCACAGAGTGGACTCAAGAGAGCGGGACGCCGCTCCACAGCTTCGCAGTTTGCTCGGACAGTGATGTCGGCAAGAAGCGGAGCAAGGACGACGACACGGTTCAAACATTCACCCACGAGCTGCGCTATCCAGCCACTACGGATGCGAAGCGGCTTGCTGCGGAGATGGTGAAGCGCCACGACTCGAAACACATGAGCGTTGTGTTTGGCACCTACCAGTCGATCGACGTGGTGAGCGCCGCCCAGAAAAAGCACGGGCTTCCTGGATTTGACCTCATCATCTGTGACGAAGCACATCGCACCACGGGGGCAAAGTTTGAGGGTGACGAGGAAAGTCACTTTGTCCGCGTGCACGACGCCAAGTATTTGTTGAGCAAGAAGCGCCTCTATATGACGGCGACGCCTCGAATCTATGGCGAGCTGGCCAAAGCGAGTGCAGAGCGGGATAACGTTGCGCTATACGGGATGGATGACGTCGAGAAGTACGGCAACGAGCTCTACGTAATCACATTCTCGGATGCAGTCAAACGCGACTTGCTCGTGGACTACAAGGTTATCGTGCTCGCGGTCGAGGAAGCGCACATCAATCGCCGCCTTCAGAATCTACTGAAGGACGAAAACAACCAGCTCAGAGTTGACGACGCCGCCAAAATCATCGGCTGCTGGAAGGCTCTCTCGAAGCATGGGCTTGCGGAGAGTCTGGCTGGAGACGATGCGCCCATGCATCGCGCGGTTGCTTTCTGCCAAGTCATTGAGGTGCAAAGGGCGTCAAAGGTTCACAAGGTCAGCTCGAAGAACATCGCCGGTATGTTCCAGGCGGTAGTGGAGGCGTACCAAGAAGGCGCGGAAGAGGACGGTGTGCCTCAACTAGCCTGCGAAGCGGAGCATGTTGATGGAGGCATGAACGCGTCAGAGAAGGAAGCGAAGTTGAGCTGGCTGAAGTCCAATCCGCCGCCTCAGACCTGTCGCGTGCTGAGCAATGTGCGATGCCTTGCGGAAGGCGTCGACGTTCCAGCATTGGACGCGGTTCTGTTTCTTGCTCCGAGAAACTCGCAAGTCGAAGTCGTTCAGTCGGTCGGACGAGTCATGCGAAAGGCCGAGGGCAAGAAGCTCGGTTACGTTGTTTTGCCAGTCGTGATTCCGCCAGGCATCGAACCTCACGAAGCGCTCAATGACAATCAGACTTACAAGGTTGTTTGGCAGGTGCTCCAGGCCTTGCGTTCGCACGACGATCGATTCGACGCCATGGTCAACAAGCTCGACTTGGTTGGCAAAGACGTAAAAAAGATGGAAGTGATCGCCATCACCGACAAGATCCATCGAAAGGTGGACAGGACGAAAGGCAGCAAGGCGGATTCCGGAGCGAAAAACCAATTTGTGATCGGCGAGGCGGCTCCGAAACGCTATAGCAAAGAAGATCAGCACGAGCTGCAGTTCGAGATCGGGGAAATCGAGCGAGCGATCTACGCGAAGCTGGTTCAGAAGGTTGGAAATCGTCGACATTGGGAAGATTGGGCCAATGACATCGCGAAGATCGCCCGTACGCACATCGACAGAATATCTGCAATCGTCGGAGACCCCGCTAACAAGCGGGAGAGAGAGGCCTTTCAGGCATTTGCTCGCGAACTTCGTGACGACCTCAATGACAGCGTCTCAGACTCGGAAATTATAGAGATGCTCGCACAGCATCTCATTACCAAGCCCGTATTCGATGCGCTGTTCGAACAATATAGTTTTGCCAAACACAACCCGATGTCGATTGCGATGCAGGGTGTTCTAGACGTCCTTGAAAAGCATCACTTAGAGAAGGAATCGAGCACGCTGCAGTCGTTTTACGAGAGTGTGAAGCTGCGAGCCGAAGGGATCGAAAGTGCAGCCGGCAAACAGAAGATCGTTGTTGAGCTCTACGACAAATTTTTTCGTAATGCGTTTCGAAAGCTGACCGACCGCCTTGGAATTGTTTACACGCCAGTAGAAGTCGTTGACTTCATCATTCAAAGCGTGGCTCAGGTTCTTGAGAAAGAATTTGGAGGGACACTTGGCAGTCCAGGGGTTCACATCATCGATCCATTTACAGGGACCGGCACATTCATCACACGTCTTCTCCAAAGCGGGTTAATTCGGCCCGACGAACTACGTCGAAAGTACAAGGGTGAAATTCATGCCAACGAGATCGTGCTTCTCGCGTACTACATCGCGGCGATAAACATTGAGGCGGTATACCACGGGCTAGTGGGTGGAGATTACGAACCCTTTGATGGCATATGCCTGACCGACACTTTTCAGATGTATGAGCGTGATGATCTGCTTTCAGCGCTGATGATCGATAACAGCGCGCGCAGAAAGCGCCAGAAGAAACTAGATATTCGAGTCATCATCGGAAATCCGCCATATTCGATCGGCCAGGAGAGTCAAAACGAAAATAATCAAAACGTGAGCTATCCAAATCTTGATGAGCGGATCGCGAACACATACGCGGCGCGGTCACAAGCTGCGCTGTCGCGCGGCCTGTATGACAGTTACGTGAGGGCTATTCGTTGGGCTTCAGACCGCATTGGAGATGCTGGAGTTATTGGCTTTGTCACAAACGCCAACTTTTTAGAGGCTGGAACGACGGATGGGTTGCGCCGATGTCTCTCCGACGAATTCAGCTCCATTTACGTCCTGCATTTGCGCGGTAACGCCAGAACTTCAGGCGAACAGCGGCGGAAGGAAAAGGACAACGTTTTTGGAGTCGGGAGCCGCGCGCCAGTGGCGATTTCGCTATTCGTGAAGAACCCATCATCACCACGGCCTGCAGCTATCCACTTTCACGATATCGGCGACTACCTCACGCGCGATGAGAAGGTAGAGAGGATTTCAGCCTTTGGCAGTATCCAAGGCCTTTCTCGAGAGAATGCTTGGCGGACGATTACGCCGGATGCGCACGGAGACTGGCTTAAGCAGCGCGATGACAGCTTCGGAAGATTCATTTCAATGGGATCGAAGACAGGTAGTGAGCCGGCACTCTTTGAGACTTTCTCGCTTGGCGTGGTGACGGCCCGGGACGCTTGGTGCTACAACTTTTCGAAAGAAGCCGTCACGGAAAACATGACCCGGATGATCCAATTTTTCAACGGGGAGTCCAAACGCTTCGCCAAGAACCACAAGGGGATGACGTCAAAGGAGAAGGAGGCAGCTGTGGCTGACTTCATCCGAACCGACACGACACAGATCAGCTGGAGTCGCGGCCTGAAGCAACAAGTTGCGAGAGGCAGAACGCACGATTTCGAACCCGCCTGTATCGTGAAGAGCACGTACCGCCCCTTTATGACGCAATGGCTTTACTTTCAAAGAGACCTGAACGAGATGGTCTTGCTGATGCCGAAGTTCTTTCCAGACGACCACTCAGCCAACATCGTAATCGGTGTTTCGGCGTCCGAGTCGCGCAGCCAGTGGTCAGTCTTCATTTCCAATCGGGTGACCTCACTTCACGCAACTGACATGGTGGGGTCTCAGTACTTTCCGCTCTTCGTATTTGAGAGGGCAGAAGGCGAAGCCGAAGAAGCTGGCGGACAGCGCGGACTCGCGTTTGGATCGGATGTGGACTCGATTCGCCGAGACGGCATTACCGATCACGGGCTCGATACTTTCCGGTCCGCGTATCCTGGCGAGACTTTGAGCAAGGAAGACGTCTTCTACTACGTCTACGGATTGCTGCATTCGCCGGAGTATCGTGAGCGTTACGCGGACAATCTCGGAAAGGAGTTGCCAAGGATTCCGTGTGTTCCGGGAGCAAACAGTTTTTGGGAGTTTAGCCGCGCGGGGCGCGCGCTTGCGAAACTTCATCTTGACTACGATGGCCAAGAGATGTTCGCGGCGACGGTTGACAGCGGGGGTAGGCGCCTTAAAGGGGCCGACTATCGTGTCGAGAAGATGCGGTTTGGCAAGCGCGGCGGTGAGAAAGATCGCACGGTCGTGGAGTACAACGAACTCATCACGATTCGAGGGATACCAGAGGAAGCTTTCGAGTATGTGGTCAACGGCAAGCCCGCTATTGAATGGGTGATGGAACGTCAAGGTGTACGCACGGAGAAGGATAGCGGCATCGTTAACGACGCGAACTCATGGGCGGTCGAAACAATGAAGAACTCGCGTTATCCGCTGGAACTCTTGCTTCGCGTCGTGACGGTGAGCATCGAAAGCGTGAAGATCGTAAAGAGCCTTCCGAGGCTGGGCATTTGAAGGGACGCCGCGCGCAAGGAACGACACGGGATTGGCGTTGATCACGAGAGGAATTGACCGCCTCTTGATAGGAGAGAAAGTAGCGACAGGCACTTCGGCCGGCGAACCGTTCATCGGCGAATGACACAGGAGAGTTGCGTTCGCGGCGTGTTTGACAGATCTCCGTAAGCTTCCTACGCTTACACAATGAGCGAAACACTTGGAGAATACATACGGCGTGTCCGCGACGAGCGAGACATATCCCTTCGCGAGATTGCGCGGCAAATTGGATGTACGCCGCCATTCTTGTCGGACATAGAGCTTGGACGCCGCCATCCTTCGGAGAAGGTGTTGGTGCAAATCGCCAAAGTGCTTGGCGTCTCCGAAGATGAACTCCGGTCACGTGATGTACGTCCGCCCATTGAAGACATTAAACGAGTCACGCAGTCCGATCCGAAGTTCGCGATGGCATTTCGTACGGTGATTGAAAAGAAGATCACGGCGGAACAATTGCAGGAGTGGGCGAGCAGGCAAGGGAAGACGATTTCTAAGAAAAAATGAAGACGATTCGCACGAACACGGGTCCATTTTCTGAGCGGCCGCACTTTGAGCCCGCAGAGATTGATCGCACGTGCGTTGAGCAGCTGCGGAAGGTCGGCCTCTACCCCTCAGCGCCTGAACCAATTCGAATTGATCGCTTCATCGAAAAGCGATTTGGGATCGTGCCTTCCTATGACGATCTTCCCGATGGCGTACTCGGCTTCACCGAGTTCAGCGAGAAAGGCGTCAAGGCGATCGTGATTTCCCGAGAGCTTGCGGACGAGGAAGGTAAACCGGCCGAAAGGCGTGTGCGCTCGACGCTCGCCCACGAGGCTGGTCACGGATTTCTCCACGCGCATTTGTTTGCGCTAGCGCAACCGAAGACGAACCTTTTCGACCGTGATGCGTGCCAGGGCCGTCAGATTCTCTGCCGCGAGGTATTGGGTAGCCCTCTGGAAGCGGCAGTTCGCCCGAAGTCCACGTGGTCCGAGTACCAGGCGAATCGGACGATTGGTGGTCTGCTCCTACCTCGGGGATTGGTCGCGGCTGCGCTGAAGCCGATGATGGTCTCGAGCGGCGGACTCGGCGGGACGATCTTGGAACCAGAGAAATTTTCGGACGCGGCGGCGCTCTTGTCCGAGATTTTCGATGTAAATCCGGTGGTGGCGCAGTATCGGCTCGAAGACCTTTATAGGCTTGAGAAGAACGGTCAAATGATGCTGTAGCTGCGGCGTCCTTGACACTGTACAGCGGAAGCTTACACTGTTGGGTATGTCTACTCGGCATCCCAAGAAGCGCGCAAAGCAGGTAAGCGAACGAAAAGCGTCGCCGGTGACGCTGGTCCGGACGCGCGCGATCAAACACCACACGCAGCTGCAGCTTTTCGTGGCGGCGGGGGGTCGGTGCGAGTTCCCTGGCTGCAACGACTTCCTGCTGGAGCATCGGCTGACGCTGACGCCTGGAAACTTTGGCCAGCAAGCGCACATCGTTGCCTTCAGCGGTCGCGGGCCGCGCGCGAATAAGAAGGTTGCCGCGGATCGGATCAACGATGTCAGCAACCTGATGCTGCTCTGTCCCCCGTGCCACAAGCTGATCGACGACAACCCCCGCGAATACACGATCACCCGGTTGAAGGCGGCGAAACGTTCCCACGAGGAACGCATTCGCCATATCACCGGATTTGCGGAAGACCACAAGACAACGGTGATCCAGCTCAAGGCGCGGATCGCCGGGCGCACCGTGGAGATTCCGTACCACGACGTCACGCGTGCAGTCGAGCCGCGGTATCCGGCCGACAGGAAGGGGATCGTCATCGACCTGACGTCAATCGATGACGCAGGGTCCGATTTCATCAACCTCGCGCGCCGCGAGATCGCGCAGAAGGTCGCGTCGCTCTCATCGACGGGTCTGGACGGCGTCGCTGTTCAGCACGTTTCGGTGTTTGCGCTCGGCCCGATTCCGCTCCTGGTGTGCCTCGGGCGCGAACTGAGCGATAAAGTTCCTTCGGAGGTCTTTCAGCGTCACCGTGACACAGGGCGGTGGGGGTGGAAAACGACGGATGCACCCGTCGAGTTCACCCTCAACACGCTGAGAAGCGGAACCGATCCTACGAGCGTAGCGCTGTGCCTATCGCTCAGTGGCCGAATTCACCTGGGATCGCTTCCGCCCACAATCGACGATCGGTACACCGTCTACGAGTTGACGCTCGATGGAATCGAGCCCGTCCCGACGTTCCTGAACTCGCGCCAGGATTTGAAGGCGTTCCAGATCGCGTATCAATCCGCCCTCAGAAAGATAGGCGGGTCGCATCCCGGTGTGGCTGAGCTCCACCTATTTCCCGCCGTTCCCGCGCCCGTGGCCGTGCTCTGCGGACGCGAGGTGCTTCCGAAAATTGATCCGAAGCTGCTGGTGTACGACGCCAATAAGGCGACCGGCGGATTTACATTGGCAGTAGAAGTGAACTAACTATGACCACGAACGAATATCTCAAGAAAGTGCTTGACGCTCAGATCCTCGCCGAAGGAAGCGCGGAACTGAAGGCGTTGCAGAATCACCGCGCAGATGTCGAGAAACTCCTCCGCGACCACTTCGCGGACAGTTCACCGACGATTCGATACGGTGGTTCGAAGGCGAAGGGAACGATGATCAAGGAGTCCTATGACCTCGACATCATCTGCTACTTCCCGCGCGACGACGAAGACGCGGGCGGCACCCTCGAGGACATCTACAACAACGCGAAGATCGCGCTCCAGAAGGAGTACGTCGTTGAACCGAAGACTTCGGCGCTTCGATTGAAGGATGCCGACCCGACGCGCAGGGGGCTCGACTTCCACATCGACGTGGTGCCGGGCAGATTCACCGACGACACCAAGACGGACGCGTTTCTCTACCAGTCAAGCGCGGAAAAGAAGCGCCTGAAGACGAACATCGACGTGCATATCGAGCACGTGCGCGACAGCGGCGTCACCGACGCAATCAGATTGGTGAAGCTGTGGAAGGTCCGCAATGGGATCGCATTCAAGCACTTTGTGCTTGAACTCTCGGTCATCAAGCTGCTCGACGGGCGCAAACGGTCGAGCCTCGAATCACAGCTCGAACACGTGCTGACGGAGTTCCGCGACAACATCGACAACCTCACGGTTGAGGACCCCGCGAACCCGGAGGGCAACGACCTTTCTCCTGCCCTAGACGCGGCGCGGTCGACTTTGCGGTCGGTTGCCAGACAGACGCTCGCGTTGGTCCAGTCGTCCGGCTGGACGGCCGTCTTCGGCGAAGTCGATGACGACTCCGAAGAGGACAATCGCGCAGCCTTGCGCCGTGTCGCCGCCGCGGTGGCCACGCCGACGAGGCCGTGGGCATCCGATGAGTTATGAAGGCATGGCACGAACGTGATCTCGTCGCCTTCGATCGAGAGAAGGCAGAAGTCGCGCAGGTGTACCCGCATCTGCACTTCTCGGTGCTCGAAGGCCAGGTCAGGATTTCAGGCAGCCTAGAGATCAAGGAAGGCAGCAAGATCCTCGACCGCTTTTCGATTGAAATTCAGCTCCCGCAAGATTATCCAGAGGGCGTGCCGGTGGTATTCGAAACCGCCGGGCGGATTCCACGCACCCTGGATCGGCACTGCTATGAAACCGGCGCATCGTGCCTCTTTCTTCCTGAGGAACGCTGGCGGGTTTGGCCCAAAGGAAAATCCCTGCTGGATTTCATCGACGGTCCTGTCCGGAACTATTTCATTGGCCAAGCTGTATTTGAACGCGATGGAGTGTGGCCTTTCGGTCAGTGGGATCACGGTCTATATGGCCGCAAGCAGTTCTATCAGGAGATTTTCGACACCGACGACTTGGTGAAGGTGAAGAAGTACTTCGAGCTCCTTGCCGCGAAGAGAGTCAAAGGCCACTGGGACTGCCCGTGTGGTAGCGGAAAAAGAATTCGGGACTGCCACTTCGAGATGGTGCGCAACTTGCGGGACAAGATCCCTCGCAGTGATGCATCGAAGGCGATCAGGCCCGTAGATGAAGCGCTAAAGCGCATGAGCAAGGCATAAATGCATTGGCGTCGCTAAGAATCTTGGCATGACGGAATTCTCAAGTCGTGATCGCCGGTGATTGCAGTGGTTATGGGCTGCGCGACGGCAATTTGCAGTTCATTGGGAATGTACCGAGTGGCTTAGCTTGCGGATGTATGTGCGCCCGCTGCGGCAAGCCACTGGTTGCAAAGAAGGGATCAATTCGCCGACACCATTTCGCTCACTTCGAGGTCACCAGTTGCCAAGGCGCTGCCGAATCAGCTCTGCACATGCTTGCTAAGGAACTGCTAGCGGAGTTGGACTCCTTCACGGTCCCACCCTATGACTTCGTCAGACAACGCAAGACAAAGCTCGGTGTGTCCGTTCGGCACCAGGCCCTGGTGGCCGATGGCGAACAGTTTCCGATCCGCAGAGTCAGGGTCGAGAAAAATGAGGGCGACTTCGTTCCCGACATCATCATCGAGTCCGATGCAAAAGCGTTGATACTTGAAGTTGCAGTTACGCACAAAGTGACGCGTGCAAAGCTGCGCAAGATCCGACGCCGGAACGTTCCCGCTATCGAGATTCGACTTGATGCCGGCGACTCCATGCTTCCGCGAGAAGCGTTGCAAATGAAGTTGCAGAAGGACCTGGCTTCCAAGGTTTGGTTATTCCATCCCGAGCAGCGCGAGCCGGAGCGGCTGTTCGCATCTATGTTCCGTTCCGCGCTCGCACGTAGTCGCATCAGGTCGCCAGTGCTTCCCGTCTCAGATCGACCAAGCACTCCCGTGATGCGTCCTTTGCCGGAGGTCCGTGCTATTCCCCAAGCTGATTGGCGCGAATGCAACCGCGTAGGGGAGGAATTCAACCAGAGATACGGCCGTTACCCGACTGCGGCTGAGTGCCAGAAACTATGGCCGCACCTCTTCGGCGTGCGGAAGCCGTAGCGTGCATCGGCACACACGCTCCTACCCCCGCCGGTCCCGACGACCTGGTTAATGGCCAGGTGGTTACGTACGAAAAGTAACCAGGTACTTGCGGGAGTTTTGCGGGACTTGGTCCTGCTTCGTCGTGCTCAGTCGTGACAATTGCAACGGATGCCATGCGACTTCGCGATTTTTGACTCAACAAAATCAACTATCTACGTTTCCCGTCCCGCTCGAGATTTCCACCCCTTCCAACTACGAACCAGGTGGTCGGGAGTTCGAATCTCTCCGGGCGCGCCATAATTGAAATGAAAAAGGGGTCGAGCCGTCTTCGGTTCGGCCCCTTTTTCATTTCAATTCGGGTGTACCGCGCGCGGTCTTCGAAGTGCGCGTGGCCACTACACGGTTGTGGTCGGTGAGTTCGACACCTCGGCACGACGCTCGGGCAAGCGCCCCCCCCGTCACCCCGAGTTGAACCAACACACGTAGCGTGTTGGGCCCTGAGCCGGCTGATGAAGTCGATTCATGCGTCGTCATTGATCCGGCGAAGGGCGAGCCCGCATGGCGGGTGAGTAATCTCTCCGGCCGCGCCATCTTCTCCCGCCGCGACAAGCTCTTGGCGCGGTTCTCCTCCAGGGCTCAACCGTCCAGCATGTTCGTCCTGCCCGGCGCGAGTTGGACCCGCCGCCCGGCGACCGGCGTAGCCGAATCACCAGACCAGCGCGTGCTGACGATCTCATTGCAGCGCTGCGTGGCAAGGCTCATGAAGCGCCAGTTCATGCCGCGCAGGTTGGCGATGATCGCATCCAGCTGCGGCAATGTCGGCGGCGGATCGTTCTTGAACAACAATGCCCGATCGCGCTGCCAGAGGGCTTGGTGACTTTCTATCTGCTCGCGCTCCGAATCCCGATCGAACAGCGCCAGCAGGGCGTCCGGATCCATGAGGATCGCCGAGCCTCGCGAAGCCGCATCGCGCTCGATGACGAGAATCGCGGCTCGCAGTGCTTCGCGGACGTATCGCTCGATCATCAGCGGGTCGGACGAACTCGCCCTGGCGTCCCTGTTGAACCGGGCGTATTTCTCGATCACCTCGTAGCGAAAGCGCATCCCCAACCGCAACAGCGTCGCAAGCAGGCCGAACTCGTTGTTCACCTCCACGAGCGGCGCGACCACCGTCTCCACGAGATGCACGTGGAAACGGCACGTGCCGTCCGACTGCAACTGCATCTTCGCCAGCTGCGGCTGGAAGGATCGGCCACGCCCGGTGTGGTAGATAGCCTGCACGGCCTCGAAATGTTCGTTCCGACTGGCCCTGCGAACGCATTCGTGCAGCTGGTCCAGCCAGCGCGTATCGGCGCTGACGTCGGCGGCGCGCTCGATGTCGCTCCAGGTGCAGCCCTTTGAGTTCCGAAAACCGAACAGCTCCATCGACCTGTTGTCGGATTCGATTCGCGCCGTTCCCGGAATCCTGCCGCCCAGTTCGTCACGCGGGATCAGGATGTCGATGTACATCTCGAACTGGTGCACGCCGAGATCCCGTTGCAGGGCCCGGGCTTCGCGCAACAATTCCTGCATGTCAGCGGGGACTCGCTCCGCTTTCACCCTCAGCGCTTTGACGACGCCGGCGTAGAGTTTTCGCAATCCTGATTCCGTGCCCAGTTCCACGGCCTCGAGCAAGGACAGCGGAATCGACAGGTGCTCGGTTCTGAGGCCGGAATGACAAATCGGGATGATCCGCTTCTTCAACATCCACGCGGCTCCCAGTTCGAACTGCACCCATGGCCGGTTGATGGACTCCTGGCTGCACAACACGATGATCGCGGCGGAGCGCGCCAGCGCCTTCTTGACCGCATTCAGCCAATCGTCACCGGCGCCGACACTGCCGACATCGCTGGACGTGAAAACCGCGACAGCATCGAAGGCGTCGGTCATCGCGCGCTTGATGAACGCCGCGATCTCGCGTTCCTCCGAGATGTGGCTGACGAAAATGCTCTTTGCCATGGCCAACCTCGCATCCAGGTTCGGACCTGGCGGCCGTGTTTCGCCGGCGATTCCATTCGCGGGCTGCGCAACATTGATTTTACTTCCAAATGGCCATTCGCGCTCTGCCGATGTTCGCCTGCCCAGGCCTAATGGTTAGTACGGACTCTAACCACCGCATCGACCCTTAATCCCAAGGGACTCGCACCGGCGCACCGACATCCTCACGGAACATATTGAGCGCGCTCGCCCGCCGTCAGCTCGCGCGTCACGCGCGAGGATATGAGCGACTGCAGCTCTTCCAGAGGAAGGCAGACTTCGCAGCGGAAGCGTCGCACCATCCCGTCCCGGCTGGCCGAGAAGATAGTCGTGTCGTCGCCGGCAAAGGCCACCTGGTTCACCACCCATCCGGGCGCCCGGTAACTGAGAATTTCGCGGCCGCTCTGTGCGTCCCAGATTCGTATCGCGTTGCCATCTTCGGGTGCTTCACCTCGGGACATGAAGAAACCACTGCCGGTCAGCAAGAACCGGCCATCGGAGCTCAGCGCCGTCGACCACACCTCGTCAGTGTGGCCGGGAAGGGTCAACACTCTCTTGCCGGTCCCGAGATTCCACAATTCAGGAAACCGATCGTCGACCACGGCCAGCAACATCCGATTCGCACCGGGCGTCAAGACTCCCGCGGTACGTCCCTCGGCCACGACTTTCGTCTCCGAGATCACCGCGCCGTTCTCGATGTCGCGCACTTGCACCGTTCCGGGGTCGAAGGTCAGAACGATATGCCTGTCATCATTCTCGACGAGAAGCTTCGCGATACTTCCACCAGACGCGGCCCACTCGCGCAATAACTGCGGCGCACCCGTGCTCCAGAAGCGGATCTTTCCATCCGCTCCCGCGGTGACCAGTTCAGTTCCGGCGCGATTGAACGCCAGCGCCTGGGTGCTGCCGGAGCTTGCGGGCAGTTGCAGTGCGAGCTCGCCGGACGGCATGCGCCAAAGCCCAACGGTTCCTTCCTTCCGCGCGACGGCAAACAGCGATGCAGCGCCACTCACCGCCATTGCTTCGATGGACTCTCCCGTCATTTCGAGGGTTGCTTGCAGCGCGCCGGACTCTCCATCCCAGAGTCGCAGCGGTTGATCGTCCGCGGAACTCAAGACGAACCGGCCGTCCTCACTGGCGGCCATGGTCGTGCCGGGAACGGTCACGCTGGGGTGCCAGGTCTCTCGATCCCACACGCGAACCGTGCCATCCATATGAGTCGTCAGAAAGTGGCGACCGTCCGGGGCAAAGGAGAAGTCCCAGGCGTCGTCGCCTCTGCCTCCCAAGGTCACGAGACAGCGGTCGCTCGAAACCGCCAGGACGTCGCCCGGCACCTCCCAGAGGCACACCGTTCCGTCCGCTCCGCCGGTGAGCATGGTCTGCCCGTCACGACTGAATTCGATCGCGCGGATATCGTTGCGATGCAGAGTCCAATTCCTCAGGTATTCACCCGTCGCCACCTTCCAGGCGTGGATCTCGCCGTTGCGATTGCCGGTGAAGACCTTCGCGCCATCGGGTGTGAAGGCGGCGAACGTCGTCCAGCCAATGCCGCCGAACTCCGGCTGTTGCAGCGACCGCACCCGCTTGCCGGTCCGCGTATCCCAAAGCTCGAGGTCCTCATCCTGGACGAGCAGCAGCGTACCGTCGGGGCTCAATGGATCTCCTTCCACCATCGGTATCGCGGGAATCCGCGCGACGGTCCGCGCGCTGCGCGCATCGACAACCACGAACTCGAGCGGGTCGCCGTCACTCGCCAGCACGAACACGCGACCATCCGGAGCGGGTGCCGACAAGGAATGCCCGCTCGGTAGTTTGATCGGGGAGACGCGCTCGCTCAGCGATGGCACGTCCCACTGCCTGATTGCCCCATTGTCTTCGGCGACGAGAGTCTTGCCATCGCGAGTGAATCGCGCGCGGCTTCCGGGAAGCTGCCGGATGACCTGCCAAGACTTCGCGTCATGGACGGCGAATTCCGGTTCCTCGGTGCCGATGACGACCATCGTGCCGTCGTTCGAATGACTCACCCTGGCCCGGTCGCCGGGCTCGGCCGCCACACCCGCGATGCGGGTTCCCGAGGCGACACTCCAGATGCTCGCGCCCCCGTCGGGATCCGCAACCACGACCGCATCGGCACTGGCAAAGGCCGCGGCGAGGTTCGTGCCGGACGGGGCCTGGTGAAACACGCGCAGGGGATTGCGCACGAACGCCTGGCGCAATGCGAACACGGCTTGCTCATCCGCTCGTACGCTGACGGCCTCGCGCGCCAGCAGCAGGGCGAGTTCCGGATTCGTCGGCAACAGAGCTTCGGATCGCGCGCCCAGCGCACGCGAGGTCGCCAATCTGCTCTGCTGGGTAGCCTGGTAGGCCGCGACCGCGGCGGCAATGAACAACGCGGCGAGTGTCACGATCGCGAGCCCGGCGATGCGTCGGGTCCGACGGTACTGACGCACATCCTCGCCGTCGAGCTCATCCTTCGGACGGCCCAGCAGCGTGGCAGCGAGATCGAGCATCGCCGCTCGAAACTGCGAGTGCCGTGCCGAGAGCTGCTCCTCCTTTCGAGCCCAGCGAAGATCCGTGTACAACGGCTCTTCGCGGAATGCGCGGGCCGCCTGGGAAGGCCATGCCGTCGTGTTGCTCCAGTCCCAATCCGCCGCTTCGCTGTTCCACGCCATCTGGCCGTCCGTGAGCAGGATGAGGAAGGTCTGCGGCGAGCGGTTGCTCAACCACCATTCGATTTCCTTCTGCACCCATGGAGATTGCGCGGCCTGCGGCGAGGCCATGTAGAGGAAGTACTCGGCTTGTTCCAGCGCCGATTCGATCGACGACCACAGCCCGGGGCTGGCGGCCAGATTCGTCTGGTCGCGAAACACACGCATGGTACGGATGCGGTACCACGGCTTGGCGATGCGATGCAGCGCACGTTGCACCGCGGGGGCGAGCTTGCCATCCGCGGCGTGGCTATAGGAGATGAATGCCTTGAAGCTGCGTTTCCGCGGATTCGTCATCGCCGGTTGCTCCTTGTTAGGGCAACGAACGACTTCCCGCGACCATCCGCGGCCATTGTCGGCGCGGTGAAGTCGTTGAATTCCTTCCAGATAGGCAGCCGCCGGATCGCGTGACCGCAGCCCGCACGAACACCGTACTCGAATGGGTCATGAAGACGGGGCATTCCAGGCATCCCGATGGAACAATTGCGCGTCGCACCAATGGTCGCAGAAACTAACTAGATCGCGTCGTCCGCCGGTGACGCGCGGACAGTACACCCATCGGTACTATTTGGCACTCGGTGAACGAGGCGCGCCGATCGGGATTGCGGCCCGGATCGCACCTGTACTATGGTGCGGGCATCACAAGAACAATAGCTAGCTACTCGCGACGCGGCGCGTCCGGACGGACCCATGCCATCCACCCAGCTGACTTCTGCGCTCAAATTCGTATTGCGTTGGGAGGGCGGGTTCGTCGATCACCCCGACGACCCCGGCGGCCGCACCAACAGGGGAGTCACCCAGAAAGTCTACGACCAGTGGCGGGCACGGCAGGGTGCCGGGCCGCAGGACGTCAAGCTCATCTCCGAGGATGAAGTTCAATCGATCTACGAGTCCGGCTACTGGCTCGCGGCCCGTTGTGAGCTGCTCAACGACCCGCTGGACCTCGTTCAGTTCGATACCGCGGTGAACATGGGTGTGGGCCGAGCCGTGCGTTTCCTGCAGGGCGCCGCGAACTGCGCGGTCGATGGTGATTTCGGGTCCGGCACGGCAAAGGCAGTCGCCGAGTGCGATCACGGCGAAGTGGTCATTCGATATTGCGATGCGCGTGAAGCCTTCTATGGGCGGCTCATAGAGAAGAATCCCAAGCTCGCCGTGTTCAGGAAGGGGTGGCTCAATCGCCTCAATGCCCTTCGCAAGGAAGCGGGGCTACCGGGCTTCGAATCGATGCGGGGTCTCGAGCCTTCGGCGAAGGAACCGACCATGAAGATCCCGGACATCGGCGAAGATCCTGCCTTCGACCTTTGATCGGGCACAGTACACGAGGAATCAGGGAGTACCCATGGCACACGTCACTTTCATACACGGCATCGCCAACAAGCCCGAAGAGAAGACATTGCTCCGAATCTGGTGCGAGGCGCTCGAGGCGGCGGCTGAGCCGCTCTCGCTCGAGACCGACGGTGTAACCACGTCGATGGTGTACTGGGCGGATCTCCTGTACGGCGAGCCCATCACCGACGTCAGCAATTTCGAGAGCACGGACGCCAACAGGGATGCCGCCGCCGACTCGGCCGGAGCCAAGGACATCCCCACGCCGGCCAACAAGGAAGAAGCCGCGTTCATCGAAGGGCTGCGCGAAAAACTCACCTCGCGCGACGACGACGAGATCGCTTCGGCTCCGCCGGCGGCACCGACCGCGGCGGGAGGCTCTTTCGAACGAATCCCGCTGCCCTGGTTCATCAAGAAGCCGATCATGAACGCGTTTCTGCGTGATGTTCACCACTACCTGTTCGACGTGAGCTTCGCGCCGCCGGGTCGCCAGCCCGTGCGCATCCAGCAAACCATTCGCAAACGTTTCGTCGAAAAGGTGAACAAGCCTGCGTCGAACGGTCCTCATATCGTGGTTTCGCACAGCATGGGAACGGTGATCGCCTACGACTGCCTCAAGAGAGTCGGCGACTGCAACAAGGTCGATGGTCTCATCACGATCGGCAGTCCATTGGGGCTCGACGAAGTGCAGGACAAGCTTCAGCCGGGATGGTCGCGGCTCGAAGGCTTTCCGAACGAACGGGTCGCAAAGCGATGGGTCAATCTATTCGACCGGCTCGATCCGGTCTGCGGTCTCGATCCCCAACTCGCCAACGACTATCGCTTCTCGAGCGTCAAGCGCATCGAGGACATCCAGATAGAGAACGACGGCGCGTGGCGTCATTCCGCCACGAAGTATCTCAAGCAGCCGAAATTCCGCCAGGCGTTGCGGTCCATGCTCGAGCTCTGACACGTGGCGAGCGCCGACGAAATCCGCGCCAACGCAAAGGCGCTCATCGCCGAGCTCAGGAAGACGGGAGCGCTGAAAGATCCGCCTGCGGCGAACGTGCTTCTGACGGATCTGCGGAACATTCGCGATTTCGGCCTGCTGATCGACGTAGCCGAAGCGATAGGCCGCGTGGCGCCCGTGGAGCCGACTCCGCGACGCCTGTATGCCCAGGCGCTCATCGATACCGGGCGAATCACCGCCGCGCAGGACGTGCTCGAAGTCCTGCGCCGGCGGATTCCCGCGGATCACCCGGAAATGGCGGAAGTCACCGGGTTGTTAGGCAGGTCGTACAAGCAGATGTACTTCGATTCGCGATTTCGCGCTTCGACAGCGGCGCGGCTCTCGATGGCGAACGCCATCGAGGCCTACCGTGCGGGATATCAGGCGGATACCAGGCGCAATACCTGGCATGGCGTGAACCTGCTGGCCTGTGTCGCGCATTGCCAGCGCAACGGCATCGACTACCCGCCGGACATAGATAGCCAGCAGCTGGCGAAGGAGTTGTTGAGCGCGTTGAAGGCAGTTCCGGAAGGCGAGCGTGACGACTGGTACCTGGCGACGCTCGCCGAAGCCAGTCTCGGCACCGAGGACTGGGAAACGATCGAATCGGCGCTGCGGGAGTACACGGCATCGCCGAAGACCAAAGAGTTCCACTTGAGCAGCACGCTGCGCCAGTTCAAGGAAGTGTGGAATCTCGATCAGGACGATCGCGGTCAGGCTGCGCTCGAAGTCTTGAAGGTCCAGAGGATGAGTCTGCCGGACGCCACTGTCAGGATTCCCGCGGATCCGGGTCCGACTCTGCAAAAGATTCCAAGCGAATCGCAGTTCCAGGCGGTACTCGGTATCGAAAAAGGAACGAAGACGCGGGAGTGGTGGATCAGGGGACTTGACCAGGGACTTGGCGTCGCGGCGATCCGGCAAAAGCTCGGAAAGCGATTCGGCACGGGTTTCCTGGTGCGCTCGAAAGATTTCGTGGACGACGATCCCGGTGAATTCCTGCTTCTCACCAACTTCCACGTCTTGAATTCCAAGGGCGCCGAAGGTGGCGCTACCCCGGACGTCGTGGAAGTCAGATTCGAAGCGATCGACCCCAATCAGTCATACGAGATCGACGAGATCATCTGTGAGTCGCCACGCGATGATCTCGATTTCTGCCTCATGCGCCTCAAAGGAGATTTGAAGGATCCGAAGCCGCTGGACATCGCGAAAGGGCTTCCCACGATCCAGCCCGATCCCCCTCAGCCTCAGGTCTTCGTCATCGGGCACCCGCAGGGAGAGGAGCAGACCTACGCGTTCCAGGACAACGAAATCCTAGACCACGAAGGGGCGCCCAACGGGACTCCTCCACGACCGGAGATTCGTCGAGTTCACTATCGCACGACCACCGAGGAAGGCAATTCCGGCAGCCCGGTGTTCAACAAGATGTGGGGAGTCGTCGCGCTGCATCACAAGGGCGGCAAGCTCATGACCAAACTCAATGGAAAGCCCGGTACTTATCCCGCCAACGAGGGTATCTGGATCCAATCGATCATCACCTGGGTGAAATCGCATCTCGCCGTAATGCGGGAGGAGTCATGAAGATCTTTCTGGGGTTCTCGTTTCGTGATGTAGATAGGGACGTCGTGCGTTGGTGCGAGCGACAGTTCGCGAGCCAGTTCGCGCATCCGGTAACGGGCGAGCGCCTCGGCGGCGAAGCGCTGACTCCCGCCGTCCAGGCCCGCATCGATGAGTGCGATGCGGTGGTTGGATTGCTGACGCGCCGGGACGCGAAAGCGGACGGCAAGTACACCACGCACGACTGGGTGCGAGACGAGATCAACTACGCACGCAACAAGGGAAAGCCCGCGATCGCGATGGTTGAGACCGATGTGGACGTCGGCGGCATGTACCAGTCCCACGAGATCATCGCGTTCGATCGGGCGAGTCCGCTCGAGGCCTTTCTGCGGCTGGCGGAAACCATTGGCGAATGGAAGCTCAGGATGGGCCGCAAGGTCAAAGTGCGCATCAACCCCGATGAGCTTGGCCGGAAGCTCAAGTCCGTCGGGGACGATGCCCGGTGTTCGCATCGGCTTTGGTCGAAGGGCGAACGAACTGCCTGGACAGAGGTAACGCCGGTGCCCGAAGGCGATGGTGTCTACGTGTGGGTCGAGGGCGTGAAAGACGACGATCAGATCCAGCTGAAAATCGAAGGCCTCGGCAAGAAACCCTGGCAGTCGAACGCGGAATCACAGTGGATAGGCATACCGCTCAAGAATGGAGGCCGGTCATGACCATCCAGATCAAACAATCGTCCACTTACAGCGCCAAGGACTGGTGGGACTGGTCCGTATGGATCGAAGCGCCGAAGAAGGAGCTCGATGTCATCACACATGTGATCTACACGCTCCACTCCACATTTCGCGATCCGGTTCGCGTCATCAAGAAGCGAAGCAACGGCTTTCGGCTAGATTCGGCAGGTTGGGGCGAATTCAAGATCTATATCGAGATCGTTCGCGCCACCGGCAAGAACCTCAAGCGGGTTCACCAGCTCAAGCTCGAATACCCGGCGGAGCCCGACGCAATCGTTCCGCAAAAGCCGAGTGGACGCGCAGTCGTCAGGCCCGGACCCAAGCCACCCAGGAAGGATGCCGAGCTGCCAGAGCAGCACCCTACGGTGTACGTCTCGAACGGAGCGGCGGATTCCGATCTCGCGAGGCAGCTCAAGGAAAAGCTCAAGAGTCACGGAGTCACCATCGCGTCGCCGGACGACTTGGAGGCTGGGCAGCAGTGGGATCACTTCGTGAAGCAGGCCATCAAGAAATCCGATGCGACTGTTTTCATCGTCTCCGGAAAACCCAGCTTGTGGTCGAAGCTCGAGATGGGTTACGCGATGAATGCCGAGGACAAGAATGTCATCCCTCTGCTCGTCGGTACGGCGGCGGAAGTGCCGGAAGCGCTCGCCAACCGGAGCGCTCTCCATATCGGCTCCTCCGCGGAACTCGATGCGGCGACGGCACAAATCCTTCAGGCGACGAAAGCAAAGGCGTAGCACGCAAGGGGTTTCATGAACTGGCTCGAAGCCGCGCTGGCGTTTTCACTGATCATGCTGGCGCTCGCCACGGTGGTGACCATCGTTCTCGAAACGGGCTACCAGCTTCTTTCGACGCGCGAACGTGGGTTCCGGCTCATGATGGAGCGGCTGTTCGACGACGTGCTGAGCACGCGGATAGCCGCGACGCTGAGCGGGATCTCGATGGAAACCGCCCGTGACCAGTTCCTGGCATCGGTCACACGCAACCAGGCGTACGAGAAGAAGACCAGCTGGTTGCGCTCGATTGCTCAATCCGCCGATTTGAAATCGATGTCGATGATGCAGTTCGCCGAGCGCCTCGCCGATACCCATGTCGGCGATGCGATTGCCCGGACAGGAGCCGAACGCACGCAGATCATCATCAATGACCTCGCGCAGAAGTTCGATCGCTTCGGGCAGGGGGCTTCGCAGCGATTCCAGGGCCAGGCGCATTTCTGGTGTCTGCTCGTTTCGATGGTGTGCGCATTCGCGGTGAACGTGGACGCGGTGCGGGTGTTCAAGTCGCTGCTGCACGACGACAAGCTCACACAGAGTGTCGTCCAGGCGCTCGAATCCCAGGTGGCCGAGAATGCACCTCGTCCCAGGAGCGCTGCCGACGTGATGAGCGCTCCGCCGGTGCCTGCGGGACCGGAAGTTTCCACCCCAAACGAAATCGTCGATGCGGGCGCGGAGCGAGTGCGCGCCGAGCTTGCGCGAATCGACGACACCGGGCTGCCGATTTCCACGGAGTATTGGCCTTTCTGCCGGCCGCGAACGGCTGCCGCGGATGGAAAGGCGCCGAGGTCTCGCGATGCGGGTTGTGTGGATGACGAGCAGCGCGCTCTGCCGATGGACGTCGGATCGATAGTCGATCGAATCGCTTCGGTCCGCGGACTGCAGTGGATCCTCTCGGTGGGCCTCGCGGGTCTGCTGATCGGTCTCGGGGCGCCGTTCTGGTTCGATCTCGCGCGCAGTCTCACGCGTGGCGCGCAATCGCGCTCCAGCAGCCGCGAACCGGAAACTCCGGATACGCCTGCGCGAGCAGGAGCCGCGGCGGGTTCGCCACCGAGTACACCTGTCGACGCGTTCCGAGTCGCCTTTGCCGCTGCGCATCCCCCTTCTTCCAGCGGCCAGCCGGCAGGTGGAGCCGGCCCGTGAATCCAACCCTCATCATGATGGCGGTTCGCGCCGCCGCCCGACTGCAGCGCGCAGGTAGTGAGGCGATCGGGCAGTACGCGCGCGATCGCACGGTGCTCCTGCCGCTCGTCGAGAAGATTTCGTTTCCACAGCGGGCGAAGGTCCGAGGATACTTCGAGGTCCATCCCGAAAAGATCACGCCGGATCTGAGCCGCTACTGGGATTCGTTCACGGGCAAGCCAGGCGCGGAACGACTCGCGGACGCATTCGACCTGCTTTCGGCGGAGCACGCGCGGCAGCAGATCATCGCCGACAAGAACCTTGCGTCTCGCGCCGACGAGTTCGCGGGATACTGGATGGTCAATCAATGGGCCAGGGGCGAGGAGCCGCTGGGCCCGTTTGCGCGCGTGGTCCTCGTCATCGTCGATGTCGCGGCGGAGTTCGCAGCCACCGACCCGAAGTTGTTCGGTCTCGACGGCAATGCCGAATCGCTGGTCAAGGCGGTCGCATCGCGCGTGGCGGACCTGGTCCCTGACAATGCCGACGCGCTCGGTCCCCGCAACCTGTTCGGAGAAAGGGTCGCGGCCATTTTCCTCAAGGCCGGGCTCGGTGCGCTGGCTGAACATCCGGAAGCCATCGTCGAAGATGCACACCTGCAAAAGCTGGTGACGAACACGCTTCCGAAAATCGTCGAGAGCCTGCCGGAGTCGCTCGACAAACAGATCAAGTGGCGAGGGGTTCTCGAAAACGTGTTGGGCCCGGTGGCAGGCGAAGCGCTGCGCACGCTGGCGGAAGATCCGGGGGCATTCTTCGGCGCACAGTTTGGCAACGACGATGTCCTCGGGACGCTGACGCGCACTTACGTGCTCAAGATCGCGGACCTGGGGCTGACCGAAGTCGTCTCGAAGGCCGGTGCGGTTCAACTGTTCAAGGCCACCGCACAACTCGCTGCCGCGCGCCCGGATCTGTTCCTTGGAAAGACGCAGGACTCGACGGACAAACTCATTGGGGCCGTCTTCAAGGATCTTGCAAGCGTGGCCGCCGGCGCTCCCGCGATCGACCGATCGCTGGTCCTGGATCTCGCGACGAGCGTCGTCGAATCGTTCGCGCGCGAAGGTGGCTTGCTGCTCGATCCCGGCAAGCCGTGGGACAATCTCGTCGCGCAGCTGTTGAATCCGGTACTGGCTCCGATCGCGCAGGCGCTGAAGCAGGATGATTCGGCTGCGCTCCGACGGCTCGGGAGTCGCGCTAACATCGAGAGTATCCTGCGCGTGGTCGTCGCACGAGTGGCGGCGACTCCTGGATTGATGCCATCGACCCGCAACGCGGAGATCGATCGACTCATCTCGGCGATCGTGACGGCGATGGCGAGTGACGAGCACCTGTTGCTGTCGCAGGACGACTGGATGGCGATCCTTGCAGCCGCGGCACAGGAGGTGGCGGCGAATCCGGGCCGTCTGCTCGGCGTCGAGCGCAATGCGGAGCGGGGAAGCCTTCTCGATACATTGTTAGGGGACTTGCTGTCTGTTGCGGTGGCGCAGTGGACTGAGGCTGGAAGAGCAGGTGGTGCCGTGATGTTTGGCGCGACCCTGCGCGATGCCATGATCGCCGCCATACGCGCTCATGCGAGCAACGCCGCGGCGGCGGCGCTCCATGGGAAGAAAGTCGGGGAGCTCGCGGCGCAACTCGGGAAGCTGGTGACCGACAACCGCGAGAAGATGGGCGGTAGTGAGTGGTTGTTCCTGTATCGCACGATGATCCACCAGGTCATCGAATCGGGAGTGGTACCGATCCTGGACGAGCAGACAATCAGGGTCGCAGTCGGTGCGGCGGGAGTGGCGAAGTGAAACCGAAACGGCTCGTTGCGTGGATCATTCCCTGTTTGTTGCTGACGGCCTGCGTAGCGCCGGTCGATCTCATCAAGATGGACAATGAATGGGCGCGCGCCTATTCGGCCAAGCTCGAAGCGGAGCGGGCGACTCCCGACCAGTTCCTGGTGGCGATGACCACAAATGAGACCTCCGAAGCGCAGATGGTCGACTTGTCCATCCGTGCCGAGAAGGCCGGTGACGCGATCGCGGCGAAGGACCCTGCGACGGCGGTAGGCTTCTACCGCATCGCGGCCGCCTCCGCCTGGAAGTCCGGTCGCGGACGCGAGACTCAGGTGCTGGCGATCGGTGACAAAGCCGCCAAGGCCTGCAGGCGCCTGCCGAACCAGGACGCATCGCAACCGCGCGACTGCGCATTCATCAGGGTGGTGCCGCAGCTCGCGCTTTTCGACATCAAGGCGCGGGAAATCAGGGAACTCGTCGGCGCGGCCGCGACGATTCCGCCGGAGAAGCACGAGCGCTCGGTGGCGCTCGTCGAGGAGATTGGCGGTTCACCGGACGGAATCCTGGATCAGCTCCTTTCCGCACATCATTCGGTCAAGTCGGTCGCGCCTTCACTCGTCGAATACCTGGCGTCGAACCTCAATCGGGAATACTGCACGCTCGAGGAGTTCACGGGACTTTTCGCGGGCAGCGGTCCGAAGGCCGAACAGAAAGAAAAGGTGGTGGAGACGGTCCAGAAAGCGGAGGCGCGTCTCTCCGCAGCGCAAATTTCCACGACTTGCACTCCATGAATCCGTCCCCACCCGCGCGGCGCGCGACGTGGAACGTATGCTGCGAAGGAGTCCGCAATGAAAACGCAGTTCTTCACCGCCACGTCCCTCGACGGCTTCATCGCCACCGAAGACGACTCGCTCGACTGGCTCTTCCCACTGGGCGATATCAACGACACGAGTTACCCCGCGTTCATCAAGGAAATCGGCGCGCTCGCCATGGGCTCCGCCACCTATGAATGGATGCTCAGGCACTCGGATGCGGTGTCCGCATCGACCGGCTCGCCCTGGCCATACTCCCAGCCCACCTGGGTCTTCACGAGTCGCGAACTTCCCGCCCTGCAAGGAGCTGACATCCGTTTCGCGCACGGAGACGTTCGCCCGGTGCACACCGACATGCGCGCCGCCGCGGGCGCGAAGAACATCTGGATAGTCGGTGGGGGAGATCTCGCCGGCCAGTTCTGGGACGCAGGTCTCCTGGACGAGATCCTGGTCCAGGTCGGTTCGGTGACGCTGGGGCGGGGCAAACAACTCTTTCCGCGGCGCGTCACGGCCCCACCACTGCGGCTGATCTCCGCCCGGCAGGTCGGCTCGGGATTCGCGGAGCTGCGATACGAGGTACCCGGGAAGGAATGAGAACCAGGACAAGGCTAGTCGCCCGGTAGATAGATACCATCCTAACAATGAGAAAGGGACGTCGTTTGCTGGTCTGGGCCGCCGCCATCCTGGTGGCCGGGTTCATGTTCCTCTGCTTCCCGTTCGATCCGCCCAAATGGACGGCGGACGAGATCGCCGACCGGGTCGATCTTCTCAACGAGAAGGCGGCCATCGTCACGCCGCACAAGGAGCTCGGAAAGAAGATCCGCGCCGAGAATCTCGCGTTGTTCGAGAAGGTCGAGCGCGGGCAGGAGCTGACGGCGGAAGAGAGCGCCGCCTATCGCGTCCTGTACCAGACGATCCTGAACCAGAAGCAGCACGAGTTGTCGCTGCTGGACGCGGAGCTCCAGGTCCGCACGAACTACAAGCCCCAAGAACAGAACAACGTCGGCACGCACGGCATCGAGGGCACACACGATCATCACGACGACTCCGCGGGCGCGAATCTCGCCGCGTTGCGCGAGGATCTCGTGCGCCTCGAGAGCGCCTCGGGTCTCACCGGTTCATACACGCGCGTGCGCGCGGCGCTCAGCGCCTGGAAGAATCTCGACGACGTCATCCTGCACATGGCGACGGCGCCGCAGACCAAGTCCGTGCATCGGGAGCCGCAGACTCCGGTCGATGCGCTCCAGGAGCATTTCGAGCCGATGATGGCGCACTTCAAGCGCGCGCAGTTCGAACCGGTCAACTCGCCGGCCTACGCGGCGGAGGTCCACGCCGCGCTTGACCGTTACGACGCGCTCGTGGTGCTCGTGCAGGATCGCATCTATGCGCATCTCGGCCCGCTCGAGCGCAGCCTGAGCGGGCAGTGGGGCAGTTGGCGATCGCTCGCGCCCCCGCTGAAAGGCGTTACGACCGACCGTATTCCGCGTCCGGCCCGAGCCGCCCGAACCGGCGAGTAAGTCCATCGTCCGATTGGACGCGAGGGCGAGGTCTTGCATCGTCCCGTCATGAGAACCCTGGCTGCTGGCGTCGGACTGTATCTGCTGCTCGCGGGTGGTTTGGCCGCCGCGGAGGATCAGCAGCCCATGCCGGCGCTCGAGGCCATGAGCACGCGTCTCGGCCTCACGGCCGAGCAGGAGGCGCTGATCGAACCCATGCTCGTCCGCCGCAAGGGCGAGCTTCAGGAGACGCGCACGAGGCTCACGAACCTGGATTCACGCTCCGAGAAGCGTTCGGTCGTCAAGTACGCGCAACAGGAGCAGGAAATGTTCAACACGCAGGTTGAATCCGTGCTCACGCCCGCGCAGGTGATCGAATGGCGCAAGATGCGCGCCGAGACCCGCGACCGCCTGAAGAAATACTGGAAGACGACCCAGGGCCGAGGATAGGCACTATCGCTCTCGGCTTTTCTTCTCAGTTCTTCGCGGAAGTCGTCGGCGGCAGGCCGATGTGTTTCGCGAAGAAGTCGAGCATTTTTTCGTACACCTGCGTGCGGCTCGCCTCGTCGAAGATGCCGTGACCTTCGCGGCCCTCGCTGATCCACTCCGGTGGTTTGCCCGCCTTCGTGAGCGCGGCGCGCATCCGCAGCGCGTGCTCGAACGGCGCGCGCTCGTCGTCCTTGCCATGAATGAGCATGACCGCGGCCTTCATCTTGTCCGCGTGGGTGACGGGTGAACGCTGCCGCATGTCTTCCGCGTCCGTGCCGACGGCCTCGCGCAGATAGTTGACCCCGCGCTCCAGCGTCTGGATGTCGCCCTTGTCGAACATCAGGGGCAGGTCGTAGACACCGGCCATTCCGATCGCGCACTTGAACATGTCGGGCTCGCGATAGATGCCCGTCAGCGCCGCAAAGCCGCCATAACTGGCGCCGTAGATGCAGATGCGCTCGCGGTCCGCGATGCCGGCGCCGATCACCCACTTCACCGCGTCGGTGATGTCGTCCTGCATTTCGCGGCCCCACTTGCCGTAGCCCGATTTCTCGAATTCGAGGCCGCGTCCACCCGAGCCGCGGAAGTTCACCTGAAGCACCGCGTATCCACGGGACGCGAGCAGCTGGATCTCCTCGTCGAAATCGTAGCGGTCGTAAGGTCCGTGCGGGCCGCCGTGGACCACGACGATCATGGGCAGCGACTTGCCGTTGGTGCCGACCGGCGTCGTGATGAATCCGCGGATCTTCGTGCCGTCGCGCACCACGACCTCGAACGGATCCGTCTGCGAGAGGTCCTCGGGCTTCAGATCCGGCCGGGAGGGCATCTTCTGCAGGAACTTCAGCGCCTTGACGTCCATTAGATAGAACGTCGGCGGAATCTTCGGCGCGCTCACCTCGGCGATCGCGAGCGACATGTCGCGCGTCATGCTGGTGAACGAGATGTTGGCGTCCTTGAACGTCGCGCGCAGCGCGCGATGCGCGCGCGCCAGCGGGTGTTCCGGATCGGGGTACCAGTATTGCGGCGTGTGATCGTCGTAGGTGTACCCCCAGACCTTGCTTTCGGCGTCGATGCCCACGATACCGAGCTCGCCGATGTCGGGCTTGAAGAGCAGGTGCCGCTCGTCCGTGACGGGATTCCAGCTGATCAGTGAGGTATTCGGCTGGGATACCGAATCGAGCGCCAGGAATTCGTCGGGGTTCGCCGTATCCTCGAACGGCCAGATGTATCCCGTGCGCCGCTCGCGCGTCGTGAGCAGGCGCCACGTCCTGTCTTCGGGCTTGAACTGGTAGGTCTGCAGCTCGCCCTTGGAATTGAATCCTGTCACGAAGAGCGGCTCGTTCTTCGTGCTCGTGATGTAGTTCGCTTCCTGCACCGGCGAGCCCGCGATGCGCGTCACGTTCCCGTTCCTGATGTTAAGACGCTGCAGCGAGTTGGAGTCGCCTTCATATGAATACGACCGTGTCTGGATCAGCACCGTATCGGGATCATTCGGCGTGAGGTCGACGATCCGCGCGTTGACCTGGCCGGTGGCGCGCTCGCGGGTCAACGTGCCGAGGCCCTGGCCGCCCTTGCGGTAGCTGAACAGCAGGTCCGACTTCCGCTTCTCGACGTCGAGCACGATGATCTCGCCGGTCGGCGCGAAGTAGGCCGTCGTGCCGATGAAGCGGCGCGCGGGTTGGATGAGCAGGCGGGTGTCGTTCGCCCAGTCGAATAGTTCGATGCCCATGTCCTTGCCGAACGAGTCGCTCGCGACGATCTTGGCGTCGGCCGTGTTCAGCACGGTGATGAGCTCGGTTTCCCCGGTGCGCGCGGTGAGCGCCAGGTACTTTCCGGTCGGCGAGATCTTCACCGACTGCATCTTCGGATAACTCGTGAACGTCGAAACCGGCGGAGCCGCGCATACGACTCCGCCCGTGGCCATGGCGGCCACGAGCGCATGAACGAACTTCATTTTTTCCAACCCCCCTGCATGGGTGTGCGCATTTTGCACGACTTCACGATTTCCTAAAGCCCCGGCCACATTCATCCGACAGCGCGGCCACGGGCGGTCACGCACGCTACCTAGCACGCCGCCCCGACCGGGAGTCCGTGATGAAAGTCCAGGAAATCATGACCAAGGTGGTCGCCGTCCTGCCCCCCGACGCGCGCCTGTCCGAAATCGCCCGCGTGATGCGCGATTACGACATCGGATCGGTCCCGATCGCCGACCGGGACAAGCTGGTCGGCATGGTCACCGACCGCGACATCGTGGTGCGCGCCGTGGCCGACGGATCGGCGCTCAATGGACTGCGTGCGCGCGACGTGATGTCGCCGCAGGTGCTGTATTGCTATGAAGACCAGAACGTCGAGGAGGCGCTCGAGGTCATGGGCGAGCAGCAGGTGCGGCGGTTGCCGGTGCTCGACGCCGAACGCCAGCTCGTCGGAGTCGTGTCGCTCGGCGACGTCAGCCAGGCGGTCGCGCAAAAAGCGGGCGGCGCGCTCAAGGAAATATCCGAACCCGCCCATCACTGAAGGGAATCCCCAGAAAATCGCGCCGTGACCGACGCATATTCGCGACTCGCACGCGAGTTCGTACTTTTCCTTCCGCCACGCACCCGTCCTGTCGCCGAGCGGAGCCACTCGGCCGGGCGCAGCAGATTCAGCGCGTCGATCGAACCAGTAAGGGCCGATCGATGAATCTCATCCCCAGCATTTTCAGCGGGGGACGAGATGATCAACAGGAGAATCGTATTCGGGCTGGCGATGCTGGCCGCGGCGGCGGCGCATGCCCAGACGTCGGGTGTCGTCACCTTGCGGGCGAGCCAGTCTTCCGGCACCGGGAGCGTCACTCCTGTGCTGACCTGGTCCACGAATCCGGCGGCCGAGAGCTGCACCGCAAGTGGCGGATGGACGGGCGCCAAGGCCGCCTCCGGCACGCAGACGCTGCCGGCGATCAGCGCCACGACTAACTACACGCTCACCTGCAGCTGGGGCGGGGACCGCGCCCGGCTGAGCTGGAACGCCCCGGTAACGAACACGGACGGCACCGTGATCAACGATCTCACCGGCTTCCGGATCTTATACGGCTCGAGCGCCGCGACGCTCGATCGCACTCTCGCCGTCAACGACGTCACCGCGCGCAGCGCCACCGTCACCGCGTTGACGCCGGGCACCTGGTATTTCGCCGTGCGCGCCGTCAACTCGCGAAACCGCGAATCCGGCAACAGCAACGTCGTGCAGCATGCGGTTTCTCCCGCCACGGCGTCCGCCAGCACGACGATCACCGTAACCGCGACGACTCCTCCGCCGACGGAGCCGCCACCGCCGACGGAGCCGCCGCCGCCGACCAATCCACCGCCGTCCACCTCGCTCGTCACCGACAGCCGCTACGTCTACGACGTGACCCGTCGCTCGGACGGCAGCTATCGCCGCAGCAGGTTCGTGGGCACCATCGCGCTCAAGAAGCCGTGCGACGCCAGCTTCAAGACCAACGACGGTTGGAACGCGGTTTCCCGCAACGACGTGCGCCTGCATCGCAAGCCCGCTTCGCAGACGCTGGTCGGGCACTGCAGCAAGCAATGACGTTCTGAGTTCGTCGTCGACCGCGGGATCCGTCATCGGCTTCGGGCCGGCGGCGGGCCCCTCGATTCGATGTGGGCATCGCTGGCCTGCGGGCCGCGGGTGCGGCCCTGGAGGAAACTTTCGGGTTGTTAGTGAAGGAGCTCGAGCTGGCGGCCCGGCACGCGAAAAAGGGCGGGGCTTTGCGCAAAACGTGATCTGCGTAGCGGCTCGCGCGTGCCGGCGGGGGGAGCATCCCGGGGATGCGCGAGACGTTACGTTCGCCGGTTTTCTGGGCCCTGGCCCTCGGGCTGACGGGTGGGGTGGCCGGGTTCCTGGGCCCGATCGTGCTCAATCCCGACGCGAACCAGGGTCCGCTTCTGGGCATCCTGATCACGGGTCCTGGCGGTGCGATCGCGGGGCTCGTGTTGGGCTTCCTGTTCCGGATCCTGCCGTTCGGCGACACTTTCCGTTTCCACATCCTCGCGACTTGCTGCGCCACGCTCGGGCTCGGCACGTTGTGGTACGCGCTGCCGGAGCCGGCGGTGAGATCGCACGTGATCGACGGGGCGATCGCGTCGTGCCGCGGCGCCGGCGACGCCATGCCCGAGCGCATCGCGCATTGGCAGCAACGCATCGCCAAGGTGACGTGGGCCGAGCCGCGCGACGGCTGGATGGACGACACGATGCGCATGCTGCGCGAGTCGCCGGGCGTGCTCGTCGAGATCGACGTCGCGCGCAGCAACGCGATCCTCGTACACCGCAAGCCCTGGAACCGCGGACGTCTTACCGCGCAGGGCTGGAAGGACGTGCGCGATTCGATCGAATACTTCGGCGGCGGCACCTGCGAGAGCTACCCGATCGGCCGCGAAGTTCTGCTGTCCCCCGAGTCGCATCCGCGCGATCCCAGCAAGAGCCCGAACCCACCCTGGCCACCCGACGACCTCCCTAACTTCCTGGGCGTCCAGGTTCTACAGGCCGTCCCCCCCAACTACCAACGCCTGCTGTAGGTGTAAGGGGGCAGCCCCCCTTTCCTAGCAAAAGGGGTCAGCCCTCCAGGACTGACCCCTTTTGCTGGGAAACGGGGGCTGCCCCCTTTTACTCAATGGTGAACCACTGGACTTCGACGCGGCGGTTTTGCGCGCTGTCGGTGCTGGTCGGCTCCTCCCACCCGCGACCCACGGCCTCGACGCGCGTCTTGTCGATGTCCGGGAATTTCTCGAGCAGCGCCGCGCTCACCGCGAGCGCGCGCTGGCGTGACAGCTCCATCGCCTTCAGCGCCATGCTCTGCACGAGCTGATCGCCGCCCTGCTGCTTGAATTCGTTCACGCGTGCGTTGTCGACGTGGCCGCGCAGCAGCACGGTCGAGCCCGGGCTCACCTGCAGGAAGCGCTTGATCGTCTGCAGATACTCCTGGTTCTCCGCCTTGCCACGGTCCAGCGTCGCCGAGTTCGGTTCGAAGTAGAAGCGGATGTCCTTGCTGAGCAGCGGATCGCCCTCGAGCGAAGCCTGCGTCGCGGTGCGGATCGGCGCGATCGCGATCTTCTGATCGGCGAACAGGCCGCGCTTGGCGAGTGCGTCGAGCGCGCTCGTGTCCAGGAAGCGCGACGGATCCGTCGGGTTTTTGATGACCGACCCGTACGCGAGCACCGACGACTGGAAGATGCCGCCGAACGATCCCGCCGAATCGATGGTGCCGGCGAAGAACGCGCGGTTCTCGGGCAGGTTCGAAAGATGCACGTGCGCGAGCTCGTCGCGCGTTTCTTCCTCGGTCCACTTGAACGCCTTCGCGACCACTCCGATGTGCTCGGCCGGGGTGTCGCGCAGGCGGCGGTTGCCTTCGAGAATGCCGTGCACGAGGCCCTGGACCATTTTCGGATTCGCCTGCGCGAAGCCCTTGTTCACGGCGAGCACGTCGGCGATCACGAGCAGGTTGCGGTTCGAGACGAGGACCTTGGCGGCGCCGTTCGACGCCTCGACCACCTCGTTCGTCTTGGGTGTCCAGCCCACGCAGCCGTTGAGACGATTGTCGCCGCTCGCGAGCTCGTGCTGGTACGCGTCGCAGGCGACGAACGCGTCCTCGTAGAACACGAGGCCCAAACTACCCGGCGCCGGCTTGGAGTCGAGGTCGCGCAGCACCGTGACCGGCACGCCGGCCTCCTGCGAGAGATAACGGATGAAGAATTCGCTCTCGTTGAACTGCGAGGCGGCAAGCGTCTTGCCCGCGAGCGCGTTCACCGATGCAATGCCGCGATCGACGACCACCATGTCCGCGCCGCGCGAGAACCCGAGCTGGATCGGCACGATCGCGTCGAACTGCCGGCCGAGCACCGCGAGTGCGTCCACCGTCGTCGCGGTCGCCGCGAGCCGGCCATTGTTGAGCGGTCCCCAGGTCTCGCTCTCGCTCATCGAGATCGCGACCTTGAAGCCGTATTCCTTGAAGAAGAACGAGTTCTCGTTCGCCTCGAGGCCGCCGTTCGCGACGATGAGACCGCCGTATCCCGCGTATTCGCTGATGTCGATGCGCAGCGTGTTGTCCTTCGGCACGAAGGTGTTTGCGGCTTCGAGAGTTGGCGTGCCCGTGACGGGCTCGATGGGCTCGGGCGCTTCGCCTTCGGGCGCCGCGATGCCGGAGGACCGGGCGGACTGCTGGGCGCTCGTCGCGGAGCGCGAACTGTCCGGGGAGCTCTCGGTGCCTTTCTTGCCCAGCCACAGCCAGGCGCCCAGACCGACGAGACCCAACAACAACACAAGCGTGATGATGTTGCCGGCGGCCGAGCCGCGTTGACGAATCGAAAGCATGGTTGCTCCTCCGGTGAACGTGCAGCTCACTCCAGTTCTCTCTTCCTGGCGCTCTTGCCCGAGTGCGAGCCCGCGCGCCGCGACGCCAACAGGTCCGCGGGCGGTGGTTCGTCGGTAAATGTGTCGATGCCCGCGAACAATTCGCGCTGATCCTTGAGCCAGCGATTCGCCTCGTTGAGCGAGGCGGTCACGGCATCGAGCGACTGCGCCATTGTGTTCTCGTCGGTCGCGAGCAGAGCCTGCTCGCGCACCAGCGAAACCTGCTGCCGCAACCGGCCGAGTTCCGCGTCCACGAGCTCGAGGCGGCGCTTCGCGTCGCGATGCGCGGCGTAGCGTGACTGTATGACCGCGAGCTGCTGCTCGAGGCTGCGGCGCAGTTCTTCATCGGTGTCGGGGGAGGCGAGGCGCTTGCGGGCGCGGGTCTCTTCTTCGTCGAGCTTCCTGCGCTCGCGGTCCGCGGCCTCGATCACCTCGATGAACGAGGCGCGCGCCGCAAGTAGTTTGAGGTGCAGCCAGGCCATCTGACGGATGTCGCCGACCTGCGAGCCGGAAGCGGGCGCCCGCTGCAGCAGCGCGACGATCTCCGCGGCTTCGCGCTCGATCTCGTACTGGCGCGATTGCGCGGAGGAATCGAGGTGCGCGAGGAGCGATTCGTAGCGCGACGTGCTGTCGGTGAACCCCGCCTCGGCGTCGACGACCTTGCGGAAACGCGTGTTCCGCGACAGCGCCCAGAGGTAGATGCCTTCGAGCCCGAGGCCGATGAGCCAGATTCCCGGATGAACGAACGCGCCCATGAAACCGAACGCCGCGAGGCCGAACCAGTTGGGCGGGATCGGCATTCCGAACGGCCGGGCGTTGAACGCCTTCGACAGATAGGACGGCTTGTCCGTCATGACATCACGTCGCCTGGGCCATCGCGCGGAACGCGGGCGGCACGAACCCCAGATCGGTGGCCTCGCGAATGGCGATGCGCATCTGGAAATCGAGCACGTCGGCGGGCACTGGATTCTGGTAGCCCTCGAGGCTGGCCTCGAGCGCGGCGGCGCCGGGCACGTTCTGCGTCTTCGAATGCCGGTAGGCCTTGACCACGAGCGCCTCCGCGGCGCCGGGCGTGAGCAGCGTGGGCATGCGTCCTTCGAGGCGCGCGAAATCCGCGGGTTCCAGCGCGAGGCCGTAACGTTTCGCGAGCGTGCCGATCAGCTGCGCGCTTTCGGCGGGCGTGCTGGTGGGCAGCAGCGGCACTTTCACGTCGACGCGGCCGGGACGCTTGAGATCGACTTCGATGAGATCGGGGCGCGACGAGGCCAGCAGCCACAACACGCGGCCGCGATTGCCACTGTCCGACATCTCCTGGGCGATCATCGAGTAGATGCGGCCCGAGAGGCCCGAGTCGTTGGCTCCGGAGTCGCGCTTGCCGAGCGTCTGATCGGCCTCGTCGATGAACACCATGCAGCGGCCGAGCGCCCGTATGAGCCGGAAGATCTTTTCGAGATTGCCTTCGGAAGAACCCACCCAGCGGTCGCGGAAATTCTTGAGCTTGACGACCGGCACGCCGGCTTCGCCCGCGAGGCATTCGACCAGGAAAGTCTTGCCGGTACCGACCGGCCCGCAGAGTAGATAGCCCATGGGCAGGGCCTTGAGATCGCCCGCGCGCCACAGCGCGATGTCCTGGCGCAGCCAGGTCTTGAGCGCCTCCTGCCCGTGGTAGTCGGCGAGCGAGCGCTTCGGGTCGATGAACTCGATGAGTCCCGCGGAGTCGCGCTCGACCAGTTCCTTCTTGATGCGCGAGAGATCCGCGTCGCCGATCGGTTTGCCTTCGTGGTGCCGGGTCTTCACCAGGCTTTCGAGGCTCGACACGGTGACGCCGGCGAGCGCGCCAGCGAGCTCATCGAGCTTCGCGCCGGGCGCGAACGCTTTCGGCGAACCACGCGAAAGGATGTCGAGCGCGCGTCCGAGCGCGGGTGCGTCGGGCAGCGGCACGCGAATGCGCGTCGCGTGCGCGGCGGTCGCGACCTGCGGCTCGACGTCGTTGAGGTTGTCGGCGATGAGAATGCTCGCGAAGGGCAGGTCGCGGAACGGCGCTTCGCTCGCCCACGCACGCAACATGCTCGTGAGGCTGCCGTGCTCGAAGCCCGAACCGTCCGCGGGCACGATGTGGTCGACGCCGCGCAGGATGACGGCGACGTTCGGCACGCGTTCCTTGCTGCCCCCACTGATACCAAGGGTGCGCAGGTTGCCGAGGTAGCGCGCGTAGCTGCCTATCCACTGGATCGCCTGCAGGGGCTCGCGCATGCGGTTGCGCAGCTCGGCGCCCTGCCATTTCTCGACGACGCTGCCGCCGCGTTCGAACAGCAGCCCGTTGCCGAGGTCGTACGACAACACGACGTCGAAGCGCTCGAGCAGCGTGTTCTCGAGGTAGTCGGCGAGATCGACGAGCGTCGAGCCGACCGCGAGCCGGTCGTGCACGTTGCCGAACAGGATGAACTGGCTCGACGCGCCGCTCTCGTATGCGAGCGCGAGCTCGGCGGCCCAGGCGGGGGCGTTTGCTGGCGCGGGCACCGGTCAACCTCCCGGCGACGCTGGCGTGCTAACTACCAACGTCTCCGTCAGCCCTGACCTTGCGGTTTCTCGGTCTCGCCCATGGAGCGCTCCGCCGCGGCCGGCGCCGCGGCGCCCTTGATCGAGATGCCTTCGCGCGCGGCGAAGTCCGCGAGCGCCTGGTCGGCGAGCGCGTTCATCTCGGGTTCCTTGAGCTCGACCTGGGACATGTCGACCGCGTCGCGCGCGACCCTGGCGCGCCCGGCGGCCTTGTTGCGCTCCTCTTCGACCATTTCATGGAGGCGATTCAGGGTGTCCCCGGAGCCGCCGATATTCGTGATCATTCCGGCGGACATCTCGTGGATCTCGGCCATGGCCTGCTTCATGCGCATGTCGTTGATGGCGCCCTTCAGGCTTTCGATCTTCGCGCGCGCGGTCTGCACGGCGACGTCGCGCGCCTTGACGAGGTTCTTGTAGGTCGTCTCGGCGGCCTCGAGCTGCGTGCGGTTCTCGGCGAGCTGCTGCTCGACGGACTGCAGGCGCAGTGCGTACTGGCCGGCGGCGGAATTGTTGCCGGCCCGGACGTGCGCGGTGGTCTTGGCGCGCAGGTCGCGCTGCTCGGCCTCGAGCTTGCGGACCTGGCTCATGAGCCGCTCGGAAAGTCCCGCGTGCGAGGCCAGCCCCTGGTTGAAATTGCCTATCTGCTTGCGGAGGTTTTCCTGCTCGAGCTCGAGCAGGGCCTCGGGGTTACGGCGTTCGATGCCGGAAACGAACAGTGACAGGAAACCTTTGAACAGGTTGGCTATGCGACCAAACATCTGCGCCCTCCGAGACCACCGCGCGGGAGCGCGGCGTGGCGCAAGAATAATGGGGGCAGCCCCCATTTCCCAGCGAAAGGGGTCAGTCCTTCTCAAAAATGTCGCTCGCCGAGGGCTGACCCCTTTCGCTAGGAAACGGGGGCTGCCCCCTTTCTGGCAACCAGCAGCAGTTCGGTGGGGAGAGGGGCAGTGCGCACGAGGCCGAGCCGGCGCGTAAGCCCGAAATCCCACAGCGACCACCACGGCGTGGACGTGTGGACGTGGCGCTCCTCGACCTGAAAGCCCGCCTCGCGCACTAACTTCACGTAACCCTCCGCGGGCCGTTGCACGCCCTCCGGGTGCCGGAAGAACCAGCGCACCGTCCAGGTGTTGATGAACGATTCGCAGGACTCCGACAGGAACAGATAGCCGCCCGGCGCCAGCACGCGATACAGCTCGCGCAGCGCGCCTTGCTGGTTCGCAACGTGGTGGATGAGCTGGTGGCACAGGATCGCGTCCACCGACTCATCGGGCAGTTCGAGTTTCGTGACCGAACCGGTGCGTACTTCGACGGGAACCTTGCATCCGTCCGCCGCTTTCCGGGCCTCCTCGACCATGCGCGGATCGACGTCGACGCCGACGATCGCGCGTGGCGCGAAATGTTTTTCGAGGAGCTGGAAGGCGAGTCCTTGCCCGCAGCCGACGTCCATGAGACGGTTGAACGATGCAGGCAGATCCGGTCCCGCGAGCACCCGCAGGTCCGCGACGGCCTGCGAAAGAACGTATCGAAACCAGGTCTCCGTGGAGAGAAACCATTTACCGAAGCGAGTTTCGGAGACCCAGTCGGGCGCCGTCGATTCCATGACCGCATCATATTCCATGCGGGCGTTCGCTTTGCGGGCCGTCGAAGCGATTCCACTCGCGGTTTTCCTGCTCTACATGGCGATCGCGGATCCACGCGAGCAGGTCGAATGGCGTTTGCCTTACTACGCCGCCACCGCGCTCGCCATCGTCGGCACGACGCTGCTCGTGCGCCGTGGCGCGATCCTCAACCGCATCTATCTCGGGATCGCGCTGTATTTCGTGAGCGGCACCATCGGCCTGCTGACGCGCTGGCCGTGGATCAACGCGGAATACGGCCGGCTCGAGGGCACGGCGATGATGTACTGGGTGCTCGCGACCGGACTCTTCTTTACATTGTTCGACAAGCACGGCTACGTCGGTCTCGATGCCGAGCCCCGCACGGTGCGCCGGGCGTCATGGCTGCTCGTCGGGATCACGCTGGTCGCCGCGGCCGTCTCGACGGCTTTCATCGGCAATCGCCTCCTGTCCTCGTTCCTGCCTTTCATCGCCCTGTTCACGGCGCACGGGATCATCAAAGCAAGGCTAAGATGACTCCAGTCGAATCGGGGTCTCCGATGCACAAGAAAATCCTCGCCTTCTTCGTTCTGGCTTCCTCCGTCGCTTTCTCCTCGGGCGCGGCCGCCGCCGACAAATCCGGTCCTTTCGACGCCAAGGCGCGCGAAATCCTGGCGAGGACCGTCGCGTTCCAGACCGTGCTCGGCAAGGACCAGGTACCCGCGATGGCCGAATATCTCGCCGGCGAATTCCGCGCGGGGGGCTTTCCCGCCGAAGACGTCAAGGTCGTGCCGTTCGAGAGGCCGGGCGACAAGACCGCGACGCTGGTCGTGCGGTACCGCGGCGATGGCTCCGGCGGCAAACCCATCCTGTTCCTCGCGCACATGGACGTCGTCGACGCGAAGCCATCGGACTGGAAGCGCGATCCGTTCCGGCTCGTCGAGGAGAACGGCTTCTTCTACGGTCGCGGAACCTACGACGTGAAACACGGCATCGCCGGGCTTTCGGCGGTGTTCCTGCGCCTCAAGGCCGAGAAGTTCGTGCCGAAGCGCGATCTCATCATCTACTTCAGCGGCGACGAGGAGACTTCGCAGGCGAGCACGGTCGCGATGGTCCGCGATCACCGCGCGCTGATCGACGCCGAATACGCGCTCAACGCTGATGGCGGCGGCGGCACGCTGGATGACGAAACGGGCAAGCCGCTGTATTTCGCGTTGCAGTCGGCGGAGAAGACATACGCCGACTTCCTGCTAACTACCCGGAACCCCGGTGGCCACAGTTCCACGCCGCGCGCCGACAACGCGATCTACGACCTCGCCGCTGCGCTCGAGAAGCTGCGCCACTTCAGCTTCCCCGTGATGTGGAACGACACGACGATCGCGAGCCTGCGCGCGGCGGGAAAGACGACGCCGGGTGAGCTTGGCGCGGCGATGACGAGGTTCGCCGAGAATCCGCGTGACGAGGCGGCCGCGGCGGTGCTCGCCGCGAACCCGGCCTACGTCGGCCAGACGCGCACCACCTGCGTCGCGACGCGGCTCGATGGCGGACACGCCAACAATGCGTTGCCCCAGCGCGCCACCGCCGTGGTGAACTGCCGCGTCTTTCCGGGCGTGAAGGTCGAGGACGTGCGCCTGGAGCTCGCGCGCGTCGTGGGCGCGGACGTGGAAGTGACGACCATCGACGAGCCGATGTCGAGCGACGCGTCGCCGCTGCGCCCGGACGTCATCGCGGCGGTCACCCGCGTCGTGCAGAAGTACTATCCCGGCGTGCCGATCGTTCCGCAGCAGGCCTCGGGCGCGACCGATGGTCTCGTGTTCCGCGCGGGGGGCATCCCGACGTACGGCGTCGATCCCACCTTCATTCGCGACAAGGATGCCTTCGCGCATGGCCTCGACGAGCGTATCCCGGTGAAGTCGTTCTACGATGGCCTGAAGATGTGGTACGAGCTGATCAAGGATCTATCCAGCCGCAAACGACCGTGAGCACCGCCGCCCCAACGGAACCCGCCGGTACCCTCGACGTCGCCCTCGCGAACGCCGCGCGGCTCCTCGACGTCGATCCGCGCGCGGCGGCGGAACAGGCGGACGAGATCCTCAAGGTTCTTCCCGATCAGCCGAATGCCCTGGCGCTGTCCGGTCTCGCGCTGGGGCGCGTGGGGCGCGGCGACGAAGCCATCGCCGCGCTGAAGCGCGCGGTGCACTTCCGTCCGGCGCTGCCCGACGCGTGGCGGGCACTCGGCGATCACTACACCGCGCTCGAGATGAAGGAGGCCGCGGACGCCGCGTACGCGGAATCCATACGCCACTCGACTCGCGATCCGCAGCTCGTCTACGCCGCCACCGCGCTGTGTGAGAACCGTATTCCGGACGCCGAGGCGACGCTGCGCGAGTTCCTCAAGCGGCATCCGACCGACGTCGCCGCGATCCGCATGCTCGCCGAAGTCGCGGCGCGCATCGGCCGGTACGCCGACGCGGAGAACCTGCTCGCGCGCTGTCTCGAGCTCGCGCCCGGCTTCGCGGCCGCGCGGCACAACTACGCGACGGTGCTGCACCGGCAGAACAAATCCGAGGCGGCGCTCACCGAGGTCGACCGCCTGCTGGCGGAGGAGCCGCGTAATCCCGGCTATCGCAACCTCAAGGCCGCGATCCTCGGGCGAATCGGCGAATACGCCGCGTCCATCGAGCAATACCAGGCGGTGCTCGCGGACTATCCGAACCAGCCCAAGGTGTGGATGAGCCTCGGGCATTCGCTCAAGACGGCGGGGCGCAACGCCGAGAGCATCGACGCGTACCGCAAGACCATCGCGCTCGCGCCGCATTTCGGCGAAGCCTGGTGGAGTCTCGCGAATCTCAAGACGTACCGGTTCACGCCGGAGGACGCCGACGCCATGCGCACGCAGCTCGCGCGCCCGGACCTCACTACCGAGGATCGCTTTCACTTCGAGTTCTCGCTCGGCAAGGTGCTCGAGGACGCCGGCGAGTACGCCGAATCCTTCCGTCACTACGCCGAAGGCAACCGCCTGCGCCGCGGTGTCATCCGTTACGACGCCGCGGAGAATTCCGCGCACGTGCAACGTTCGAAGAAGTTCTTCACGCGCGAGCTCTTCGCCGAGCGCGCGGGGTGGGGGTTCGAAGCGCCCGATCCGATCTTCGTCGTAGGCCTGCCGCGCTCGGGTTCGACCCTCATCGAGCAGATCCTGGCCTCGCACACCCTGGTTGAAGGCACGATGGAGCTGCCCGACGTCGCGATGCTCGCGCGCATGGTCGGCAACAGGACGTCGCGCGAGCCGGGCGCCGCCTATCCACGCGCGCTCGCGAAGTTCGACGCGGCCGAGCTGCGTGCGCTCGGCGAGCGCTACATCCGCCAGACGCGCATCCAGCGCAAGACGGACAAGCCCTTCTTCATCGACAAGATGCCTAACAACTTCGCGCACGTCGGGTTCATCCACCTGATGCTGCCTAACGCCAAGATCATCGATGCCCGACGCCACCCGCTCGGCTGCTGCTTCTCGGGGTTCAAACAGCACTTCGCGCGCGGCCAGAGCTTCACGTATGACCTCACGGAGATCGGCCGCTACTACCGCGATTACGTCGAGCTGATGGCGCATTTCGACGAAGCGTTGCCGGGACGCGTGCACCGCGTGTTCTACGAGAACATGATCGAGGATACGGATGCGGAGGTCCGGCGGCTGCTCGCCTACTGCGGGTTGCCCTATGAAGAGGCGGTTTTGAGGTTTCACGAAAATCGTAGGGCAGTGCGCACGGCGAGCTCGGAACAGGTTCGCCAGCCGATTTTTCGCGAGGGTGTCGATCACTGGAGACACTTCGAGCCATTTTTGGGGCCCCTCGAGGATGCATTGGGTGAGGTCCTGTCGAGGTATCCATCTACTCCGCAGTTTTGATCCGGAAGGGAAAGGCATACACTGATCCGCGATCGGGGACGGACTTGAAGTCCGTCCACAGACAAGAAGACGCACGGGGAGCAACGATGACTCGCAGCAAGTTGCGCAAGATCCGACGTGACGAGGCCCGGAAGGCCCGCAAGCTCCTGACCCAGGTTCCACTCGCCAGCGCGATCCTCGCGGCATCGCCACTCGCCCAGGCGCAACAGGCGGAAGAGCCCATGCGCGGCATGGAGGAGGTGGTCGTCACCGCCCTCAAGCGCGAACAGAACCTGCAGGATGTACCGCTCAGCATCCAGGCCATCGGCACCGAGCGCCTCCAGGAACTCGGCGTGAAGGGCTTCGACGACTTCGTGAAGTTCCTGCCGAGTGTTTCGTTCCAGCAGGCGGCGCCCGGATACGCGCGCGTGTTCATGCGCGGCGCGGCCGCCGGCGACAACGGCACCCACTCCGGGCCTCAGCCCGGCGTCGGCCAGTATCTCGACGAGCAGCCGATCACCACGATCCAGGGCGCGCTCGACGTCCACATGTACGACATCGCGCGCGTCGAGGCGCTCGCGGGACCGCAGGGCACGTTGTACGGCGCGAGCTCGCAGTCCGGAACGATCCGCATCATCACGAACAAGCCGGACCCGAGCGGCTTCGATGGCGGGTATGGCATCGAGACCAACTTCGTAGGCGACGGCGACCCGGGTTACGTCGCCGAAGGCTTCGTGAACATTCCGATCAGCGAAAACGCGGCCATCCGCCTCGTCGGCTGGGCGCGTCACGACGGCGGCTACATCGACAACATCGCCACCACGCGCACGTTCCCGACCTCGGGCATCTCGATCAACTCGCTCGCCGAGGACAACTACAACGACTCCGACACCTACGGCGCGCGCGCCGCGCTCAAGGTGGATCTCAACGACAATTGGAGCATCACGCCGACGCTGATGGCCCAGAAGCGCACGGGCAACGGCATCTACGCGGGCGACAACAACTTCGGCGACCTGGAAGTCGGGCACTTCCACCCGGAGGATTACGAAGACCAGTGGATGCAGGCCGCGCTCGCGATCGAAGGCAAGATCAGCAACTTCGACGTCACGTTCTCGGGCGCCTATCTCAAGCGCGACGTGGACACGAACTCCGACTATTCGGACTACGCCTTCTTCTACGACACGCTCAATGGATCGGGCGTGTACTTCTACGACAACGCGGGCGAACTCATCAATCCGTCGCAGTTCATCCAGGGCAAGGACGGTTACACGAAGCTGAGCGGCGAGCTGCGCATCTCGAGCCCGTCGGAGAACCGCGTGCGATTCGTCGCGGGCCTGTTCTACCAGCGGCAGACGCACGACATCCAGCAGGAATACAACATCACCGGGCTCAACGACGACAGCGACGTGACCGGTTGGGACGACACGTTCTGGCTCACGAAGCAATGGCGCGTCGACCGCGACTACGCGGTGTTCGGTGAAGTGACTTTCGACGCGACGGACCGGCTCTCGCTGACCGGCGGCATGCGGTTCTTCAAGTACGAGAACTCGCTCGAAGGGTTCTTCGGCTTCGGCATCACGAATCCTTTCGAATCGGAAACCGGCGAGTTCTCGTGTTTCGACACCGGACAGGTGTTCGAGACCGCGCCCTGCACGAATCTCGACAAGACGGTGACGAAGGAAGACAACACCTTCCGCATCAACGCGTCGTTCCAGGCGACCGACGATGCGATGTTCTACGCGACCATCTCGGAAGGATTCCGCCCCGGCGGCGTGAACCGCCGCGGCACGTTCCCGCCGTACAAGGCGGACTTCCTTACCAACTACGAAGCGGGATGGAAGACCTCGTGGGCGGACAACCGGCTGCGATTCAACGGCGCCTTCTACCTGGGCAAGTGGGACGACTTCCAATTCTCATTCCTCGGTGAAAACGGTCTGACGAACGTGTCGAACGCCGGCAAGGCGGAGTTGCAAGGCGTGGAAGTCGACGTTCAGTGGATGGCGACCGACGCGTTGACCCTCTATGGCGGATTCGCGGTCCAGAAGGCGGAGCTCGCGGAGGACTTCTGCAAGACGCTGGACCCGAATGGCGATCCGCTGCCGCGCGGCGTATGCGCCGAGGAAGAGTTCGCGCCGGATGGCCAACGCCTGCCGACGACGCCGAAGTTCAAGGCGAATCTGACCGCCCGGTACGAGTTTCCCATCGCGGGCCTCGATGGCCACGTGCAGGTTTCCGGCGTGCACAACGGTAGTTCGACCTCGGCGCTGCTGCCTTACGAGGCGGACGCGCTCGGGGTGCAGGACTCGTACACGCTCACCGATCTGTCGTTCGGCATGGCAGCGGAGAACTGGAATTTCGAGCTGTTCGTCGACAACGTGTTCGACGAGCGCGGGCACCTGTATCGATACGCCGAGTGCGACGTGTCGTTGTGCGTGGCGTCCGAGGCCGGCGGTCACGTCTACTCGGTCGTGACAAGGCCGCGCACGGTCGGCATCCGCTTCGGCCAGCAATTCTGAGATGAACGCGCCCGCGGGACGACCGCCGTATCCGCCGTTCACGCGCGAGACGGCGGCGCAGAAGGCGCGCGCCGCGGAGGATGCGTGGAATTCGCGCGATCCTGAGCGCGTGTCGCTCGCCTACACGGTAGATAGCGCGTGGCGCAATCGCGCCGAGTTCTTCTCGGGCCGGCCGGCCATCGTCGAGTTCCTGAAGCGCAAGTGGGCGAAGGAGCTCGATTACCGCCTGATCAAGGAAGTCTGGGCGTTCGAGGGCGCGCGTATCGCGGTGCGCTTCGCGTACGAGTGGCGCGACGACTCCGGTCACTGGTTCCGTTCTTACGGCAACGAGAACTGGGAGTTCGACGAACTGGGCCTCATGCGTCGCAGGCACGCGAGCATCAACGACGTGATCATCACGGAGGCGGAGCGCAAGTTCCGCTGGCCGCTGGGGAGGCGGCCCGACGATCATCCGAGCCTGAGTGATCTCGGCCTGTGATGCGTCCGAGCGATTTCTACGTCAAAAATCGATCGAGCTGCGCCTCGGGGTCGTTCAAGAATCGCTTTGCGACGATGAAGTGCTCGGTTTGTCGATACTCGATGCGCGCAAGCCCATCTGGAGTGATCTGATACAGCCACGCCTCCGGATATGCCATGAGAATCGGCGAGTGAGTGGCGATGACGAATTGCGAGTGCGACTGCACGAGATTGTGAATGCGCGCGATCATCGCCAGCTGGCGTGAGGGCGAAAGCGCGGCTTCCGGTTCGTCGAGGACATAGAAGGCGTGGCCGCCGAAGCGGTTCATCATCAACGAGAAGAACGACTCGCCATGTGATTGCTCGTGGAGGGAGCGTCCGCCATAAGAATCGATGATCGGCGGCGCCGGGGCTGGTTCGGCGTCCAAGCGTTCAATATCAGTGGCGAGATTGAAGAAGCTCTCTGCCCGCAGGAAAAAGCCATCCCTTGGCCGGCGGCTTCCCTTGATCAACGTCAGATACTCATGAAGGTGCGAGTGCGATCCGCGAGTCTGAAAGCGGAAGTTCCTGGTACCGCCTTCCGGATTGAAGCCCCAAGCCACGGCGATCGCTTCAAGGAGCGTAGATTTGCCACTGCCGTTCTCGCCGACGATGAAAGTCACTGCCGGATGCAATGGGAGTGTGTGAAGGTTGCGTGCGACGGAGAGAGAGAACGGATACTGGTCGAACGAAGTCACTCGTTCCCGCCGTAGTTTGATCTCTCGTACATACTGCTCGGACTCTTGGGCCATGGAATCGAGCCTAAGCAAAAATCTGGCACCTGACGAGCTTCCGTCGTGCCGCGATTCAGGGAGTCCGCGACCCGCGCAGTGCGGAGCAGTGCCAGGAGACAGGGCGTTACAGCACCGCCGCGGCGGCGTCGGCCACGGTGTCCGCCGTGATGTGCTTCGCCCGCTGCTTCACGATGTCGAGCGCCGCGATTCGATACGCCTCGGCCATCGTCGGGAAATTGAACACGTTGTCGACGTAGGCATCGACGTCGAGCTCCGCCGCGAGGCCTATCTGCCCGATGTGCACGAGCTCCGTCGCCGAATCTCCCGCGATCTGCACGCCGACCACGCGGCGGCCGCCTGGGTCGGCGATGAGCTTGAGAATGCCGCGCGCGCTGCCGTTGATGTGCCCACGAGCGATCTCCTCGAAACGCGCGCGGCCGACGAGCGCGCCGCCGAAGTGCCGGCGCGCGCCGTGTTCATCGAGGCCGACAGTCGCGATTTCCGGAATCGTGTAGACGCCGGAGGGCAGGCGCGAGACCGGATCGGACGGGACCAGGAGTCCCAGCGCATGGCACGCCGCGCGCCGACCCTGTTCCATCGACACCGAGGCGAGCGCGGGCGGACCGATCACGTCGCCCGCGGCGTACACGCCGGACGCGGTCGTCTGCAGGTTCTCGTCGACCTGCACGTGGCCGCGCGCGGTGAGCTTGATGCCCGCGGCCTCGAGATCGAGGGTGTCGACGTTGGCGACTCGGCCGAGCGCGACGAGCACCTTGTCGGAGACGATGACGCGGCCGTCGCGGAATTCGGTGCGCACCTGCGAAACGCCGTCGAAGCGCGCGCTCACGGCTTCGGCGTTCGGCAGGTATTCGCCGCCGTTGCGGCGCAGCTCGTCGACGTAGAACTCCGTGAGCTCGGGATCCAGGAATGCGAGCGGCTGATCGAGCTCGTCCGCCTGCGTGACCTGGCAGCCGAGCGCCGCGAACATGGAAGCGTATTCGCTCGCGATGACGCCGCCCCCGAGCACCAGCAGGCTGCGCGGAAGATAGGCCAGCGAGAGGATCGAATCGCTGTCGAGCAGGTGCTCGTGGTCGATGGGTAGTTGGGGCGGCACGCGTGGGCGCGAGCCCGTCGTGATTATGACGATCGGCGCATGGATGCTGGACTGCGAGCCGTCGATGCGGCGCATGGTGAGCTCGTGGGGCTGTTCTTCATTTGCGCGCCCTTGGGGCGCAACGAAGCTCGCGCGGCCCCTCAGCAGCGTGATGTCGTTGCGGTCGAGCTGCGCGGCCATGTACGCGTCGTGCGCGGCGACCGTGCCGCCGACGCCGTCGAGCAGCGACTGCAGCCGCGCTTCCATGAGATTGACCTGGCGCACGCGCTGGCGCAGCGCGTGTTCGCGCAGGGACTTGCTCGGGATCGTGCCGGTGTGCACGCAGGCGCCGCCGACCTGCCGGTCGCGTTCGATGATGGCGACGCGCCGTCCGGCCTTCGCCGCCTGGATCGCGGCCTTCTGACCGGCGGGGCCCGAGCCGATGACCACCACGTCGAAAGTGTGATTCCAGCCGGCGGCGCTCACGCGTAACTCTCCGCCGTGGCGTAGATCGCGGCGCGCTGCGCCATGATCGTGAACAGCTCGTCGGGGTAGATGGACAGGTCGTCCATCCAGCGCGACACGGGTCCGAGCATGGAGTCGGGCAGTTCGCCGCCCGCGCCGGGCGCGCGCAGCTCGTCGGATATCTGCCGCGCGAGCGCGACTTCCATCACCTCGGTGCGGGCGTGACCCGCGTCGACCGGGTTGCGCCAGTGCGCGATCGCGGAGGCGACCGACAGCGGCAGGTGCCAGGTCGCCGCGAGATGCGCGCCGACGCGCGCTTCGTGCCCGGCCGCGTAACGCGTGACTGTCAACGCGTCGATCGACAACTGGTGAGCGATCGCGGCGGCGCCCATTCGGTTCAGCATTACCGCGTAACCCACGCGGTGCAGCAGTCCACATAGATAGGCGGACTCGACATTGCGGCGCTTGAGGCGCGCGATTTCCTGCGCGAACAGCGCAGTGATGACCGATTCGCGCCAGATCTCCGCCATCTCGCGCCGGAAGTAGGTGGATTCGAAGATCTGGCCCTGCACGGCCGCGGCGTAGGCGATGTTGCGGATCTCGCGCACGCCGAGCCAGGCGATGGCCTGCGATAGCGTGACCACGGGCGTGCGGCGCGCGTACAGCGCGGAATTCGCGACGCGCATGACCTGGCCGGCGAGCGACACGTCGCGCTGGATGAGCCGCGCGAGCTCGGCGGCGCTGGCGTCGCTTTCCTCGTCTGTGTGCGGCTCGTCGCGAGTGAGGCGCATGACCTCGACGGCGATCTGCGGCAGCGGCGGCAACGTGAGCGTTTCGTCCGCGATCGCGGCGCTCAGGATCTGGTCGACGTGTTCTGCCGTGCTGGCCTGCGAGGTGGCTGTCATGGGCGATTTTTCGTTGTGGATTGACCCGACCCGTTAACGGCCGCCCGGCGGCTCACTTGACCCGGCCGGGGCGGATTCTCCCGGCGGACCAACGGCCGTCACAAATCAACGAGTTACGACTTGATAAAGGACGCCAGGACGGGGGCGATGGCCCGGGCGGCGACGTTGTGGGTCTGCTTGGGGAGGGAGCGCGCCCGGGCGCCGGGAATCGCCGCCGCCAGGGCATTGGCGGCGTCGCGGAGCATGGGCCAGGTCTTCTCGCCGTCGAGTACCAGAGTCGGGACGCGGATCGCGGCGGCGCGCGCGGCGGGCAACTGGAAGTCGCCCATCACCGCGGAGTCGTAGGGCAGGGACGGCGCGATCGCTTTCATCTTTCGCCACATCGGCGTGAGGCGGAAGAAGAACGGCAGGATTCGCGGAATGCCGATGATGTCGCGCAGGTAGTAAGTCACCGCGTCGGAGCGGCGGTCTTCCGCGATCATGCGTGTGAGTGCGGCGGTGTGATCGGCCGGCACGGTGCGGGCGTGCGGGCCGACCATGAACGGCGGTTCGTAGAGCATCAGGCCGTCGACGGGCAAGCCGGCCGCGCCGGCCGCCAGCGCGAGCGCGGCGCCCGACGAGATGCCATACAGCCAGGCCCGGCCGCCGGCGGCGCCGATCAGCGCGTCGATGTCCTCGATCTCGCGTTCGACGGCGTAAGGCTTCGTGTCGCCGCTCTCGCCGCGCGCGCGGCGGTCGTAGGTGAGCACGCGCAGGCCGTGGGTCACGAGCTCCTTCGCGAGCTTGGGCATCGGGCCCATCGCGCGGAAGCAGAAGGCGCCGTCGACGAGGATCACGGTGGGGCCCGAGCCCACGATCTCGCAGGCGATGCGCGTGCCGTCGCACGAGGTGACGAAGTCGGTCTTGCGGGGAAACGGTTCTTCGCTCAAGCCTGCGGCGGCAGGCCGGTCATGTGCACGAGCTCCCAGGTATGGCCATCGAGATCCTCGTAGCCGTGGGCGTACATGAAGCCGTGGTCCTGGGGCTGGCGCGGCACAGGCGCGCCGGCGGCGCGGGCCTTCGCGACCAGTTCGTCGACCTGCGAGCGCGAATCGCACGCAACGCAGGTCAGCACTTCGGTGGTCTTCGTCGTGTCGGTGATGCCCTTGCTGGTGAACGAGCTGAAGAACTTCTCGACCAGCAGCATCACGAAGAGATTGTCGCCGAGGATCATGCAGGTCGCGTTCTCGTCGGTGAACTGCGGGTTGAACGTGTAGCCGAGCTTCGTGAAGAAGTCGACGGAGCGTTTCAGGTCCTTGACGGGCAGGTTGACGAAGATCTGCGAGTGCATGGCGGTTCCTCAGGGTGGGTCAGCCGGTGTGGCGTGCCGCGTCGGGCGCGCGCAGTTCGGCGGGGACGTCGAGCTCGCGCGCGGGGCGTACTTCGATGCTGCCGGCACGAGCTGGGGGGATCTTCGAGGCGAGCGAGATGGCCTCGTTGAGGTCGCGCGCCTCGATCATGTAGAAGCCCGCGAGCTGTTCCTTGGTCTCGGCGAACGGGCCGTCGGTGACCGTCACCTGGCCATTGCGCACGCGCACGGTCGTGGCGGCATGCGTGGGCTGCAGCGCCGAACCGGTGATCCAGTGGCCGCTGTCACGCAGCCCCTTGCCGTATTGGGCGCAATCGGCGTCGGGAATGGCATTCCACTGCTCGGGCGACAGGTAGACGAGGCACAGGTATTTCACGATAGGTCTCCTTGGGAACTGGTCGTTCGGACGGGTCGCAAATCGACACGGGTCTTTGAGAAAAGGTGCCTGGCACGGAAAACCCGGGAGAAGGGGCCTAGGCGGGCAGCGCGGCCAGGCGGCGTTCGAGGAAGCGGCGGGCAGGGCCCTGGGCGGTGAGCGAGATCGCGCGTTCGTAGGACTTGCGGGCCTCGGCGTGGCGACCGAGGCGGCGGCAGAAGTCCGCGCGCGCGGCGTGCGCGAGCTGGTATTTGTCGAGCTGGCCGCCGGCGAGCAGTTCGTCCAGCGCGGTGAGGCCGGCAGCCGGGCCGTCGCGCATCGCAATCGCAACCGTGCGGTTGAGCGCGACGATGGGTGAGGGCGCGGCCTGCTGCAGCAGGTCGTACAAACCGACGATCTCGTTCCAGTCCGTGGCATCGGCGCTCGGCGCTTCCGCGTGAACCGCGGCGATCGCCGCCTGCAATGCATACGGTCCGACCGCCGGCGAGGCGAAGGCGGCACGCACGTGTGCGATGCCTTCTTCGATGAGGGCGCGGTTCCAACGCGTGCGGTCCTGCTCGTCGAGCAGGATCAGGTCGCCTTCCGGCGTCGCGCGCGTTTCCCGGCGCGACTCATGGAGCAGCATCAATGCCAGCAGGCCGCGCACCTCGCTGTCGGGGAGCAGGTCGAATACCAGGCGTCCCAGGCGGATCGCCTCGCCGGACACGTCAGGCCGCGTCGCGGATTCACCGCCGCTTGCCGAATAACCTTCGTTGAAGACCAGGTACACCACGCGCAGCACGTTCTCGAGACGCTCGGGCAGCTCGTTGCGGGCCGGGACCTGGTACGGAATGTTCGCCTCGCGGATCTTGGCCTTCGCGCGCACGATGCGTTGCGCGATGGTGGGTGTGGGCGTGAGGAACGCCGCGGCGATCTCCTCGGTAGTTAGTCCGCAGACCTCGCGCAGCGTGAGGGCGACCTGCGCGTCCGGCGCGAGGGCGGGGTGGCAGCAGGTGAAGATGAGCCGCAGCTGGTCGTCCTCGAGGAGCTCGGGCAGTTCGTCGGGCGCCGCGGATTCGTCCGCGAGCGATTCGCTCACGTCCGGCCGATCCTCGAGATGATCGAAGCGCTTCTCGCGGCGCTGCTTGTCGATGGACTTGAATCGACCCGCCGAGACCAGCCAGGAGGTAGGGTTCTGCGGCAAACCTTCGCTCGGCCACTTCTCCATCGCCGTGCGGAAGGCTTCGTGCAGCGCTTCTTCGGCGCGCTCGAAATCCCCGAGCAGGCGGATCAGCGTCGCGAGCACCCGGCGCGATTCTCGACGGTAAAGGGAATCGATCTCCGCGCGGACGCGCGCGATGTCGGCGGCTGGCATTCGGGGACAGATCTATTTATTGACGATAACGAAGACTGAATCCGCGGGCCGTTATCGTCAATAAATAGATCTGTCCCCGATTTCAAAACAGCCCGACGATCTTGCCGCTGGCGTCGACGTCGATGCTGTTCGCGGCGGGCACCTTCGGCAAACCCGGCATGGTCATGATGTCGCCGCAGATCATCACGACGAACTCCGCGCCGGCCGCGAGGCGTACTTCGCGGATGTTCACGACGTGTCCGGACGGCGCGCCGCGCAGCTTCGGATCCGTCGAGAACGAATACTGCGTCTTCGCCACGCACACGGGGTAGTGACCATACCCCGCCTCCTGCAGCGCGCGGATCTGCGCGCGGATCTTGCTGTCCGCGACGATGTCGAGCGCGCCGTATACCTGCGTCGCGATGGTCTTCATCTTGTCCCACAGAGACTGCTCGGCCTCGTACACGAAGCGGAAATTGCTGGGCAGTTCGCACAGCCGCACGACTTCCTTCGCGAGCTCGACCGCGCCCTTGCCGCCCTCGGCGAAGTGCCTGGCGACGATGATCTTCACGTCGAGGTGCGACAGCCGCTCCTGCAGTAGTTTGATTTCCGCGTCGGTGTCCTCGGCGCGATGGTTGATGGCCACCACGCTCTCCAATCCGTACTGGTTGCGCACGTTGTGGATGTGCCGCTCGAGGTTCACCAATCCCTTCTCGAGCGCGGCCAGGTTCTCCTTGCCGACGTCCGCTACGTCCACGCCGCCGTGATACTTC